>JACCVQ010000158.1 GCA_013698095.1 Chloroflexota bacterium
CGGCGCGCCCGGATCGGAGCGTCGTCACGCCGACGAGCGCGACCGCGCCGAGGAAGATGATCGACCCGATGACGTTGATCTGCACGGGCAACGCGTTGCGCTGGATGGAGTAGACCCAGATCGGGAATGTGTTCGTGGTGCCGGACACGAAGTTGGTTATCACGAAGTCGTCGATCGACAGGCTGAACGCGAGCAGGGCGGCGGCCATGATTCCCGGGAAGATCAGGGGCAGAGTGACCTTCCAGAAGGTCGTCAGCTCATTCGCGCCGAGGTCCATCGCCGCCTCCTCGAGGCGCCGGTCGAACCCGATCAGGCGAGCCTTGATCGTGACCACGACGTAGCTGATGTTGAACATGACGTGGGCAATGAGGATCGTCCCGAAGCCCGTCGGATAGAGGGTCGGGACACTGCCCGACAAGGGCGGCAGGGCAGTCGCGACGAACAGGGTGAGGAGGCTCGCCCCCAGGACGATCTCGGGTGTCGCCATCGGCAGGAAGATGATCCCGTTGAGTGCGCCCCGGCCGCGGAACTGATAGCGGGTCAGGGCGAGGCCCATCATCGTCCCGATGATCGTGGCGATCACCGTCGATATCAGGGCCGCGCCGAGGCTCGCGGAGACGGCGTCGCCGAGGCCCGGCCAGTCGAACGGATGGCCCCAGCCGTCGAGCGAGAACTCGTTCCAGATGTAGTTGAACTTGCCGTCGGGCTTGTTGAACGAGAACACGATCATCACTGCGATCGGGATCATCAGGTAGACGATCGCGAGGGTCGTGAAGATCGGCAGGATCCGGCGCTGGAAACCATGTCGGAACCCGCCCGAACGGCGGCCGGCCGCGGCGGCCGCGGCTTCGGGGCGAGGGAGCGTCGTCACGTCGGCCATCAGCCGGTCAGCTGCTCGGTGCCGAGGGCGCGGGCGTAGACGGCGACCGCCACGAGGATCCCGGCCATCAGCATGAACGACAACGCCGAGCCGACCGGATAGTCGTTCTGGACGAGCAGACGGTTCTGGATGACGTTGCCGATCATCCGGGTGCCCGGATTGCCGAGCAGCTCGGCGTTGATGTAGTCGCCCATCGCCGGGATGAACGTCAGGAGCGAGCCGGCGAACACGCCGGGCAGGGCGAGCGGCAAGGTCACCCGCCGGAACGCCGCCGCCCGATTGGCGAAGAGGTCCTCGGCCGCTTCGATGAGCCGCGGGTCGATCTTCTCGAGGGCCACGTACAGCGGCAGGATCATGAACGGCAGGAAGTTGTAGGTGAGGCCGGCTAGCTGCGAGATCGGGGTGTTGAGAAGGCTGAACCGGCCGTCAATGACCGCGCCGTGGCCGATCAAGAGCCAATCGTTGTCGAGGAAGCCCAAGCCGTGGCGGAGCGGCGCGAGGAGCGGGCCCTCGTCGCCGAGCAGGATCTTCCAGCTGATCGTCCGGATCAGGAAGCTCGTGAAGAACGGGGCGATGACGAGGAACAGGATCAGGTTCTTGTAGCGGCCGCCGCGGAATGCGATCGTGTAGGCGACAGGGAACCCGATCGCCAGGGTCAGGAGCGTCGCCGCCCCGCCGAACAGGATGGAGTTCATGAACTGCTTCCCGAACCGGTCGATCGCGGTCGCGTAGGCGTCGCCGGTCAGCGACATCTCGAAACCGGTCTCGAGGCTCCCGGTCGAGATCGAGTACGTGAACATCTGGACGGCCGGGATCACGTAGAACACAACCAGCCAGAACAGGCCCGGGGCCAGCAGGAGATACGGAACGGCGTGCCCGAAGCGGGCCCGGAAAGTCGGGCCTCTCGGTGTTCTGGCGCTCCCGGCGGTCATCGCCCGTTCGAATGCGACGGGTGTCGGCTCAGGTGCCCGAAAGCGTGGAGTAGAGGTCGTTCATGATCTTCTCCATCTCCTCGCTCAGCGACTGGAAGTTGTGCTGCTTGGCCACGGTCTCGGGCGTCGGGAAGAGGAGCGGATTCGTGGCCGCCTCCGGATCGAGCTTCTTGATCTCCTCGTCGGCGCCCTTGACCGGCGAGACGTAATAGATGTAGTTGGCGATCTGGGCCGCGATCTTGGGGTCGTAGACATAGTTCATCATCAGCTCGGCGGTGTAGCGGTTGGCCGCGCCCTTCGGGATCAGCATGTTGTCGGTCCAGATGAGCGTCCCCTCCTCGGGAAAGATGAACTTGTCGTCGTCGCCGCCGGACGAGGCGAGGTCACCTGACCAGACGAACGCCGCCCAGACCTTCTTCTGGGCGAAGCTCTCGAGATACTCGTTGCCGGTGAAGCGGAGGCCGCCGTCGACCAGCGGCTGGATCGCGGCCGCCGCGTCCTTGAGCTGCTGCTCGGTGACCGTCTCGCCGTTGGCATCGACGCCGAGCTTCAGGAGGACGAGGCCGAACGTGTCGCGGGCCTCGGTCAGGAAGGTCATCTTGTCGGGCGGGATGTTCCAGAGGTCGGCGATCTTCGTCGGCTCGGCGATTCCGTTGTCCTTGAGCGTCTTTGCGTTGAAGCCCACGCCGGTCATGCCTGACTGCCACGGGTAGTGATAGTCGTTCGTGGCGTCCCACGCCTGGCCCTTCAGGGCGTCGCGGATGTTGCCGGTGCAGTTCGGGACATTCGTCTGGTCGATCTTCTCGGCCCAGCCATTGGCGACGACCTTGGACGCCATCCAGTCGGTCAGGACCATCAGGTCCCAGCCCGTGGCGAGGCCGCCGACGAGGGCCGGCTTGATCGTCTCGACGAAGGTCGCGTTGTCGCCGATCTTCTCCTGGTAGTCGACCTTGACCTTGAATTGCTTCTGGAATTCCTCGAGGCTTGGCGACGAGCCCGGGCTGTACTCGCCGGCCTCGCCTGCGGCTCCGGCCAGGTCGATGTAGGCCGGCCAGTTCGCGAACTTGAGTGGCCCGCTGACGACCTTGGGCGAGGCGGCCACGCTCGGCGACGGAGCGACCGAGGGAGCCACGCTCGAGGAAGCGACCGGCGCGGTCGATGCAGGCGCCGAGGCTGGCGGCGCCGAGGCGCGCGTTCCGGTGCAGGCAGCGATGAACGCGGCAACGCCCGCCATCGCGGAGCCCTGGATGAACCGGCGGCGGGTCAGGTCGTGGCTGAAACTCTGGGGCTGCTCGGACATTCGAACTCCTTCGCTTGCTCCCTGACCGCTGTCAGGCCTTGACGGGGACTCAGGGCGCCCCGGCCCCGGGTTGATCGACGGAGTCGTCCGGTGGGACGACGAAGGTGTGGTCGGGCGACCAGGTGAGCTGGACAGCGTCACCCCGAGCCCAGAGCTCGGCCCGGCTGGCTCGCTCCACGTTCTGCTCGTAGACAGTCAGCATGCCGCCACCCGCCTCGACCTGGTACTGGGTGCTGACGCCAAGATACGACGCATCGCGGACGATGCCCGCCAGGCGGTTGTGACCGGCCGGCGGGACGGCGTCGGACTCGTGGAGACGGATCTTCTCCGGCCGGATCCCGAGATCCACCCGCGTCGCGCCGTCGATGAGCGCGGCCGGGACGCGGATCGTGCTGCCGTCGGCGAGGGACACGCTGCCATGGGTCCCATCGCGGCCGACCACGGTCGCCGGCAGGAGGTTGCTGACGCCGAGGAAGCTCGCGACGAAGCGTGTCGTCGGGCGTTCGTACAGCATCTCCGGATCCCCGAGCTGCTCGTAGCGGCCCTTGTTCATCACGGCGATCCGATCGGACATCGTCATCGCCTCCTCCTGGTCGTGGGTCACGTAGATGAACGTGATCCCGACCTCCTGCTGGATCCGCTTCAACTCCACCTGCATCTGCTTGCGCAGCTTCAGGTCGAGGGCACCGAGCGGCTCGTCAAGGAGGAGAACGGCGGGCCGGTTGATCAGGGCCCGGGCGAGGGCGACGCGCTGGGCCTGGCCGCCCGAGATCTGGGTCGGCTTGCGGGCCTCGAAACCGGGCAGCTCGACCAGGTCGAGCATCTCGCTGACCCGGCTCTTGACTTCGCTGCCCTTGACGCCCTTGCGGCGGAGACCGAAGGCGACGTTCTCGAAGATCGTGAGATGCGGGAACAGGGCGTAGTTCTGGAAGACGGTGTTGACGTTGCGTCGGAACGGCGGGAGCCAGGTCACGTCCTCGCCGTTGAGCTCGATCAGGCCGCTCGTCGGCTGCTCGAAGCCGCCGATCATCCGGAGGGTCGTCGTCTTGCCGCAGCCCGACGGCCCGAGCAGGCTGAAAAACTCGCCGTCGCGGACTTCGAGGTTGATGTGGTCGACCGCGACCGCCTCGCCGAACTTCTTGACGACCTCGACGAGTCTGACGTCGACCTCAGGCAAGCGCACTCCCGCAGGACGGCTGGGTGATCGGAACATCCACGGTGACGGACCTCCTCCGCCCGATCACCGGCAGGCCGAGGATAGGTGTCGCCGCGAGGGGGTGTCAACAGTGCGAGGCGCGCACCAGCAACGCCGCGCTGTAATGCGAAATTCGTGGCTTCGTGCCGTGTGGCGATCCTGAATCGCAGATCGGCGAGAGTGCCATGTACCCTTTCATGCGCCCAGGGACTGATAGGCAACTTCGGGGCCAAATCTGCCTCAGCCGGCGCTTCTGAGCGTGGGATCCGGCGTGGAAGCGGCGTGGAACACTGAATCCGCACCGTCGATCCGCCGTACCAGTCCCTGGGCTACTGGTGGGAGAAGTTGGCGCTCCGACGGCTCGTTGCGCCGGTCCGCGGTAGCATGCGGATATCGACGCATCGGCTGCCAGAAGGCGCTACCCGTCCCGGCCTGCCGGCAGCCACGATCCTGAGGTCCCCAGCCCGATGCCGACGCTCACCGAAGCCGCGATCCTCGACGCGCTCCGCCAGGTCCAGGAGCCGGAGCTCGGTCGCGACATCGTGACCCTCGATATGGTCAAGGGCATCATCATCGACGGGACGGCCGCCGCGTTCACGATCGAGCTGACGACGCCGGCCTGCCCTCTCAAGGACGAGATCGAGGGCAACACCCGGGCCGCCCTGACCGGGATCGGCGTCACCGACGTCACGATCACGTGGGGCGCGATGGTCCGCCGGGCCGCTCCGCGCCAGGCCGAGCAGCTCCTCCCGAACGTCAAAAACATCATCGCCGTCGGGTCCGGCAAGGGCGGTGTCGGCAAGAGCACCGTCAGCGTCAACCTCGCCGTCGCGCTTGCCCAGTCGGGCGCCGCGGTCGGCCTGCTCGATGCCGACATCACCGGCCCGAACATCCCGATGATGCTCGGCGTCGAGGGCCAGCCGAAGGCCAGCGCCAACAACAAGATCACGCCCCTCGAACGGCACGGCGTCAAGTGCATCTCGATCCAGTTCTTCGTGCCGGAGGGTCAGCCGATCGTGTGGCGCGGGCCGCTGGTCGGTGGCGCGATCCAGCAGTTCCTGCGCGACGTCGACTGGGGCGACCTCGATTACCTCGTCGTGGACCTGCCGCCGGGAACCTCCGATGCCCAGCTGACCCTCGCCCAGTCCGTCCCGCTCGGTGGCGCAGTCCTCGTGACGACCCCGCAGGAGGTCGCCCTCAGCGACGTCGGCAAGGCGCTGGCGATGTTCAAGCGGCTGTCGGTTCCGATCCTTGGCCTGGTCGAGAACATGGCCGGGTTCGCCTGCCCTCATTGCGGCGAGCTGACCGAGATCTTCGGCCGGGGCGGCGGCGAGCGCTTCTGCGCGGAGCACCATATCGACTTCCTGGGAAGTGTCCCGCTCGACGTGACGGTCCGCCAGGGGGGCGACGTCGGCGTGCCCGCGGTCGCCCAGCGCGAGCCCGGTCCGGCCGCCCGGGCTCTGACGTCGGTCGCCGGCGCGGTCGCCGCCCGGATGAGCGTCCGGGCCGCCGGCGCCGAGCAGCAGCCGCTCCTGTCGATCAGCTAGGCGCGCACTGGTCGACCTATTCGCCCAGGGTCGAGGACTCCATCAGCTCCACATCGCGAATCGCGGTGATCGCGGTGATGATGTCCTGCTGCCTGGCCGACGCCGGGAGGTGCAGGTCCAGCTCGATCTCGTAACGGCCCTTGCCGATCCGCTGGCTGTTGATCCCGGCCATCTCGACACGCCGTTCGGCGAGCAGCCGTGACACATCGCCAAGGGCATCGAGGCGGCCGACCTCGAGGCGGAGCTTGATGTCGTGGCGACCCGGCTGGTGGATTCGGGCGATGAGGGCGTTGAGCGGCCACAGCGAGATCAGGACGATGGACGTCCCGACCGCGGCGATCAGCCATTCGCCCGCACCTGCGGCCATCCCGACGGCGGCCGCGGTCCAGAGGCTTGCCGCCGTCGTGAGCCCGCGGATCGATGTCCCGTACTTGAGGATCGCGCCGGCACCGAGGAAGCCAATCCCCGACACGACCTGGGCGGCGACGCGCGAGGTGTCGGTCGGCAGCGAGCCGTTCGGCGCCGGTGGGCCGGCGAAGGCGACAATCGAGAGCTCGGTGAACATCGCCGAGCCCAGCGACACCAGCAGGTGCGTGCGCATCCCAGCCGGGTGTTCGTGGATCTGTCGCTCCAACCCGATGGCGGCGCCGAGGACGGCCGCAATCAGCATCCGGATCGCCAGATCCGCCTGGAGTGCGAAGTCGATCTGGGGCATGCGGGCGCCTCCGGGGTCGGATCATCGTGGGATCGCCAGTGTAGGAGGCCGGCGCGACGAGAGGGCCGTCCGGTGCACGGCGCGACGCACACCTCCAGCCGTCGCGGCGCGCTAGACTCGCCGGGCGGGCCGGTGGACGCACGCCGGCGGCAGACCGCGGTCGCCTCGTGCCCGCGATGCGGCCCACCGGCAACGCCGAACCTCCCGCAACACAGGAGACACGTGCGCTGTCGGGCCTGCGGCTCCGCGGTCGGGGTGAGCGCTCGGTTCTGCGCGCACTGCGGCACCCGGATCGCCTCGGATGAGCCCGAAGCCGCGAATTCCAGCGCGCCGCCGGGCAAGACCGCCCCTGGTGAGCGGGTCGCCCTCCGGCGCGCCGGCCGCAGCTTCGCTCGGTCCGAGGCGATGGTCTCGCCGGTCGGTGCCGATCTTCCGAGGCGCGATCCCGCGGCGGCCGGAGACGGCGGCGACCGACGGATCGTCACTGCCCTGTTTGCCGATCTCGTCGACTACGTCCGGCTCGTGGCCGAGTTCGATGCCGAGGATGTCCGTCAGCGGGTCGACGCCGCCCTTGTCGCGATGGTCGACGCGATTCAGGGCTTCGACGGGACGCGCGAGAAGTTCATCGGCGATGCCGTGTTCGCGGTCTTCGGCTGGCCGGTCGCCCACGACGACGACGCGCTCCGGGCGACCCACTGCGCCCTGGCCATCCGGGCCGGGCTGTCGCACCTCGAGGATCCGGCCGGGGAAGCCCTCCAGGTCCGGATCGGGATCGCGACCGGCGAGGTCGTCGCCGCGCCGCGCGACCTGCCGGGCGCCCAGGACTGGTCGCTGACCGGTCCGGCCGTCACCACTGCGGCCCGAATCCAGGGAATCGCCGGGCCCGGCGACATCATCCTCGACGAGGCGACGATCCGGGCGACCCGGAAGGGCCTCCGAATCGAGGATCTCGGCGAGCAGGTGCTCCGCGGCCAGCACAAACCCGTTCGGCTCGGCCGGTTGCTCGGCGAGGCCGGGTTCCAGCCATGGCAGCCACCGGGCGGTGCATTCGTTGGCCGAGAGGCGGAGCAGGCGGCCCTCCGGGATGCCCTCAACGTCTTGCGCGACGAGCGTCGCGGCGGGACCGTCGTCGTCGAGGGTGACGCCGGCATGGGCAAGTCACGCCTCCTCGCCGACGTCGAGGGCGATGCCCATCGGGCGGACCTGACCTGGACGTGGGTCGACAACGTGTCGTATGGAGCGGCCGAGCCGTACCGATTTGCGCGGGCACTCGCCCAGGCCATCGCCGACGAGCACAGGATCGACTCGGGCAGCATGGCCCGCCGGCTCCTGTTCAGCGATGACGTCGACCCGGCCGACGTCCGGCGCTGGGCCGGGGGCGTCGCCGCTGTCGCGCGCGAAGCGTCGTTCTCGGGCTGGGAGGCGGAGGCCGTCTTCGTGCCGCCGGACGCCGCCGACGTCGCACGTGACGTTCGGGCCGCCGCCGTCCGCTATTTCGAGCGCCTGGTCGAGCTCCACGGTCCACGCGTCCTCGTCGTCGACGACCTCCATTGGCTGGATCCGTCGAGCGCTGGCGTGTTCGAGGAGGTCGTCCGCCTGTCGGCCCGCCTGCCGATCCTCATCCTCATCGGCAGCCGCCCGGACCCGGGCCGGCCGGAGTGGCTCCGCGGCGACCACGTCCGGACGATCACCCTCGACGGGCTCGCCGAAACCGAGACGGGCGAACTTGCAGCGTCCGTGGCGGGCCTGACGGTGCACGCTGCCGACGTCCGCCGCCTTCACGTCCGGACCGGCGGCAACCCCCTCTTCATCGGCGAGACGGTTCGCGCGATCGTCGACGAAGGCATGGTCACGACGGACGGCCGGTTACCGATCGGCGGCCCCACCGGAATCGTGGTTCCCGCGACGCTGCGCGCCCTGCTCGGCAGCCGGATCGACGCCCTGTCGGTGGAGTCGCGGACGATCCTCCGGGTCGGAGCCGTGCTCGGGATGAGCTTCCACGAGCGGACAATCGAGGAGGTCCTCGAGGATCCGGTCGAACCGGCTGTCTACGAACGGCTCGCCGAGGCCGCGATGATCGTGCCGTTCAACAGCGCTGGCGGCTGGCGGTTCTGTCATCCGCTGATCCACGACGTTGCTTACGGCAGCCTGCTCGCGACCGACCGGCGGGCACTTCATGGTCGGGTGGCCGATCGGCTCGAGGCCGGTGAGCCCCCGCCGCCGGTATCGGTGATCGCGCGCCATCGGGCGGCAGCTGGCGATGCCGAGCGGGCGATCCCGTTGCTCGTCCGGGCCGCGGAGCACGCCCTGGGCTTGGGAGCCGGAGCGGAGGCCGCGGCCTACTTCGACTCGGCGGCCGATCTCGGCGAGGGACCCCTGGCCAGCGGCCTGCGCGATCGAGCGACCCATGCCCGGGAGGGTCTCGCCGTCGGCGGTCGCTGACCGTTCGTGGGGTCGGCGCTCAGTTCAACGCGACGCCGGCGGCCTGGCCGGTTGCACCGGCGCCGGTTCCGTCCGCGCCGTTCATTGCGATGCCTTCGCGCTGTCCGCCGCCGGAGGCATCGAGCGTCTCCCCGATTCGGTGAACGGGCCCGCCATCGACCGGTTTGGGAGCGGCCGACCGGCGGGCATCGGCGACGACCTCCACCTGCAGACCAGGCCGGCCGGCGATGGCGCCTGGACGGGCCACGCAGGCGCGGTCGATCCGTTCCTGGAGCTCGGCCCGGAAGTGGACGAGGACCACCCGAGGAACTCCGGCCTTGTCAGCCATCTCGATCGCTTCTTCGGCCGTCAGATGTCCGCGCCGCGGATCGTCGAATCGTGAATCCGCAAGCGTCGCCTCGGCCACCACGAGGTCCGACCCGCGGGCGGCGGCAACGAACCCGTCGCTTGGGCCGGTGTCGCCGCTGATCGCGATCCGGGCGCCGTCGGGTCCCGTGACGATGCAACCCCAAGCCGGAACGTAGTGCTGCCCCTCGACGAATCCCAGCGTCAGATCCCCGACGTGGATCCGGTGCGAGGGGTCGTACTCAATCAGGCTGAATGCGTCGTCGAAGAAGGTCGGACGCTCGTTGATCCCGATCGCGAGGGACGAGACGCGGGCCTTCCCGCCGGGCGGCAGGAGAACCGGGATGTGGCCCGACGCGACGCCTTCCCAGGGCAGGAGATAGCGGAGCGAGACGAGATCGATGTAGTGGTCCGCATGCATGTGGCCGATGACGATCGCGTCCAGCTCGCGCGGATCGCGGTAGCTCATCAATTCGCGGATGATTCCCTGGCCGCAGTCGACGAGGACCGCCGTCGAGTCGGTCTCGATCAGGAGGCCGGATGCCGGCGTCTCCGGCTGCGGCTGGGATGTTCCACTTCCGACGACGGTCAGGCGCATGGGCGGAGCCCGATCAGGGTCGGCATGGCGGGATGGTCGCACTTCCGTGATCGGGCCGTCGAGTTGATTCCGGACTGCGCATCTGTCAGGCGCCAGACAGATCGGGCGGAGGTCCGGCCTGCAGCCGCGCGAATCTTGGCGATCGCCGCGATTCCGGAGCGCTTCAGGCATTACGATCTGAAGCATGCTCGATGCCCTCTCGATGAGTGCCGCCCTCGCCGCGGTTCCGCTCTTTGCCGGCCTCGACGAAGAGGGTCTGGCCGGGCTGGCGAAGGGCATGCGAATCCGGCGCTTTCGCCGGGGCGAGACTGTCTTTCATCTGGGCGACCCGGGCGATGCCCTGTTCATCGTCATGTCGGGCTCGATCAAGATCATTCTGCCGGCCGACTCCGGCGACGAGGCCATTCTGGCGACGCTCCGGGCCGGCGACTTCTTCGGCGAGCTGGCCCTGCTCGACGGGGCGCCGCGCTCGGCGACGGCGGTCGCGATCGAGCCGACCGAGACGTTCATCCTCCCGCGGGAGCGGTTCCGCGAGCTCATCGCGACCGAGCCGGTCATGCGCGAGGCCCTCCTCGCGACCCTCGCTGCCGAGGTTCGCCGCCTGACCCATCACGTCGAGGAGCTCCACTTCCTCGATATCACCGGCCGGCTGGCCTCACGCCTCGTGCGTCTGTCCGCGGAGCCGGGAGCCAACCGCCTGGCCGACGGCACGATCCGGCTCGCCGGTCCGCTCACCCAGGGCGACCTCGCGGCGATGATCGGCTGCACCCGCCAGAGCGTGAACAAGCTGCTCGGCATGTTCACCGACGATGGCCTGATCCGGCTCGAAAAGGATCGGATCGTCGTGCTGGACCTCGAGGGCCTCGGCCGCAACGCCCACCGCTGACCGCGCCAGGAACCCCGGGCTCAGGCGGCCCGGGATCCTGGGCCTCAGTGGGCCCGGATCGCGGTCAGCAGGACGTGCGCCGCCGCAAGCGCCGAGCGAGTCCGCCCGTTCGCCCCACCGAGGAACGCCATTCGTCGCTCGCGCTGGACCCAGTCCGGTCCGACCACGACGATCGAGACCGCGGTGTCCGCGCCGCGCGCCCGGGCTCGGACGCCCACGCCGAGCTCGGCCGGGCCGAGTTCCATGGCCCGTCGCGCCAGCGACTCCAAACCGTCCGCGGTCCCATGCTCGCGGGCCGTGGGGCTGTCGGCGGCGATCGCCTCGGCGAACCGGACCCATGGCTGGTCGCCGAGCAGGACGGTGAGCGCGGCGGCCGTCCCGACTTCGACGACTGCGAGCGACTGACCGCGCCCGGCCAGGGCCGCGCCGATCGCATCGGCCCAGGTGGTCTCGCCCTCGCCCCAGACATGGCCGGCGAGGATCGCGGCGATCCGGTCGGTCATGGTCGCGACCCGCTCCGCGGCGCCCCCAGCTCTGGCGGACCCGCCTACCGCTCCCGCCGCCGCGCTCGCCGCGCCCGTGTCCGGCTTGACGTCGCGCGACGAGATCCGGACGTCGACCGCGTCCTGCCGGGCGTAGGTCGCGACGACCGGGTCTGAGGCCCGGAGGAGCGCCTCGCCGAGGAGGTCGGCGACTTGCGATTCGCCGATCCCGGCAAGGCGCAGCGTCCGGCTCGCGACGGGCGCGCCCGCGCCGCGCGCCACCAGGCGGGGGAGAGCGTGGTCGGCCCACATCGGCCGCATCTCGCGGGGCGGACCGGGCAGGGCCACGATCACGCCGCCGTCGGCCCGGTCGACCCACCAGCCGGGGGCGGTCCCGTTGGGGTTCGGGAGGGCCGTCGCCGAGGGGAGGAGCCAGGCCTGCTTCACGTTCATCTCGGGGAACGGGACGCCGCGCCGCGACCAGAGGGCCCGGAGCCAGGTCTCGAGTTCGCGGTCGACGACGGGAACCTCATCGACCGCGGCCGCGATCGCCTCGCGTGTCAGGTCATCGGGTGTCGGACCGAGCCCGCCGGTCGAGACGACGAGGTCGGCCCGCCCCACTGCCCCCGCGAACGCGTCGCGAACGGTGTCGAAATCATCTGGCAGCGCCTGGATCCGGCCGACGGCGACGCCGATCCCAGTCAGGCTCCGGGCAAGCTCGCCGGCGTTGGTGTCGCGCGTCTCCCCGACGGTCAGCTCCGACCCGATGCTGAGCAGCTCGGCCGTGAGGATCGGGCGGGGGACGGGCACCTGCGGAGCCTAGCGCACGCCCGGAGCCGGCTGCCGGCGCAACCATCCGGCAACGCCGAGCCACCTCGGAGCGCTCGTTGCGGCGACGTTGCCCGAGTACCATCGGCCCAGGTGTCATGGAACCTTCGCGTCGTGCCGGGCGAATGCGGCGCGATGGACGCTCCCGACAACGATGCTCTCGGCATCGGAACCTGCGGCTGAGGCGGCCGGATGCACGATCTCGAACAGAGCGGCTTCTCGGAGTTCGATCGCTGGCATGCACTTGCGCGCCGAACGCGTGAGCTGCTCGACGCCGTGATCGGCGGCGGCAACCTGCCTGAAGGCGGCGCCGACTATCTCGCCCATCGGACCCTGCCTCACGTGGAGGGCGTTCAAGCCGGGTTCGTCGGCTGGCTCCGCTCCGACGCGGCCGGCCTCGCGGAGCTGCGCTACCTGCTCGACCGGGTCGGCTCGATGCGGGTCGAAGGCCCGACGAACGACGCAGAACGACGGGCCGCCGCGGCCGAGGCGGTCGCCGAGGACGATCTGGCCGGTCGAATCGGGCGACCGGCGGCGCTGCGGGCTGCCGAGCCGTGGAACCTGGCGGCCCTCGGTCACGCCCGGCTCGTGCTGGCGATGCTGCCCCGGATTGCGGCCGAGGATGTCCGCTACCCGGCCGGGCGACGAACCTATGCCGACATTGCGGTCCCGCGCGGCCCGGCCGAGCTGTCCGACCGGCTCGAGGAATTGGAGCGGTCGCTGTGGCACACCGCGGTCGGCCGCCGGCCCGACCCTGCCGACCCCGTCTTCCGCCGAGCCTACGGGTTCTTCGACGCTGCCGATCGACTCGGCCAGGGAGCGTTCGGCAGCGCTGCCTGACCATTCAGTCGATCGCGGTCGGCGACCGCCCGCAGCGGGCGGGGACCGTGGGATTGGGCAGGTCTTCAGTCGGCGCTATCATGGCCGCGTCCCCCAGGACACCGACGGGAGCCCAACCCTGGACGATCCGCTGAACCCGATCCCGCCCCGCCCAGACGACCCGACCCCGGTCGGATCACGATCCGGTGCGACGCCGCCCCGGCCGGATTCAGCCTCGCCGCCGACCGGCCCGGGCGCGCCAGCACCGCCTGAGGCGCCCGGCCTCATCGATCAGGTCATGGCGACCAAGAACGCCGGGCAGCGCTTGGCCGGCGCTCACGTCGAGCTCGTCAAGGCCGAAGTCGGCGGTATCGTCGACGAGATCAAGCACGCCTCGGCGTATGTCGGCATCGCGCTGGGCGCCCTGGTGGTGGCCGGACTTCTCCTGGCTGTTGGGATGCCGCTGTTCCTCGGCGAAGCGATCTTCGGCTCGATGGGCTGGGGGATCCTACATGGCGTCCTGCTCCTGGCGGCGATCGCGGTGATGGCCGGCATCCTCGCGGCGCGCCCTGCCACCAGCGCCTCGGTGGGGAGGCCGTTCCTGCTGGCCCTCGTGCTCGGGGTCGTTGTCGCGGTCGTCCTCGGCCTCGACCTGACGAACCGAGCGTGGTCTCTCGCGGCGGACTCCGTGCTGCCCGGGTTCGATCCGGCATGGCGACCGTTGCTCCTAGCGGTGGCGAGCCTCGGGATCATCGGTGCCGTCGTCGGCCTGATCGGTGGCGCGATGTCCGGCGGAGGGGGCGGGGCGGTAGTCGGGCTCGTTGGCGGCGCCGTCTTCGGTGTCCTGCTCGGTCTGTTGACGGCGTTCGCGGCTGGGCCGCGGGTGGGCGCCGCGCTCGGCACGGCGGTCGGGCTGATCACGTGGATCGGCCTGATGGGCGAACGCCTGGCCCGGAGTGAATTCAACGGCGAGGCGCTGAGGAACAGATTCTGGCCGAAGCGAACCATCGACACCTTGAAGGAGACAATCGAGTGGGCACGGAACCGAGTTCCCGGGTCGACGCCGCGCACGCCCGGGTCCTAGCGGCCCGCGCCGACGTCGAGAACGAGGTCGATCGGCTCGAGGCCGCCGGCCGGGCTGCGATCGACATCCCGGCCAAGGTCAAGGCGAACCCGGCCCAGGCGGCCGGCATCGCCGCGGGCGGAGCGTTCCTCGTCCTCGGCGGCCCCAAGCGCCTCTTCCGTCGGGCGAAGCGAGCCGTGACGGGCAAGGAGGAGGAGCTGCCGTCGGAGTTGCTGCCAAAAGACGTCCAGAAGGCGCTGAAGTCGCTCGGGACGGATGGCCGCAAGGTCCGCGGCACGCTCGAGCGCGACTTCGCGAAGTATCTCGACGAGCGCAAGAAGGAGCGGAGCAAGGAAGGCATCGTGGCGGGCCTCAGCGCGCTCGTCGTGGCGGCCATCCGGCCGGTCGCAATCCGCGGCGGCAAGCAGCTCGCCCAGCGAATGCTTGACCCGAACGGTCCCAACTTCGCCGACCAACTCGAGCGGATCAAGGCCCGCCGCGACGCGCCGGGCTCGGCGACCGCCGGCAAGGGTGCCCCGGACGACGCCGGGCTCTAGCTCATCCCCGCGCCAGGCTCGACGCTCGGGTATCGACCTCATCGATATTCGGTGGGGAGCGACGGCATCACGTGATCGCGGCCGCCGATGTGAACGATTCCTCCGTGGGAGCGTGCGTGCACGGTCGATTTCGACGGCAGGACAGGCGCTCTCAGGCTGTTTGAAGGGCCGCCAAACCCACGAATGACGACGCCGTCGATTTCGCCGATGGCAAGCCCCGCCCGCCCGTCGCGCGGCGATCCGATGGAGGCCGCGTCTTCGTCCCGTTAGACTCGCCGGACGGGCGAGTGGCGGAATGGCAGACGCGCCGGCCTTAGGAGCCGGTGTCGCGTGAGCGACGTGGAGGTTCGACCCCTCTCTCGCCTACCAGGTTGACCTGGCGAGCGGCGGGCATACGCCACGCGCCGGTCGCGGGCGTGCGGCGCCCTCGCCCGTATGCCCAGTAGGACTATCCGACAGGTCCAGGCCTCCGGAAGGCCCGGAATATGCCTTCCCGGGCTGAAACCTGATCGGTGCGATGAGCCTGCGGTCGATCCATGCATCGGGCGCATGAATCGCGCGTCAAGGCGCTCCCCGGCTCACGGATAGACCTTCCCGGAATATCGAGGCACCGGGCGGTGCTGACACGAGGCGATGGCCGGCGGGCCGGGCACGGGGACGAGGGCCGGCTCGGCGACGGGCACGCGGGGACGGGACGGGGCGCCACGACGTGACGCCCTGCCGGCCACGACGCGGCGACCGTGTGGTGGCGCGGCGACCGTGTGGTGGCGCGGCGACGGCTCGCGGACCCGCTTCCGGTATCCTTCGGCGCGATGCACGTCACCACCACTCCCGCTCCGAAAAGCACCATCATCGTCGAGGTCGAGGTCCCGGCCGAGCGCCTGACCACCGCCCTGGGCGAAGCCGCACGCGCGCTCTCGCGCCGCACGAAGGTCCCCGGCTTCCGGCCCGGCAAGGCCCCCCGTGGTGTCCTGGAAGCCGTGCTCGGCCATGGCGCCGTCCTCGAAGAGGCCGTCGATCGGCTCGTCCAGTCGTCGTACCGCGACGCCCTGATCGAGAAGGAGATCCTGCCCCTTGCCAACGGCGACGTCGAGGTGGTCCAGGCCGAGGAAGGCAAGCCTCTGATCTTCAAGGCGACGGTCCCGGTTCGTCCGGAGGTCCAGCTCGGCGACTACAAGGGGTTCAACTTCAGGCCCGACATCGAAACCATCGACGCGGCCAAGGTCGACAAGGTGATCGAGGAGCTGCGCGACCAGAACGCGGCGCTCGACCCGGTCGAGGAGCGCGGCGCGAAGAAGGGCGACTACGCGGTCATCAAGTACGACGGGACGCGCGACGGCGTCGCCTTCGAGGGTGGCTCGACCGACCGGATGCCGCTGATCATCGGCGACGACCGGCTGATCCCGGGCTTCGAGGACGAGCTCGTCGGCATGAACGTCGGCGCCACGAAGGGCTTCGACATCACCTTCCCGGCCGATTACGGCGAGGAGACCCTCGCCGGCTCGGTGGCCCACTTCGAGGTCGAGCTGCGCGAGCTCCGCGAGAAGATCCTGCCCGCCGAGGACGACGACTTCGCCCGCTCGATGGGTGACTTCACGGATCTCGCGAATCTCCGCGGGGAGGTCCAGAAGCGGCTCGAGCGCAATGCCCTCGACAAGGCCCGCCACACGTTCTCCGAGCGGATCATCGAGTACGCCGTGGCCAACGCCACGATCGACCTGCCCGACGTCCTCGTCGAGCAGGAGGTCGAGGTCATGCACGACGAGTTCCGCGGCGCGATGACCCGCCAGGGAATCACCGAGGAGGCCTACGCCAAGGTCTCGGGCAAGAGCCAAGAGGACCTCCACAACGACTTCCGGCCTGACGCCGAGAAGCGGGTCAAGGTCCTGCTCACCCTGACGAAGGTCGCCGAGGCCGAGGACGTGACGATCTCGGACGCTGACGTCGATGCCGAGATCGCTCGCGGCCAGGAGCGCTACGCCGGCGACCAGAAGCTCGCGCGCTACTTCGAGAGCGACCGCGGCCGGAACTACATCCGGTCCACGCTACGCCGGAGCAGGGTCGTCGAGCAGCTCGTCGACGACTGGCTCGCCGCCCATCCCGACCATCCGGCGATCCCCCACGTCGAGGACGGCCCGGGCGACAGCGTGAACGACGAGCAGGCCCGTTCGAATGCCGCGGTCGGGGCGACCGACCCGGGCTCGATCATGGCCGCGGACGACCACGCCGGCCACGACCACGCCGGCCACGACCATGACCACCGTGGCCACGACCACGCCGGCTACGACCACGAACCCACACCGTCCGGCGAGCGCACGCCCGCCGGCTGATCTGCTCGTCACCCTCGTCCGTCCGACCCACCGAACCGCTCAGAAGCACGTCGCAGCCCGGGAGAATCCGAATGCTCGTCCCCATGGTCATCGAGTCCAGCAGCCGTGGCGAACGTGCCTACGACATCTACTCCCGGCTGCTCCGGGAACGGATCATCTTCATCGGCGACGCGATCGAGGATCACGTCGCCAACCTGATCATCGCCCAGCTCCTGTTCCTCGACTCGGAGGACCCCGAGAAGGACATCAGCCTCTACATCAACTCACCGGGCGGCGTCGTCACCAGCGGTCTCGCGATCTACGACACGATGCAGTACGTCCGGGCGCCGGTCGCCACGATCTGCATCGGGATGGCCGCCTCGATGGCTGCGGTCCTGCTCGCAGCCGGCGCCCCCGGCAAGCGCTACGCCCTGCCGAATGGCCGGATCATGATCCACCAGGGCTCGGGCGGGTTCCGCGGCGCGGCTCCGGACGCACTGATCCAGATGAAGGAGTGGGAGTTCCTCGTCCAGCGCAACCACGAGATCCTGGCCGAGCACACGAAGCAGCCACTCGAGAAGATCATCAATGACACCAATCGGGACTATTTCATGGCTCCCGAGGCCGCCAAGGACTATGGCATCATCGACTACGTCTACACGGCCACGGGCGATTCGCTGATCGCCCGGGCGCACGATCTGGGCCTCAGCGGCGGCGAGGGCGGCGGCGTGCCGAACGCGGCGACCGAGGAAGAGGCGGCCAAGCTGGACGACAAGTCGGACGGCGACAAGTCGGACGGCGACAAGCCGGACGGCGACAAGAAGGCCAAGAGCTAGAAGCCAACCAGGGAGCCCGCGAACTCCAGTGACCACCACCAGCACGTCCAAGGGCCCCAAGGTTCCGTATCGCTGCTCGTTCTGCGGCAAGAGCCAGGAGCAGGTCCGGAAGCTGATCGCCGGCCAGGGCGTCTACATCTGCGACGAGTGCATCAACCTCTGCCAGGAGATCATCGAGGAGGAGATGCTCGAGGCGCCGAAGGCCAAGCCGACGGTCGCCAAGCTGCCCAATCCGCGCCAGATCAAGTTCGCCCTGGACCAGTACGTCATCAGCCAGGACCGGGCCAAGAAGGTCCTGTCGGTCGCCGTCTACAACCACTACAAACGGGTCAACGCGGGCAACGCCGTCGACGACGTCGAGCTCCAGAAGTCGAACGTCCTCCTGGTCGGCCCAACCGGCTCCGGCAAGACGCTCCTCGCCCAGACCCTTGCCCGGGTCCTCGACGTCCCGTTCTGCATTGCCGATGCGACCTCGCTGACCGAGGCCGGCTACGTCGGCGAGGACGTCGAGAACATCCTCCTGCGCCTGATCCAGGCGGCGGACTTCGACGTCGCCCGGGCCCAGCGCGGAATCATCTACATCGACGAGATCGACAAGATCGCGCGCAAGGCCGACAACCCCTCGATCACCCGCGACGTGTCGGGCGAGGGCGTGCAGCAGGCGCTCCTCAAGATCCTCGAGGGGACCGTCGCCAACGTCCCGCCCCAGGGCGGCCGGAAGCACCCCCATCAGGACTTCATCCAGATCGACACCACGAATGTCCTGTTCGTGTGTGGCGGCGCCTTCGACGGGCTCGAGAAGATCGTCGAGGAGCGGGTGGGCCGGCGTTCGATCGGCTTCGGGTCGGACGGCGGCATCGCCAGCGCCGATCGCGGCAAGATCCTCGAGCGGCTGATGCCGGAGGATCTTCTGAAATTCGGCCTGATCCCGGAGTTCATCGGCCGCCTGCCGGTGATCGTGACCCTGACCGCCCTGACCGCGGAGGATCTCGTCCGGGTCCTGACCGAGCCGAAGAACGCGGTCACCCGTCAGTTCCAGAAGTTCCTCGGCCTCGACAAGGTGGAGCTCGTCTTCACCGAGGGCGCCCTCCAGGCGGCGGCCGACGTCGCGCTCGAGCGCAAGACCGGCGCTCGGGCGCTGCGCTCGATCGTCGAGGAAGCGCTCCTCGAGGTGATGTACGACATCCCGGAGCGATCCGACGTCCGCAAATGCATCATCACCGAAGAGACGATCCGCGAGGGTCGCCTGCCGCTGCTCCTGACCAAGACCGAGGTCGACAAGGGCGTCGACGAGACGAACTACGCCGAATGGCTGGCGGACCGGGGCGAGACCGCCTGACGGTCGACCCGGTCGACCGGCCGACACGATCGCGCCGATGGATCACGCCGATCACGTCCGCCTGATCCGCGACGGCGTTGCCGGGGCGAGGTCGCGCTGGCTGGAGCTCGGGGCAGGGGAGGGCGCCTTCACCCTGGCCCTCGCCGATCTCCTGGGACCCACCGCCCGGATCACTGCGCTCGATCGTGATCAGGCCGCGCTCCGGCGGCTCGTCGCTGACGGCAACCGGCTCTTCCCGGGCCGGGCGCTGACGACGCTTCGGGCTGACTTTCGCGACGCGTTGCCGGCCGGCCCGTTCGACGGGGCCCTCGCGGCCAACAGCCTCCATTTCGTGGCAGACCCTGCGGCGGTTCTCGCACAGATCCGCGACGGGCTCGTCCCGGGCGGGCGCTTGATCGTTGTCGAGTACGACGCGGACCGCGGCAATCGGTGGGTCCCGCACCCGTTCTCGATGGCCCGCTTCCGGGCGATCGCGGCGGCCGCCGGGTTCAGCCAGCCAGTCGAGATCGGCCGCGTTCCGAGCCGCTTCCTCGGGGCGATCTACGCGGCCGTCGCGACAAACCCGTCGGGGCCCGCCTGAACGCCGTTGGCCAATCGACGGCGCAGGGCCGTGCTAGACTCCCGCCCTCACGGCGGCGACCGGGAAGAGTAGGCCTGCCACGGCCATCAGCGAGCGCGGGACGGTGCGAGCCGCGCAGACCGGCAGCCCGAATGTCACCCGCGAGCCGTGCGGCCGGCGCCCGATAGCGCGCCACGAGGCGAGCCGGACGCGAGCCCCCGTGATGAGCGGACGGCCCCGGATCGCGAACCAGCAGGTGGTACCACGACCCCGTTCGTCCGCTGGACGAGCGGGGCGTTCGATTCCACGAGGCGGACACGATGGACGACAGCGCGAACGACACCACGACGACCGACACGTCGACCGACGCCGACCCAGGGGAGCGCGGGCTGGGCCGGGCGTATCGGCCGAGCGAGGTCGAGGGCCCGATCTACGAGCGCTGGATGGCGGCCGACGTCTTCCCGCCCGATGGCGCGGGCTCCCGGACGGGCCCGGATGCCGAGCCGTTCACGATCATCCAGCCGCCGCCGAACATCACCGGCTCGCTCCATCTGGGACACGGCCAGCGAGCGGCGGTCGAAGACCTGATGATTCGGCACGCCCGGATGACCGGCAAGGCGGCTCTGTTCCTGCCGGGCCTCGACCACGCGTCGATCGGCGCCCAGTTCGTTCTCGATCGGATCATCGCCGGGGAAGGGGAGAGCCGCCAGAGCCTTGGTCGCGAGCGCTATCTCGTGCGGATGGGGCAGTTCGTCGCGGAGACGCGGGCGATCATGCTCGGCCAGCAACGCCGGCTCGGCGCCTCGGTCGACTGGGGTCGGCTTCGCTTCACGATGGACGACGGCTCGGCAAAGGCCGTCCGGGTCGCGTTCAAGACCCTCGTCGAGCGCGACCTCGCCTATCGGACCGAGGCCCTCGTCAACTGGTGCCCGGGCTGCCGGACGAGCGTCAGCGATCTCGAGGTGATCTCCACGCCGGCGACGGGAACGCTCTGGTCGATCCGCTATCACCTGATCGACGAGGCAACGGGCCCGCCCGAGCCGGCCCGGACGATCACTGTCGCGACCACCCGCCCGGAGACGATCCTCGGCGACACCGCGGTCGCGGTCCACCCCGACGATTCGCGCTACCGCGACCTCGTCGGTCGTCGGGTCCGGATCCCGTTCGTCGACCGCGACGTGCCGATCATCGCCGACGAGGTCGTCGACCGGGCGTTCGGCACGGGTGCGGTCAAGATCACGCCGGCCCACGACCACGACGACCACGCGACCGGTCTCCGCCACGGCCTGCCGATGCCCTCGATCCTCGATGATTCCGCAGCCCTGGCCGGGACCGGAACCGACTACGACGGGCTCGATCGGTTCGAAGCCCGGACCCGGATCGTGGCCGACCTCGCCGCGACCGGCGACCTGGCCGGCGAGCGGACGCACGAGATGGTCGTGGGGCGCTGCGAGCGATCGGACGACATCGTGGAGCCGCGCCTCAAGACCCAGTGGTTCATTCGGACCGCACCGCTTGCGGCGAAGGCCCTGGCCGCAACCCGCGAAGGCCGGACCCGGATCGTGCCCGACCACTTCGAGAAGACCTGGGAGCACTGGCTGACCACGATCCGCGACTGGAACCTGTCGCGCCAGCTGTGGTGGGGCCATCGGATCCCAGCCTGGTACTGCCCCGACGGACACGTGTCGGTCTCGGCCGAGATCGACGGGCCGGCCGCCTGCGACGTCTGCGCCCGACCGGTCAGCGAGCTGAACCAAGACCCGGACATCTTCGACACGTGGTTCAGCTCCGGGCTGTGGCCGTTCTCGACCCTCGGCTGGCCAGATGACACGCCCGACCTGCGGCGCTTCTACCCCACGTCGGTCATGGAGACCGGCTACGACATCATCTTCTTCTGGGTCGCCCGGATGATGATGCTCGGCATCGAGCTGGCCGGCGCTGAGCCGTTCCACACGGTCACGTTGTCCGGGCTGATTCGCGATCCGCTCGGCAAGAAGATGTCGAAGACGAAGGGCAACGTCGTCGATCCCCTGGCCGTGATGGAGGAAGCGGGCGCCGACGCCTTGCGCTTCGCCCTGATCCACGGCGCGTCGGCCGGCCAGGACCAGCGTTTCGGGCCACAGAAGCTGGAGCTCGCCCGGAACTTCGCGAACAAGCTCTGGAACGCGGCCCGGTTCGTCCTCGGGGCACGGCCGGCGGAAATCGCGCCAGGCGCGCCACGGGTCGACCCGGACGAGGACCTCCTCGGCCCGGTCGAGCGCTGGATCCGGTCACGGGCTGCGGCCACGACCGACGACGTCGACCGCGGAATCGCCGAGTATCAGTTCGGCGAGGTCACCCGCGCCCTGTACGACGGGATCTGGTCGGAGTTCTGCGACTGGGGGATCGAGCTCGCCAAGGTCGGATTGACAGATCCGGAGGCATCGCCAGAGCGGCGCGCGGCGACGTGGTGGACGCTCGTCGATGCGCTCGACCGCTACCTTCGCCTTCTCCACCCGGTCATGCCCTTCGTCAGCGAGGCGATCTGGGCCGCGCTTCCGCGCCGCGCCAGCGACCCGGAGTTGCTGATCGTCGCGCCGTGGCCGGCGGCGGCCGAGCGCGACGTGACCGTCGAGGCGGGCGTCGGCGCGCTGCTCGAGCTCGTCCGGGGGATCCGGAATGCCCGGGCCGAGGCGGGGATTGCGCCGGGCTTGTGGCTGGCCGTGGACGTCGCGCTGCCGGCCCGCCTTGGCCCGGTCTTCGACGACCTTGCCCCGGCCGTGGGCCGTCTCGCGCGGGCGCGGCCGCTCGTCCGCCATGCGGATCGGGCGGCGTTCGCGACCGCCCGCGGCGCGCGGCCGGGTCTCGCCGTCATCGTCGGCGAGGTCGAGGCTGACGTTTCATTGCCCGAGGCCAGCGAGAATTCCGAGGCCGCCGCCAGCGGTGGTCTGGTCGACCGCTCCCGGCTCGAGAAAGAGCTGGCCGAGACGGAGGGCCACCTCGCTGCGGCCCAGGCTCGGCTCGCCAACGAGGCTTTCACCGCCAAGGCCCCGCCGGCTGTCGTCGCGGGGGCCCGGGCCAGCGAGGCCGAGCTGCGCGAACAGGTCGCCCGGCTCAGAGCGCGTGTCGGAGGCTGAGCCTCAGCCTGCCACGCGCCGCAGGTCGGCGACCACCGGCCAGTGATCGGAGGCGTCATTCGCCTCGGTCACGACCCGGCAGGACTCGACCGCGAAGCCGCGGACGCGGATGTGATCGATCGGCCAGGCGCCGCACGACGCGCGGCGGGGATCATCGACCGAGATCCCGCCCGCCAGGAATGCGTCCTCGAACCCGTCCGCAAGCGTGGCGAGCTCCGGCGCGTCGACCGTGGCGTTGAAATCACCGGTCAGGATCACCGCTCCGGCCGGATCGTCCCGGTCGCGGAGTGCGGCAGCGACGGCGTCCGCCTGGGCCCGTCGCTGGGCCCGGCCGATGTACGTGAGGTGGGCCGTGGCGATCAGGCCGTCCGCCCCGCGGCCCGCCAGCCGACCGCCGACGACGCAGCGTGGCTCGCGATGACCGGGCTCGGTGGCGCCGTAGGGGACGCCGATCAGCGGATGGACCGCGCCGGTCACGAGGTGGACGGCGCCTTCCGTCTCCACGACGTCGTCATCGGTCGGGCGCGGCAACCCGAGCGCGAACCCGTCGCTGAGGGGCTCGCGGCTGAGGATCGCGTTGCCCCAGCTGGCCATCCCGATCGCCCGGCCGGTCGCCGGCTCGACGAGCTGATAGGCGTGGACGGCGGCGTATCTAACGAATCGCCCGGTCAACCGTGCCAGCTCGGCGGGTTGATCGTGGAGCTCGCCATTGGGGGTCATGATCGCGACCTCCTGGAGCGTGGCCAGGTCCGGATCGAGCTCCGTCAGGATCGACGCGATCTGGGCGAGACGGTCCGTGGACACATGTCGCCACCAGGTGGGCGGGAACGGCTCGCCCGGCCCGATCCCCGCCCGGACGTTCCAGGTGACGACCCGGAGGCGCGCCGGGTCATCCGGCG
>JACCVQ010000160.1 GCA_013698095.1 Chloroflexota bacterium
AGTCAGTCACCGAGCCCGTAGACGCGGTCGGAGAGAGTCGTCCGGAGTCGCCCGAAGAGGCCGATCCACGAGGGGGAGCTGGCTCCGGCGGTAAGATTCGAACTTACGACCAAGCGGTTAACAGCCGCCCGCTCTACCACTGAGCTACGCCGGAGCGAGGGCCGGCGGACCGTGACGGGCCGCCGACGGGGGCGCCGTGGCGGCGCCGGACGAGAGGATACCAGAAGGTCCGGCCAGGTCCGGCCGGGTCCGACCGGCGACGGATGGGCCGGGTCGGGGCCGGGCGTCCAGCGGCAACAGGCGTCGGAGGGAGAGGACATGCACGAGATGCCGGCGACGGCGATCCACGACCGGCCTGCAGTGCCGGAGCCCCGGGGAGGCGTCCGGGGCGGATCGGGCACGCTCGATGATCCGCGGTTCCTGCAGGTCCTGACGACCGAGCACTGGAGCCTCCTGACGGCCCGCTCCCTGGCCGACAACGAAGCCTTCACCCGGACCGGCATGTTCCTGACCTTCCTCTCGATGTCGTTCGTCGGCCTCGCGCTGGTCGGTCCGCCCCTCTCGTTCAGCCGCACGCTCCTGATCGGGGCGGTCTGGCCGCTTCCGCTTCTCGTGGGGGCCGTCGTCGCCGCCTTCGTGATCGTGCCGTGCATCGCCTCCGCGTTCCGGGGGGGCACAGGCTCAGTCCGATCTCCCGGTTGCATTTCCGCGCGAACCGCACACAGGTCAGGGGCTGCAGCGCTGATCGCAATCCGCCGCCGGCCGTGATCCACCTGACCCGAATCGGCCGCGCCTCGGGTCGCCGAGGCGGCGATCCCGAGCGTCACGACCGCCCGGCGTTCCCGTTCGACATCCCGGCGGTTGCGACCCTGTCCGAGCTCGTCCTCGATCGGCCGGTCACGATCCTGGTCGGCGAGAACGGGTCGGGCAAGTCGACCCTGCTCGAGGCGATCGCGATCGCGGCCAAGGCGACGACGGCGGGCTCGTCCGACGCCGCCGACGACGAGACCCTCGCCGGCGTCCGGTCCCTCGCCGCGGACCTACGCCTGTCGTGGGCCAGCCGCACGCACCGCGGCTTCTTCCTCCGGGCCGAGGACTTCTTCGGCTTTGCCCGGCGGATGGCCACGATGCGCTCGGATCTGGAGGCGGGTCTCGCCCAGGTCCTGGTCGAGTACGCCGACCGCGAGGCATTCGCCCGCGATCTGGCCGCCGGGCCCTACCGAAAGGAGCTCCGCGAGCTGGAGCGACGCTATGGCGACGGCATCGACACGCATTCCCATGGCGAGGCCTTCCTCGCGTTCTTCCGCGATCGGTTCGTCCCGGGCGGGACGTACTTCCTCGACGAGCCGGAGGCGCCTCTTTCGCCGTTCCGCCAGCTCGCCTTCCTCGCCCTCGTCGGGGAGGCCGTCGCGACCGGCTGCCAGGTCGTGATGGCCACCCACTCGCCGATCCTGCTCGCCTGCCCGGATGCCGCAATCTGGTCCTTCGACACCACCCCGATCCGGCGGGTCGAGTGGCGCGACCTCGAGCACGTGACGTTGACCCGCGACTTTCTCAACGACCCCGAGGCGTTCCTGCGCCACCTTTGAGTGACGGTCGGTATCCTCCGGGCATGACGAACCCGCAGCCGCTGATCTCCGCGAACGAGCTGCTCGGCCTGGTCCGGACGGGGGCGGACGACCTCCGGATCGTCGACTGTCGCTGGGTCCTCGGGAATCCCGGGGCAGGCGCGATCGTCTACGCCCGGAGCCACCTGCCGGGCTCGATCCACCTCGACCTGGACGACGATCTCGCCGACCCGACCGGCTTCGGCGCACCGGGTCGTCATCCTCTGCCCTCCCCCGCCGACCTTGCGGCGGATCTCGGCCTGGCCGGCATCGGGGATCACCATCTCGTCGTCGCCTACGACGACGTCGGGGGCTGGGTTGCCGCCCGGCTGTGGTGGATGCTCGACGTCCTCGGCCACGAGAGCGTCCGGGTCCTCGACGGCGGAATCGCCGCGTGGACGGCGGCCGGTGGCGAGCTGACCGCCGATGTGCCGGCCTGGCCGGCGGCCGACCTCCACCTCGCCGAGCGCTGGGATCGAGTGATCGCGCGCGAAGAGCTGCGGGCACGGCTCGGATCCGTCGTGCTCCTCGACGCTCGTGGCGGGCCGCGCTATCGCGGCGAGACCGAGCCCATCGATCCGGTCGCCGGCCACATCCCGACGGCACAGAACCTGCCGACCGACGCCAACCTCACCGAGCCAACCGGGGCTTTCCGATCGGCCGACGAGCTCGCGGCGCAGTTCCGCGACCTCGGGGCGGACGGTTCGATGGGCCCGGTCGTCACGTCGTGCGGGAGCGGCGTATCCGCGCTCCACCACGCCCTCGCGATGCGCGCTGCCGGCCTCCCCGACCCGATCCTGTACGTCGGCTCGTACAGCGACTGGTCGCGCTCGGGCGAGGGAGTCGCGACGGGACCCGAGCCCGGGGACCCGCCCGCCGCCTGAGTCAGCCGGTGCGACCAGCGCGGCCCGCCCACCGCCTGGATCGCAGACACGCCGAGGGGCTCGGCATGGCGATCGGCGCACCACCACCCTTGCTCCGGCGGGGTCGTCAATAGGAGCGCGCTGGGTCGCCGCCGACTCGGCCCGCGAGCTCCAGCGCGCCAGGTAACGAGGCAGCCAGACCCGTGGGTCCCAGGGCGGGGCCGGCAAGGGTTTCGTCGAAGTCGATGGCAGTCATCGTTGATCCCGCGCGAAGGCGTCGATGGGCGCCAGTCTAGGCGGGCAGGACAGGATGGCCCAAGGGCGATCCGACAACGGCGAGTTGACGTAGGCGCCGAGCGCGGACGCGAGCTCGTGGCGCTCGTGACACGTGACTTCGTGAAGGCGCGGACCAACGCTGGGCTATCCCAGGACGAAGTCGGGGCAGCGCTCGGGATGTCGCGGTCGCAATACGGTCGGATCGAGCTTGGCCGGTCGCCGGATGTCTCCATCGTCACGGCCGCGCGCATCGCGGCGGTCCTGAGCCTCACCGCGTCGCTGCGGCTCTACCCCACGAGCGAGCCAATCCGAGATGCAGCCCACTCGGCCCTGCTCGAACGCCTGCGGATTCGTTGTCATCGATCGCTCCGCTGGCGGACGGAAGTGCCGTTGCCGGGTCAGGGCGACCTTCGTGCCTGGGACGCGGTCGTGGACGGATTCGGGCGGCCGGCGGTGCGGGGTGGCATCGAAGCCGAGACCCGACCTGTCGATGGCCAGGCATTGGAGCGCAAGTTGGCGCTCAAGGAACGGGACGGGGCGGTCGACTGGATGATCCTGCTCCTCGCGGACACGCGCCACAATCGCACGTTCCTGCGCGGGCCGGGCGAAGCGCTCAAGCGCCGGTTTCCGCTCGACGGTCGCCGCGCACTGGAGCTGCTTGCGGCCGGCGTCGACCCTGAGGCAAGCGGGCTCGTGCTTCTGTAGGCCCCGCTGGCGACGCGCCCGCGCATCCAATGCGCCAACGAGACGTCCGGCGGCCAGCCCGCTCGAGTAGCTTGTTGAGATTGCGCATCCGACGCGCGGAATCGTCCGCATGGACCGCCCGAGACGCTCTCGACGCCACGATCGCGTCCGTCCGCCAATCCTCAGGTCTGGGTTGGCGCGTTGGATGCGCGGTGAAGCAGATTTGGCGCATCCAACGCGCACCGCGCTGAAGCGCGGGGCGCCCTCGAGCGGCCGCGATCGCCCGGCACCGAACGACCTACTCCAGGTAGTCCTTGAGCTTGCGGCTGCGGCTCGGGTGGCGGAGCTTGCGCAGCGCCTTCGCCTCGATCTGGCGGATCCGCTCGCGGGTCACGTTGAACTCGCGGCCCACCTCCTCGAGCGTCCGTGCCCGGCCATCCTCGAGCCCGAATCGGAGCTGTAGCACCCGCCGCTCGCGCCCGGTCAGAGAATCCAGCACCGCCTCCACCTGCTCCTTGAGGAGCTGATGCGACGCCGCCTCGGCCGGCGCCAGTGCGCCACGGTCCTCGATGAAGTCGCCGAGGTGGGAGTCCTCCTCCTCGCCGATCGGAGTCTCGAGCGAGACCGGCTCCTGCGAGACCTTGATGATCTCGCGGACCTTCTCGGGGGTGACCTGGACCTCCTGGCCCTTCGACATGGCCTCCGCGATCTCCTCGACCGTCGGCTCGCGCCCGAGCTCCTGGAGCAGCTGTCGTGACACGCGGATCAGGCGATTGATCGTCTCGACCATGTGGACCGGGATCCGGATCGTCCGGGCCTGATCCGCGATCGCCCGAGTGATGGCCTGGCGGATCCACCACGTGGCGTAGGTCGAGAACTTGAAGCCCTTCTCGAAGTCGAACTTCTCGACCGCCCGGATCAGGCCGATGTTGCCTTCCTGGATCAGGTCGAGGAACGACATCCCGCGGCCGATGTACTTCTTCGCGATCGAGACCACGAGCCGGAGGTTGGCCGACGTCAGCTGCTCCCGGGCGTCCCGGCCGATCCGGACCAGCTCGCCCTTGCGGAGGGCGAGCTTCGTGTTGAGCGGGACCTCCGGATCGAAGCCCATCCGCTTGAACAGGTCGGCGTCGTTGCCGGCTGTGACCCAGCGCTCGAGGGCCGGGAAGGCCACGTCGTCACGGGTCCAGTCATAGATGGCGCGCAGCCCGACGTTGTCGCGCGAGTCGAGATCGCCGTTGTGGACCGCGAGATAGGCCCAGTCAAGGAGCGCCAGGAACAACTCGGGTGCGGGCTTCTCGCTGTACGCCGCGACGAGCTTGCGGGCTTCCTTCAGGAGGTTCTTCGTCCCGTCGGTCTGGGCATCGCGGCCGGCCTTGATCAGGTGGAAGTCGGGCGGCGCAGTGAGCAGGTCCTTGGCAGCCTTGGCGTGGATCGCGTCGTGGACGAGGCGATGGGCCTCCTCGCCGAGCGGCAACCGATGCTGCGGCTTTGTCGACCTGGTCTTGCGCTCGGTGTCGTGCAGCGTCCACTCGTGGAGCGAGACGATCCCCTTCCACGGCGCCTCGACGAGCTGCTCGCCAAGCTCGATCGCCTTGGCCAGGACGACTTCCTCCTCGGCAGTGAGGAGGGCGACCTTGCCGATTTCCTTGAGGTACATCCGGACCGGATCGTCGATTCCGATCATGTCGGCGCTGATTGCGTCGAGCTCCTCGGCGGTCGGCTCGTCGACCTCCTTCGGATCGAGCTTCGTCGGCGCCTCGCTCGGCATCTTGTTGTCGACGACCGCGCCGTCCTCGCCGATCACCTCGACCCCGACGTCGCCGCCGTCGGCCGGCGCCGAGCCGTCGGTCCCAGGCTCCGCACCCAGGTCCAGATCGTCGTCGTCCTCGTCCTCGTCGCTCGCGACCTTCGGCAGGACGACCTTCGCCGCTCGCAGGTTGCGGGTGGCGAGGCGAGCCTCCTCGACGTCGGCCTTGGCCCGGCGCGGCCGAGTCAGGACAGCCTCGACGAGCTGCTTGTCCAATGGATCAGCCATCAGTGTGCCTCCGAGGTTGGGGACGAGGGACGCGGGACGTGACGGTGATGGTCAAGAGGGTCATGCACGGACGAGAACCGTGGCCTGTTCGATCTGGCGGTCCACGGCTCGGCGCGATTCGAGGTTCTGGCGCTGGAGGTCCAGGAGCCGTGTGACGGTCTCGCGCTCACCGCGACCCTCGGCCGCGAGGAGCTCCGAGCCGACCCAATCGGCCCGCTCGTCGAGCCGGATCCGTTCGAGACGAAGGAGACAGCGATCGACGGCGTACGTGATCCGCTCGGGCGAGATCCGGGCGAGATCCGGCGACGGCCGCGCCAGGATCGCCTGTGCCAGCTCGCAAATCGAGTCGTCGAGGCCGGCCAGCAGGGTGGCCATCGAGAACGGCGGGTGGATGCCCTGATCGTTCGACGCGCGCTGGAGAACGATCGCCCGGAAGAGCTCACGAGCGGGCGTCGACGGCAGCTGGTCAGGCCCGATCTCGTCGGACGCCCGGAGCTGTTGATCGGGCACGAGCAAGATCAGCCGGAGCAGCTCCTCCTCGACCGGGGTGATCGCGGCCAGGATCCGGTCGACAGGGAGGGCGTCTGCGGCGCCGATCACTGCGTCGGCAGTGATCCGGCCCTGGACGGCGGTCGAATCGGCCCGGCGGTGGAGGACCTCGAGGACGGTTCGCTCCTCGACGCCCGACAGGCGCTGGATCGTCTGGAGATAGGCGTCGCGCATCACCGGGCTCGGGATCGCCCGGAGCGTCGGCACGATCGCATCGACGAACCGGGACTTGCCACCGGGCGAGCGGAGGTCATAGGCCTTGCTGTGCTGGTCGATCAGGTACTCGACGATCGGCTGGGCGGTCCGGACTTCCTCGCGCCACAGATCGGGCGACTCGCGGACGACCTCGTCGGGGTCCTTGCCGTCGGGCAGCCGCACGACCCGGACCTCGTCGAGCTCGACACCTGTGTCGGCGGCGGCGAGCTGGCCGATCAGCGACTCGAGCGCCTGCGCTCCGAACGTCCCGGCCTTGTCACCGGCCGCGTCGACGTCGTAGGCCAGGGCGATCTTCGTCGCGTAGCGCGTCAGGAGCGCGACCTGACCCGGTGTCAGGGCGGTCCCGAGCGACGCGACGACGTTGTCGAAGCCCGCCTGGTGGGCCATCAGCGCGTCGGTGTATCCCTCGACGATCACCGCCTGGCCGGTCTTGCGGATCGGCGCCTTGGCCCGGTCGATCAGGTACAGCGTGCGCGACTTGTCGAAGAGCGGCGTCGCTGGCGAGTTCAGGTACTTCGGCCCATGGTCCTTGCCGTCGTCCGTGGCGTTGCCGAGGATCCGCCCGCCGAGTCCGACCGGGCTGGCATTCGCGTCGCGGATCGGAAAGATGACTCGCTCCCGGAAGCGGTCGTAGACGCCGCCCCGGGCGGACTGGCGTGGCTGGCCCAGCCCGACCTCGACCAGCTCATCTGCCCGGACCTGGCGCTTGGCAGCGAGCGTCCGGGCGAGGACGTCCCAGCCGCCGGGTGCGTAGCCGAGCTGATAGGCGGCGATCGAGGCGTCGGTGATGCCCCGGCTGCGAAGGTAGTCCAGCGCCGGCTGACCGGTCTTCGAGCCGGTCAGGACCGCGTGATAGAAGGCGATCGCGCTCTCCATCACGTCGCGCAGACGCGCCTTCCGGGCGTCCTCGCGGGTCGTCCGCTCGTCGATCTCGACGCCGGCCCTGGCGGCCAGGACCTTGAGCGCTTCGGGAAAGGACAGGCCGTCACGCTTCATCACGAAGCTGAAGATGTCGCCGCCCTCGCCGCAGCCGAAGCACTTCCAGGACTCGCGGGCGGGCGTCACGGTGAAGGACGGCGTCTTCTCGCCGTGGAACGGGCAGAGCCCCTTGAAGGTGGAGCCTGCCTTCTTCAGCTGAACGGTCTCGCCGACAATGTCGACGACGCTCAGCTTGTTCTTCACTTCGGCCGCGACTCCGACCGCCAAGCTCGCCCTCCCGGCCCGGGTGCACGCCCCGTGGCCCGTGCGTCCGGCATGACGACCGGACAATCCGGTTGAACCCACAGCGGCCTGCGCCGGACATGGCTGTGGGCTTGTCAAGTCTTGACAAGCCGCTCGGGCCAATCGTAGCACCCGTTTGTCAATACCTCAGCGGGGTATTGACAGGTTCACCGGGTGTCGGACGCGGCCCCATCACGAGCGTCAGGCAGGTCGGGGCTCGGCTCCGGCACGAGGCCCCCGCCGCGGACCGTGGCGCCGACCACCATCGCGCCCGCGATGAGGACGGCATTCTTGATGATGTATTGACCCTCGAGCGTCGGGGCGTACGGGAACTGCAAGAAGGTCTCGGCCGGGAAGATCAGGAGCGGCGTCAGCGTCCCCAGCATCTGGACGAACAGGAGCAGGAGCGTCGCGCGGATCGCGATTCGGGTCAGCAATCCGATCCCGATCAGGCATTCCCAGATCGCCAGGAGCGGCACGGACACCGCCGGGGGCACGATCCCGAGGCTGAGCACCTCGATGGTGCGCGCGGCGAGGCCCTCGGCCGGGCTGAGGCCCGGGATCAGCTTCAGTGCTCCGAACCAGAGGAAGACGGTCCCGAGCGCGATCCGCAGGAGCGGGACCCCGAAGCGGGCCATGGCCGCGGTGATCCGGCGATCGAGGCGGTCGAGGGCGGGGATCGCCCGGACCGGCCCGGGCACGTCGTGGTTGTGCATGTCGCCATTGTCACGCCTGCGGTCCGGCAACGCGGACTCCGCTACGCTCGGGTCATGCCAATCGCCACGTTCCCGATCCGGGTCGGTCGCCGATCGCGGCTGTTGCTGCGGGTGTTCTTCGGCGTCAAGCCGGCCGAGGCACGGCTGACGCTCGGTGACGGACCGGACGGGGAGCTCGACGTCGTCTTCGGCTGGGTCCACTTCCGGACGCCGATCGCAAACCTAGCGAGCTGGCGGATCGAAGGCCCGTTCCGGTGGATCACGGCGATCGGGCTCCGGATGAGCATCCGCCACCGCGACCTGACATTCGGTGGCAGCCACCACGGCGGCGTCAGGATCGACTTCCGGGTGCCCGCCCCGTGGAGCCGCTTCGCGGTCCCGGCGATCTACGTTCCAGCCGACGATCTCGAAGGCCTTGGCGCCGAGCTCGTCCGGCGCGGCGTGCCCGGCGCGGACGTCCGGCCGCAGGTCAGCTGAGAATCACCGTCACGGGGTGACCGTCAGGAAGCCCGAGGCCAGGATCTTGCCGGCCGGCGTCGTGAAGGACACGACCCATGTGCCCGGCGTCAGGGCGTCGCCCGACAGGTCGATCGCGAACAGGTCTGCATTCTCGGGATTGTTGGTCGCGGTCGGCGGCCGCTCCGGCTTGTTCGAGGACCCCGAGCCGACCTTGACCACGACGCCGCCGGCAGGTTGCGGCGTGAATGCCCGACCAACCGCGATCAGGGGCGTGCCGGCCTTGGCCGAGGTCACCTTGCCGCCGACGGTCAGCGCGACTGGGTCGTAGCTGGCTCCGAACATCACCGAGCTCGCCGCCGGCAGGTCCGCTCCGCCGCCGCCCCCACCGCCGCCGGCCCCACCGCTCGCGGCCGGTGGTTCCCCACCGCACGCCACGACCAGCAGCGCGAACATGACCCACGCGCCCAGAAGGTGCCGCATCTCAGTCTCCCTGCATTGACCGGATTGGGGGCAGTATCCATGGAGCGCGGCCCGAGCGTTCGGCGATCGCGCAGGACCCTGGTGCGCGCCCGCCCAGCGGCACCCCGATCGCCGGCGCCGCGCTGTGCTCAGGGCACCCCGGCCGGGGCGCCGCCTGGACCGCTGAGCGCCAGCGATCGGCCAGCTCGGAAGGCCGCGATCAGGTCGGTGTAGTCGGACAGACCGCGTTCATAGCCGAGCGCCCAGAAGCCAGCTCCGGCCAGGCCGCGGGCGTTGGCCAACCCGAGCTTCGGCGTCAGGCTCCGCGGGGTGTCGTAGTAGATCGTCTGCCAACCGTCGCCATCCGGGACGGCCAGCACACCGACGTCCTCGATCGTGTCGTAGCCGTGAGTCGCCTCCGGATGGCGGATCGTTGCCAGGTTCCGGCGCGGGACCCAGATGTCACCCGGGCCGGTGGCCTCCGAGCCGACGTCGGAGCTCGCCGTCGGCCACGTCAGCCCGTACAGCGGCAGCCCGAGGATCGTCCGGTCGACGGGGACGCCGGCCGCCGCATACGTGTCCAGTGACCAGGTCAGGGATCGATCGGCACCATCACGCCGGGCCAGAGGCGCCGATGCACCGGGCTCGCTGCCCGCGGTTCGGTAGTCGTAGCCCATGAGGAAGATCCGGTCGGCGCCGGCGAGCGTTGCCGCCAGAGCGAGGGCCGCGCCCTGCCGCCCGGCGCCGGTGGTGACTGTCACGGTCGCACCCGGCTCATCTGACCGGAGAGCGCTCCGGAGCCGACTCACGAACGCCCCGTACGCTGCGATGTCGTCGTTGTCGATCACCTCGACATCGACCGCGACGCCGTCGACGCCGAGCTCGGCTCGGAAGTCGACGAGGGCGGCGATCACCTTCGCCTGGAGGGCATCGGATTCGAACAGCGCGGCGTTCTTGTCCCGGCCGAAGCTCGTCCAGGCGACCTCGACCCGGCGGCCAGCCGCGTGGGCGTCCGCGACGATCTGGCGACCGATCGGCCCGGTCAGGCGGCGATGACCGTTCTCGGACGCGGCCAGCACGCCCCGGCCGGTGTGGGTCACCGAGAAGAGTCCGATCGTCGTCGCGTCGGTGGCCCGGAGGTGGGCGGCGATCGAGTCGTCGATCTCCCAGTACGGCACGAAGCCGTAGATCTCGTGGCCCGGCAATGGTGGCGCCCCCCGCACGATCGGTGGCGACGATGGCACGACCGTCGACCCGATCGTGGGCACAGCGCCGGCCCGCCCTAGGAGGACGATCGAGCCGAGGATCGCGAGTCCGCTGACGATGGCGACCGCGATGCCGCCGGCCGGACCGAGCCCCGTTCGTGGCCCGGGCGGTCCAGCCATCGCCCTCCGTCGCATCCTGCGCATCGGATCAGTCTGCGGCCCGACCGCGTCGCGGTCCACGACCGCCGCCCCGTCTCGCTCCGGCCAGACGCGCGTCGAGCGGCAGAATCAAGTATTGTTCATCCCGGACGTCGAGATGCCTGCCGCCGGGGGAACCGCGACGAACGAATTTTGAAGGACCGGGACCCTGCCAGATCGGAAGACTTCGCGAGCCAGCGATCGGTCCTTGAACGACTCGCTGCCGAAGGTCGCCCGACGACGCGTGGCGGCTGGACCGATGCCGGAGCTCGAGGAGGCGGAAGAGCTCCTGCTGGTTCTCCGGGGCATCGGGGCCGTGATGCTCCTGACGACCAATCGCGTGATCGTTGCCCGCGACGGCGTCGCGCGCCGGCCGCGGTCAGGGATCCAATCGTTCCCCTTGGCGGCAATCACCCTGCTCCGGGTCGAGCTGGGCAGCGCGCCGTCCGGTCGGATCGCGGTCTCGACGACGACCGGCCAGGAAGCCGTGAGCATGTTCTTCGACGCACGTTCGCTCGACCGTGCCTATGAGTTGATCGACGTCGCGCGCCCCCTGATCGCTCGGGAGCGACGTCGGTTTGACCGCGGAGCGGCCCGCCCCCGGGCCGGGCGGACAGGTTTTGGCAGGGCGGATCCCGCCTGACCTCCCCGACCCCCCGCCTCCCGACGCCCGGGCGGTCGGGACGTTCCTCGCGCCGCGAGCCGCGGGCGTCAGCGTCAATGCCGTCGAGTCGTCGGGCGGCGCAGGAGTCAGGTCAGCTCTGGCGGGACCTCGAGCTCACTTCGGGAACGGAATTGGACCCCCATCCGCCAGGGCGGTACCCACAGTGGCGAGAAGGGCGGTCGCTGCGACGATGGCCGAGATCGCGAGTGAACGGGCTCGATGGAAACGCACGTGGGTGCTCCTTTTCCGCCGGGCCCGCGGCGCGAGGACGCCTGTCCATGGTAGGCAGTTTCGGAAAGCGTGCAAGTATTTACAAACGGTCTCGACGCTATCCCCTCCCGAGCCGGCGGTGGCAGGAGTCAACTGGGGGTTGTGCGATACGCGTATGATCCGCGACATGCCGACGACGATCCGCACCCGCAACCGGCCGAGCCTGGCCGCCGAAGACCTCGATCTGGCACGCCAGGTCGGCACCCGATTGAAGGCGGCCCGGACCCGAGCTGGCCTGACCCAGCGCGAGCTGGCCGAGCCGCGCTATACGAAGGCCTACATCAGCGCGCTGGAGAATGGGCTGATCAAGCCGTCGTTGGCGGCCCTTCGCTTCCTGGCTCGTCGCCTGGGGACGGTTCCTGGTGCGTTCCTGGCCGACGAGGACAGCCACTGGCAGCGGCTTGACGCGGAGCTCCGCCTGGCGTCTGGCGACTGGCAAGCGGCTGCCGATCGCTTCCAGGCAATCCTTGACGGGGAGTCGGCCGGAGTCGGCCGGGGCCTGAGCCTGCTTGGCATGGCCGAGGCCAGCTACCGATTGGGGAAGGCCCTCGATACGATCGGCTATGCCAGCGAGGCTCGGGAGCTCTTGACAGCCGCCAACCGACATGCCGAGGCCCAACGGGCCGTTTATTGGCTGTCCGCTGGTCACCACTCGACCGGTGATACGTCGCGTGCTCGGATCCTGCTGGAAAACATGCTGGGCAGCGAAGTCGAACCGCGGGCAGATCCCGATCTGCGGGTCCGCGCCCTGATCGCGCTCGCCGCGGTCGTGAGCCAGACCGACGACGGAAAGGCCGCGATCGCCTTGCTCCAGGAAGCGCGCCGCATCGGTGCGGACCTCGACGACCGGCGCCGGGCGACCCTCCTCCACTCTCTCGCCCAGTCCTACCGAACGACCGGCGACCTGGAGGGTGCCGTCCGGACGGGGGTCGAAAGTCTGGCCTTGTACCGGGCCGTCGACGCCCGGGCAGAGATTGCATCGATCGAGAACGAGCTGGCGATGACGTACCTGGGCCTCGGCAGCCTCGACGAAGCGACCCGCTATGCCGGCGCCGCGAGGGTCCAGATGGAACACGAGAACGATCGATTCTGGCTGGCCCATCTCGGCGACACCGACGCCCGGATCGCCTTGGCCCGGGATGATCTCGAGGGAGCCGCCCAGCACGCGGCGACGGCGATCGAGCTGGCGACCGCCGTCAACAATTCAAAGGCCCTCGTCGACGCCCTCCTGACCGCCGCCCGGGTGGCTCGCCGACTGGGCGATCTCGGCGCCGCGACCGCCGCCCTCGAACGAGCCGAGCAATCGTCGCTGGACGGCCCGCCGGCGCGCCTCCGCCAGGTCCTCACTGAGCGGAGCGAGCTTGCGGCCGAAACCGGCGATCTCGCGACTGCGTACGAGCTCGGCAGGCGGGCCCTCGCCCTCAGCTGATCATCGCGGGGCGCCTCAGATCCCGCGGATGACCATTCCCAGCAGGAGCAGGGCGATCGCCAGACCGAAGGCGGCCACGCCGGCGAGATCCGGGATCACGGTCCCGTAGGTCCCGAGCAGGCCGATGACCATCAGGACGAGCGCGACCGCGATCGTTCGGGCCGTCGGCGCGAAGTTGGTTCGCCCGCTCATCTCAGATCCCTGGCAGGAGCGAGCCGACGACGAGCAGGCTCGCTGACAGAAGGAGGGCCAGCCAGCCGGTCTCGGCGGTCGGGCCGAGGCCAAAGCCGGCCGTGATGTCGGTGACGGGCTTCAGGAGCTCCACGAGCGGCACGATCGGCACGGCGAGCACGAGTCCGATCGCGGCCAGCGCGATCGCGGCGCCGACGGTGATCAGGCGCGGCGGGTTCGGGTGGAGTCGCATCCAACGATCATATCGAGCGCGAAGTGGCAGCGGCGGTCGTCGGCCGTCGGATGCGGCGAGACCCGGCCACCGTCGACCGGGTCTCGCAGGATCAGCGGGCGCCGTCGTGCCGGCGAACCGACCTTCGTCAGCCGTAGAAGTCGGTGACCAGCCGGGTCCGGGTGCCGTACCGCCAAATCCCGATCCCGAGCGTCTTGAATTTGGGGTTCTTGATGTTCTTCCAGTGTCCGCCGCCGGTTGCCTTCTCGGCCTGGAACCGAAGGTGCGACGCCAGGACGGCGGCCTTGGCCGACGCATAGCCATCGCGGCAGCCGATGTTCTCGCCCCACGTGTAGCGGTAGTAGCCAGCCATTCGGAGGCGGTAGCCCGGGTCGCCGTTGGCGAAGTGGCTGCACAGGTTCCTGACGGCGAGCAGCTTTCCGTAGGGCCGCGACACCTTGTCGGACAGGCCGTAGGAGTAGGTCAGGGGCGTGACGTAGGCGCTGTAGCGACCGCTGCCGTAGCCGCGGCACGTCCCGTCGCTCAGGACCCAGCCACCGGTCCGGGTGCAGTTCACGAGGCCGAAGTAGAAGCGCTCGACCGTGTACCACGGCTTGTCGACCGCGGTGGTGGCGATGGCAATTGGGTTCGTGGCATCTGGTGACCGGACGGCGGTCGTGGTGGCCGCGACGGGGGCCGCGGCGAGCACGCTGAGGAGTGCGATGCCGAGCGTCAGGCCGACCAGTCGATGGCCGGTGGCGCCGAAACGAGGGGACGCCGCGTGGGCGCCGCTTGGTGCATGGATCAAGACTCGTGCCTCCTGTCTGCCGGACGTCGCGGCGAGGCGCGACGACGGTGGTCTGATGCCGGGCAGGCAGACGGGAAGGTCGGGGCCCGCGCTGACGCGCGGGACGAGCGGGCGGGTGACGGGCGGCGCCGGCGGAACCGCTGGGGCGGTAGGTCTGCCTGGGGGCGGCGGCTGCGATTGGCCTTCCTTGGGGGGACTGAACCTCGCCCGGACAGTATCGCCCCGGCGGGCCGTCCCGTCACCCCCGGAATGCACCAGACATGAAACCGTCGGTCCGGCCGAGTGACCGTCGGCCTGCCAGTGGGCGTCGGACCTCCGTGAGACCTCCGTCGCGGCCTCACATTCCGTCCACATCCGAGATCGAGGATGGACATCGACAACCACCTCAAATCAACGGAGTGCCCAGCACATGAACGGCCAATCCTTCGCTCGCATCCTCCTTGTCCTCGTCCTCGTCGGTGGCGCCATCGGCATCGGTGTCAGCGCCTACAACGCCGGCGTCTCGGCCGGTGTCTCATCCGGCCTCGTCGAGGCCGGCCAGGTCGTCGTCACCCCCGGCGGCTACCCCGGCGCTCCCTACGTCGGCTACGGCTACGGCTGGGGCAGCGGTCACGGCTTCAGCTTCTTCGGCTTCATCGGCGGCCTGTTCGTTCTTCTCCTCCTGTTCGGGCTGATCCGAGCGGCATTCGGCGGCTCGCGCCGCGGCTGGGGCCCGGGCGGACACGGTGGCTGGGGCCCCGGCCCCGGCGGGTGGCGGTCCGATGCGTGGGAGGAGCGGGTCCGCGAGACCCACGATGCCCTCCACCGCAACGCCGGCTCGCGCGACGCCGGCAGCGGGCCGGACGAGCCGGCCCGGACCTGACGACCCGGACCTGACGACCGCCCGGTCACCGGGCTGTCCAGCGGCCGGAGAGATCGCCCGGCCCCCTCCCCCTCCCGTGACACCGGGTCCCAGCCGGGACCCGGTGTCGCATTCCCAGCCCTAGGATGAGCGGCGATGAAGACGATCCTCGTCGTCGACGACGAGCCCAAGATCGTGGACCTGGCCCGGGACTACCTCGAGCACGCCGGTTTCGCGGTCCGGACGGCCGCCGATGGGCCCGCCGCGGTGGCCGCCGTCGAGCGCGACCAGCCCGACCTCGTCGTCCTCGACCTCGGCCTGCCGGGTCTTGATGGGCTGGACGTGACACGCGCGATCCGGCGCGACTCGAACCTGCCTGTGATCATGCTGACGGCACGGGACGATGAGCTCGACAAGCTCCTCGGCCTGGAGCTGGGCGCCGACGACTACCTCACGAAGCCGTTCAGCCCGCGCGAGCTCGTGGCCCGGGTCCGAGCGGTCCTGCGCCGGGCTGACGCAACCGCCCTCGCCGGCTCTGACGACGTGATCCGGACCGGCGACCTGACCCTCGACGTCCCGCGGATGCGGGCCGAGCGAGCCGGCCGAACCATCGAGCTGACACCCACCGAGTTTGCCCTCCTTGCCGCCCTCGCCCGCCAGCCCGGCCGGATCTTCACCCGCTCGCAGCTCCTCGACGTCGTGCATGGCGTCGCGTTCGAGTCCTACGAGCGGGCGATCGACACCCACATCAAGAACATCCGCCGCAAGCTGGAACCGGATCCGCGCCGGCCGACGCTCGTCCTGACCGTCTACGGCGTGGGCTATCGCGTCGCGGACGAGCGGCCGTGACCGATCGCCGGCGCGGCCGGCGCGGCGGCCCATGGGCCCGTGGCTCGTCGGCCGGGGACCGGCGACCGCCGTGGTGGCCAGAAGACGAGGCATGGCCGCCGCCCGAGCGAGCGCGTCGCTGGCGCCGGTTCGGCTGCTTCTTCGGCCTCTTCTTCCTCGCCGGCGTACTCGGACTCCTGACGATCGGGCTGAGCGTTGTCGGGTACCTTCTCGCCGCCCCCGGCCCGTTCGGGCTCGTGGTCCGGATCGCGGCGGTCGTCGTGGCCGTCGGACTGGTGATCGGCGTCGGCCGGGCGGCGCGGGCGATCCGCGGCTCGAGCCGGGTCCTCGACGCCCTCGTCGATCAGGCTGCCCGGGTCGAGACCGGCGACTACAGCGCCCGGGTCACCATCGATCGACCCGCTCCCCGGCCGGTTCGCGACCTCGCCCGCGGCTTCAACACAATGGCCGCCCGGCTCGAGGCAGATGAGCGCCTCCGGCGCGACCTGCTCGCCGACGTCACCCACGAGCTGCGAACGCCGCTGGCCGTCGTCCAGGGCAGCGTCGAGGCGATCCTCGACGGCGTTCATCCCGCCGACGATGTCCATCTCGGGGCGATCCTCGAGGAGACGCGGGTCCTCGCCCGGCTCGTCGACGATCTCCGGACGGTTGCCCAGTCGGAGTCGGGCAGCCTGTCGCTCCATCGCGAGCCGACCGATCTCGGCGTGCTCGTCGGCGACGTCGCCACGTCATTCTCGGCCGCCGTCGAGAGCGCCGGGGTGGAGCTGGCAAGCGCGGTCCACGACGATGTGCCGCTCCTCGACATCGACCCGATCCGGATCCGCGAGGTCATCGCCAACCTCGTCGCCAACGCCCTGCGTCACACCCCGAGCGGGGGCCTGATCGAGATCAGCGCCCGCCCGATCCCGGGCGATGGGGACGGCCACCCGGTCGCCGCGGTCGACCTCCGCGTCCGCGACACCGGGTCCGGGATCGATCCGGAGCTGCTGCCCCACGTGTTCGAGCGGTTCGCGCGCGGGGCCCGCTCGAACGGCAGCGGCCTGGGCCTGTCCATCGCACGGGGCCTGATCGAGCTCCACGGCGGGACGATCACGGCGGCGGCGCCGTCGGCGGGCGGGACCGAGATCGCGATCCGCCTGCCGATCGGGCCGGAGCCACGAACGAGCGACTGACCCGTTCGTACTGGCGTCGCCCCGGCCCGATGCGGGGTTGCGCCGAGTCACCACCAGGAGGCACCCTGTCGTCATGTCCGGACGACCTCGCGCTCCTCGTCGATCGATGTTCCTCGGCGCCGCCCTCGCGGCGCTGTTCATCGCCCTCACGGCCGGGCCGGCCGCCGCAGCCGATTTCCCGGCCCGCGATTCGCGCTATCACTCATTTACCGAGATGGTCGCCGAGATCAAGGCCGTCCAGGCGGCCAATCCGGGCATCGTCAAACTCTTCAGCATCGGCAAGAGCTACCAGGGCCGGACCATCTGGGCGGCCAAGATCAGCGACAACGTCGCAACCGACGAGGCTGAGCCGGAATTCCTCTTCGACTCGCTGCATCACGCCCGGGAGCACATGGGCGTCGAGCAGTCGCTGTACCTGCTGAACACGCTCGCGAAGGGTTACGGCTCCGACAGCCAGATCAAGGAGCTCGTCGACTCGCGCGAGATCTACATCATCTTCGCCCTGAATCCGGACGGCTTCGAGTACGACCTGACCTGCGGCGGCAGCCATGCTCCGTACTGCGCGTGGCGCAAGAACCGCCAGCCGAACGCCGGCACGAGCGCGATCGGGACGGACCTCAATCGCAACTACGGCTACCGCTGGGCATGCTGCGGCGGGTCGTCGGGCAGTCCGTCGTCGATCACGTACCGGGGAAAGGCGGCGTGGTCCGCCCCCGAGACCCGAGCGCTCCGGGACTTCGTCCTGAGCCGGGTCATCGGCGGTCGCCAGCAGATCAAGTCGCACATCACGTTCCACACCAATGGCAAGCTGATCCTGTGGCCGTACGGCTACACGAAGACCGACATCCCGGCCGACATGACGGCCCTCGATCACGCGGCGTTCGTGGCCTTCGCCAAGGGGATGGCAGCCCGCAACGGCTACGAGGCCGAGCAGTCGAGCGATCTCTACATCACCGACGGTGACCAGATCGACTGGATGTACGGCACCCAGCGGATCTTCTCGTTCACCTGGGAGCTGTACCCGCCCGAGACATCGACCGTGTGGGGCGACCACTATCCGGCCGACGAGAACATCGCTGCCCAGACCGCCAACAATCGGGCTGCGCTGGTCTACTTCCTCCGGTTCGGCTGGTGCCCGTACTCGGTCCTTGGCAGGATTCAGGCCGACTGCGGTCCTCTGTTCGACGACACGGAGATCAACCGCGGCTGGTCGCTCAATCCCGACGGCACCGACACGGCGGTTGCGACGTCCCGCTTCTCGCGCGGCGATCCCGAGCCGACGACGCAGAACGGACTCCGGTCGCAGCCCGACCGCGCCTCGTCGGGGCGCTACGCTTTCGTGACCGGGCGACTGGCGGGCTCGACCCCGAACACGAACGACCTGGACGGACAAACCACGCTCGCGAGCCCGTTCGTTCAGCTGCCACCGGTCCCCGGCCGGCTGTCCTTCCGCTACGTCTACAGCCACGGTCCGAGCAGCGCGTCGGACTACCTGAAGGTCTGGATCGAGGACGAGGCGACGAAAGCCAGGACCCTCGTCTGGTCGAAGGCCGGCACAGCAGGAACGATCGGCGCGTCGTGGCAGACAGCGACGGCCGTCCTGACGCCATTCGGCGGGAAGCGGGTCCGGATCGTCATCCGGGCGGTGGACGCCGGTCCGAACAGCCTGATGGAGGTCCTGATCGACGACGTCCGGATCGAGCGACCGCCGGCCTGATCCACGAGTGGGCGGGTCGCGCTGGCCCGCCCGCCGCGGTCCCGACCGCGATGGCGCGGGAACCACATCCATCAGCCGGGCGTCCTGAGCCGCATCCGCCGACCCCGTCCGGGGCCGGCCAGCCCAGGAGGGCGATACGATGCGGCAACGACGACTCGGTCGGTTCGGACTCGGCCTCTCAACGGCGGTCCTCGGCCTCTTCCTGGCGGTCACCCCGACGCTCGCCTGCGGTGGGCTGATCGGCCCGAACGGGGCGGTGAACCTCCTCCGGACCTCGACCTTCGCCGGCTACCACGACGGCGTCGAGCACTACGTCACCTCGTTCGAGTTCGCCGGCGGCGGTGGCGCCTTCGGCTCCATCACACCCCTGCCGGCCGTCCCGACGAGCGTCGAGAAGGGCGGCGACTGGACGCTCCAGCGGCTCGTCCGCGAGACTTCCCCCGTGGCCGAGCGTGTCAGCCTCGACTTCGCCGCCTCGGCGCCCGCCGCTTCCGGTGCCGAGGAGCTGATGAAGGTCAAGATCGACGCCCTCGACCTGACAGTCCTCAAGGGCGGGGCGGCCGACATCGGGGCGTGGGCGACCGCTCACGGCTTCCGCCTTCCGCCCGACGCGCCCGAGGTCCTCGACTTCTACGCCGCGCGCAGCCAGATCTTTCTGGCCGCCGCGTTCGACGCCGACGCTGCAGGTGCCCGCGGCCAGGCAGTCGGTGACGGAACCCCGATCCACATCACGATGCCCACCGACAATCCGTGGGTTCCGCTCCGGATCCTGGCCCTCGGCAAGAACGCGGGCGAGGTCGTCCAGGCCGACGTCTATCTCCTGACCGATCGCGCACCGGCGCTCCTCCCGGCCCCGACCGGATCGAACGGGATCCGGCTCGATCACAGTGCCAGGGCAACCGAGAGCCTCCTCGCCGACCTCCAGTCGGACCGCGGCATGGCCTGGATCCCCTCGTCCGGCTGGCTGACGAAGGTCGCCGTTGACGGGACCGCCGGACAGCTCGGCTACGACCTCGCGATCGACGCGTCCGGGGCCGGCCGGCCGTCGGCGATCGATGCCGGGTTCACGATGCCGGGCGCCGTGATCCCCGTCACCTCGGTCGACTTCAGCCGGATCCTGCTCGCCCTCACCTTCGTTGGGATCGGGCTCGTCGGGCTCGGGCTGATGGCGAAGGCCCGACCGTCCGCCGGCCGGCCGATCGGCTGGTGACGGCGCGATGAACGCGGGTCGGACGGTGACGGCAGTGGCTCTCGGACTCGGCGTCGCCGTCCTGACCGGGATCGGGGCGAACGCGCTCGCCCGGGCGAGCGAACCGCTCGTGGTCTCGATCACGATCCATTACTCGCACTTCGAGCCGGCCCGGATCACGGTCCCGGCCGGTCGGCCCGTGACCTTCGTGATCACGAACGGCGATCCCATCGACCACGAGTGGATCGTCGGCGACGCGGCCAGCCAGCGGCGCCATCGGACCGGCACCGAGCCGAGCCACGGCGAGCGACCCACCGAGATCTCGATTCCGGCGGGCACGGAGCGACGGACGACCGTGACGTTCGCGGCGACCGGCTCGCAGCTGTTCACCTGTCACCTGCCCGGCCACGAACGCTATGGGATGGTCGGGACCATCACCGTCAACTAGGGCTGTCGCCCTGGGCGACGAACGCAGTTGGGCACGGAGAAGGCCCGGCGAACACGGTGGCATGAGAAGGCCGGGCGACGGATCGTCGCCGGGCCTTCGTGTTGGTGCGGGAATGGATCAGGATCCGGGCGGCATCTCCGTCACGAGGATCCCGTTGACGATCGAGGCATCGCCGCGCTGGGACGTGAAGCCGATGTCGAGGTGGCCATCGCTGACCTCGACGTCGAACGAGCGATCGAGCGCCGTGTTGCGACCGGCGGTCGCGAACACGTCGAGCCCGGCGATCACCGTCGTGCCCTCGATCGTCACGCTGAACACGCGTGCCCCGGCCTTCTTCGCGAGGATCTCGGCAAACGCCAGATCGACCCGATACGTGCCGTTCGCGACGTCGAACCGGTAGCCGGTCATCCCGGTCCGCAGATCCTGGTACAGCCCGTCCTCGGTCGTGCCCGCAATCGCCGACTTGGTCGACCGCGGGGACGACGAGCCGAGCCAGCCGAACGAGCCGGCCGACCACGCCCGATCTACGCCGTACAGGTCGCCGTCGGCATCGACGTACGCGCTGCCCCCGGCGTTGACGCCCTGCTGGTAGGCCGGAACGATGAGCTCGACCGGAACTGTCGCGACCGAGTTGTCCGGGTCATTGGTCTGGATGACGATCAGGGCCCGATAGACGCCCGGGACGAGCCCGGTCGAGTCGACCGCGACGTCGAGATTGACGCTGCCGTCCGGAGCGATCGTGCCATCACCGGGCGTGACTGTCAGCCAGGTCACGTCACTGAAGGTCGGCAACCCGGATTCGATGAGGAGCGCCTCACCGGTTCCCTGGCTGACCGTCCACAGGTTGCCCACGACGTCGAGCTCGAGACCAGCGCCGTTGCCGCCGCCGCCACTCGGATGAGGAAGCGTCATGGACGCCTCGCAGGTCACCGGGTCGATCAGGTGGATCGCGTCGGTATCGGAGTTTGTCGCCTCCCAGAGCATTCCGAACGAGCCGTTCCAGGCCAGCCCAGAGATGTTCGGGTCGGGCGGGTTGCAGCTGTGGAGCGTCTCGCCCGGCGTCGGGTGCGACGGGCCGGCGACGGTGTAGACGATCCCTTCGTTCCAGCCGCCGATGTAGAACACATCGGCGTTCGGGTCGTAGGCGAGGCCGCGCTGGCTCGTCCCGTCCCACGGTGAGCCGGTGATCACCTGATCGACCGAGCCGTCGGTCGGGTCGATGCCATGGATGCCGTTGTCACCACCGACCGCCACCTGCCAGAGCAGATTTCGGGTGCGGTCAAAGGCCATGTCACCGGCCCAGTCCCCGAAGGTCGTCTCGAACGAGGCGCCGGTCGGGCTGCCCGATGTCGAGAACTCCGTGTCCGTGCAGACCCCGCTGGCGCTGCACAGGTCGCCATTGTCGATCGGATCGGACAGCCACACGTCGCCGTCGAAGCCGACGCCCCAGGGCAGGTCGAGGCCGGTCGGCCACGATGCCAGGAGGTCGCCGGTCGCCTTCGGGGCCACGCCCGCCGGGCTCGGCCCGAAGATGCCACGGGTCGTCCGGGCATTGGGATTCGCTCCAGCTGGCAGCGTCCGGCGCGCGGCCTGGGCTGCCGCCGCGGCCGCTCCGGCCTCGGCTTCGGTCGCCGTTCCAAGGTTCACCTCGCCGACGCTGAAGGTCAGGTCACGGTGACCGCCCGGGTTCGACAGGACAATCGTGCCGTGGCCGTCCCGGCCGGGGGTGAGGACGAAGACGAATGGTCCGCCGTCGATGGCGGCATGGGCCTGGTCACGATGGAGCGCCACATCGGCGCCGCCGGTGGACGTACCGGCTGTGATGACGACAGAGCGCGACGCCTGAACGTAGCCCGGGGCGCCGATGTCGGCCGACCAGGTGCCTTCGGGACCGACGACCTGCCAGGTCCCGTCGGACGCGGTGGTCGTCGTGAGCTCGAGGGGATTGCCCTGCCAGGTGGCATGGACGACGACGCTCGCTCCGGCGATCGGCTCGTCGGTGTGGGCGTCGGTGACCGTCCCGCCTGCCGCCCCGAACGCGTCGGGCATCGTCACGGTGAGGTTGACCTCGACCGGGATCTGCTGCTGCTTCGGCGCGTTGGTCACGAAGACGACGAGCGCCTTGTAGGTCCCGGGCGCGAGGCCCGCACTGCCGAGGTTCAGTGTGACGTCGGTCGAGGTGCCGGCGGCGGTCGTCCCGGCGTCGGGCGTTTCGCTTAGCCACGGGACGTCGCTGAACGGCTGGACCGTGCCGTGCCCGATGTCCGGGGCCCAGTCGAGAGGCTGGGACTGGTCGCCGAGCACGAAGTCGACGTCCATGTTGCCGTCATCGCCACCGAAGGCGTCGAGGCCGAGCTGGAAGCTGATCGTCTGGCCGTCGACCTGGGCCGGCCCGATGCCGGTGAACTCGAAGGTGTTCAGGTCGATGACATAGACGATCGGATCCGGGGAGTGGACCTCGAACAGGCCGATGTAGTACTCCGCGCCGACATCCTGGGTGGGCAGTCCGGCGAGGAACTCGGCCGGGATACCGGTGTTCGGGTCCTGGTCCGTGTCGACGTAGATCTCGCCGACGGCCTGCCCGATCGGGGTGCCTGCCGAGAAGTCGAGGGCCATCGCGACGACGGTCTCGCCGTCGGAGCCAGCCCGGATCTGGGTGACGTCGATCGAGCCGTTGCTGTCACCGCTCGGGTCGTTGACGATCGGCTGGAGGCTCGCTGGCGGCAGGGTATCGCGGATGCCGGAGACGTCCGGCAGGGCGCCGCGGATGACCGGCCGGCCCCACACGGGCCGCCAGGTCAGGACCGAGGACGCGCTCGCGCTCGGGAACGTCCCGATCGAGCCGCCGAGGTCGCGCTCCTTGGCCGTCCAGACGAGCGGCGCGCTGCCGCTGTTTGCCAGTGCGACGGTGGCGGTCGTGGTCGAGCCGAAGTCGACGCTTGCGTCGACGGTGGTCGGCGTCGCGCTGCCGATCGCGGCCGGGAGAGAGAAGTTGCGCGTGTCGTCGCTGCCATCGGCCACGGTCACGGTGCTCGAGACGGTGACGTAGTCGTCGGCCGACGCGGCCAGATCGTAGGCACCCGGCCGGAGCCGGAGGCTGTATGTGCCGTCTTCGGCGGTCGTCGCGGTCCGTCCACCGGGCGATGCCGTGACGGTCGCGCCGGCGATCGGCAGGTCGTCATTGGCATCGGTCACCGTGCCGTGCACGAGACCCGACGGGACCAGCTCGTAGCGCCAGGCCTGGTTGGCCAGCAGTCGGCGCTCGAACAGCGAGAACTGGAGGGCATCAGTACCGTCCGCGTTCTCGATGCCGATGCCGGCATTCCGCCCGTCACCCGAGTTTGCCGGGTTGTCGCCGTAGAGCAGGTCGATGGTCCCGTCTTCGTGGAGCAGGATCTCGAAGCTCAGGCGGCCGGAGCTGGAGAACGCCTTCACGCCGGCGTACTCGATCACGAACGTCCGGTCCGGAGCGGAGCCGAGCGTCTCGTAGTCGATCGCGCTGCCGTCGTCGAGGTAGAGGTCCTGCCAGAGCGGGTAGATCGCGGCATTCGGCGGATTCGTGGACGGGATCCCGACCGGGAAGCCGTTGTACTGGTCGGGTCCGAGGAAGTTGACGTATCCGTTGTCCGACAGGAACAGCGCGCCGTAGGTCTTCCCGTAGAAGGGGAAATCGAACGGCAGCAGCAGGCGACCGACGAACTCATCGCCGTACAGACCGGTCTGATGTGATGCGTCGATCCAGGCGAAGTCGATCGGTCGGCAGCCGTGGCCGAAGTCGTCGAGCTTGCGGAAGAGGCTGAAGTCCTGGACCTGGTCCGGGCCGTCGGAGCTGATCGCGGCCGATCCGATCTCGGTGCAGCCGCCAGCAGCGGCTTCGATCGTGTACTCGCCGATGGGCAGGGTCAGGTTGTAGAAGCCGGCGCTGTCGGACGTCGTCGGGGCGACCGGCGTTCCGACCGCGACGACGGACGCGCCCGCGATCGGGCTGCCGTCTTCGGACGCTCTGACGTGGCCGCTGACAACGAACCGGGGCAGCGCCGTCAGGGCGAAGTCCTGATCCGTGGTCGTGTCGGTGACGATCGTGACGAGCGGGGCGACATCGCCCTGGTAGCCGAACGCGACGCCGCTGACCACGTACTCGCCGGCGGCGAGGAAGAGGCTGTAGTTGCCGCTCGCGTCGGTCGTGGCGGTGTAAGTCCGCTCGCCGTCGTTGGCGCTCACCCGAGCGCCCTCGATCGGACCGGCGGTGCCGGCGTCGGTGACAGTCCCGGCCAGGGTGCCGCCGGTCTTGACGAGATCGACCGCCGCCTTGGCGTCGATCCGACCCTCGCCGTAGACATAGTTCGGGTCATTGTCCGACGGGTCCGGGGTCCCGCACTGATCGTCAGGCCGATCGACGGCCGTCTTTCCGACCGCGTCGAGGACCGCGTCGAAGTTGCCGACCAGCTCGGACTTGGCAGAGAGCATGAGGGCGACGACGCCAGCCGCATGAGGCGTGGCCATGGAGGTTCCGGAGAAGCTGGCGTAGCCGCCGCCGGGCACGCTGGACACGACGTCGACACCGGGCGCCGAGATGTTCGGGCTGAGCTTGCCGCTCGGCGACGGGCCGCGCGACGAGAAGTCGGCGATGTTGTCGCTGTCGTCGGTCGCCCCGGCGCTGATCACCTCGACGGCGTTGCCGGGCGTTCCGGCGCTGCCGCAGCCGGGACCGGCGTTTCCCGCGGCGAAGAGCGGAATGATCCCGGCCGCGCGCCACGCCTGGACGGTCGCGAGGTAGAAGGAGTCATTGGGGTCGTCGCTGCCCCACGAGTTGCTGACGAGGTCGGGCCGGAGGGCCGGATTCGGGTTGTCGCCGGCCGCGTCGGTCGGGGCGAGCATGAACTGGCCGGACGAGAGGAGGGAGCCCTCGCTGCAGCCGAAGTCCTCGCAGCCCTTGGCCGAGATCCACTCGGCGCCGGGGGCCACCCCGATGTCCGGCAACGGGCCGTCGAGATCGCCGCCGACGATCGTGCCCATGGTGTGGGTGCCGTGACCGGCGTTGTCGCATGGCGCGTCGCCGCAGATCCCGGTCGGATCCCAGAAGTTGAAGTCGTGGCTGAACGTGCCATCGTGGTTGTTGCCGCGGTACTGCTCGACGAGGGCCTCGTGGGTGTACTCGACGCCGGTGTCGATGGAACCGACGACGACGCCCTGGCCGGTGATCCCGTCGGCCCAGACCTGCGGAGCCCGGACCTTGTCGATGCCCCACTCGGGTGCAACGGCGGCGATCACGGCCGAGGCCGGGACGGGCTTCACGAGCGGGTAGATCTTCTCCGGCCGAATCGCGGCGACGCCGGCGAGGGTGCCCAGCTTCTTCGCGAGCGCTGCGTCGCCGTGGACGATCATCGAGTTGGAGAGCCAGTAGCTTTCGGCGCGAGCACCTTTGGTCTTTGCGACCTCGGTCCGGGCCGCGCCCTGCGACTTGGCGGCGGTCTTGCGCAGGTTGTCGAGGACGAACGCCCCCTTCTTCGTGCGGTCCTTGATCTTCGCCGCGCCCGACAGGTCGGTCTTCGCGCCGAACTCGACGACGAAGCGATCCGTCGTACCGGCCGCGAGCGCCTTCAGGAGCCCGCCGTCGACCCGGGCGGCGCCGGGCGCACTGGTCCCGGGCGCACTCCGGCCTTGGCCGGCGGCAGCGGCCGACGCGACCTGACCGACGACCAGGACTGCGGCGAACAGGAACGCGAACGCGCGACGCGGGGCACTCCGCGACTGAGACATCTGGACTCCCTCCGACCGGTCGGACGGCGACCGGAACGCACTGGGCCCAGCGACGGGGGCCCCGGCCGCCGGACACCGCTCCCGACGGCGTCCGAGTTGGATGGCAGGCTGATGGGCGCGTTGTAACGGTCGTGCGTCTCGCCGTCGTCTCGGCGCGACGATCGCCCCGCCGTGCGATCCTGCCGGCATGGCTGACCCCGCACTCTCGACCACCCGGATCCGTGCCGGCGTGCTCGACCGACCGGGCGTACCGGTCCGGATCGAGACCCTCGAGCTGGACCCGCCGGGGCCGGGCGAAGTCCGGGTCCGCATGGCGGCGGCAGGTGTCTGCCACTCCGACCTCCACGTGCGCGACGGGGAGTGGGAGCGGGAGGGTCCGATCGTCCTCGGCCACGAGGGCTCGGCGTTCGTGGAGGCGCTCGGCGACGGCGTCGCGGGGGCGTTCCCGGGGCTGCGCGTCGGCGGGCTGGTCGCCCTCTCGTGGCTGATCCCGTGCGGGGCGTGCCGGGCGTGCCGCGGCGGGCGCGTGTGGAGCTGCTCGGCCAGCCCGTCCTACACCCACCGGATGCCGAGCGGCCGGGCCGCGACCCATCGCCCGGCCGGTGGCGGCGGCGAAGCTCGTGGCGGCGACGTCCTCACCTACTGCGCGATCGGGACGTTCGCCGACCGCCAGAACGTGCCGGCGGCGGCGGCGATTCCCGTTCCGGACGGAACTCCAGCCGAGGTCGCGGCACTGATCGGGTGCTGCGTGACGACCGGCGTCGGCGCGGCGACGAAGACCGCCGAGGTCCAGTCGGGATCGTCGGTGGAGGTGATCGGGCTGGGCGGCGTTGGGCTGTCGTGCGTGATCGGGGCAGCGCTCGCGGGCGCGAGGCAGATCGTCGCCGTCGACCGGGTGGCCGCCAAGCTCGACCTGGCGCGGGCCGTGGGCGCAACTGACGGGCTGATCGCCGGGCCGGATCCGGCCGAGACCCTCGCCGCCATTCGCGACCTGACCGACGGCGGCCCTGACACCTGCTTCGAGGCGATCGGGCTGACGGCGACGATCGAGCTCGCGATCGCCTGCCTGCCGACCGGCGGGACGGCCGTCCTCGTCGGGATGACGCCGTTCGGGGTCCGGGCATCGTTCGAGCCGTTCCCGTTCGTCGACGGCGGTCGACGGATCCTCGGCTCGAACTACGGCTCGGCGGACCCGGCGGCGGACTTCCCGCGCTACGCGGCGCTCCATCTCGCGGGCCGGCTGCCGGCCGAGCGCCTGATCACGAGCCGGATCGGGCTCGAAGGGATCGAGGACGCCTTCGCGGCGATGCGCCGGGGCGAGGGCGTCCGCGCGATCGTGGAGTTCGAAGCGGGCTGATGCGGGGCTCAGCACCGCGCATGGCAGCTCGATCGTGCGGGCGATCATTCGCTGACCAACGACCACGGGCGGACCCCGAGAATCGACGCAGAACGCAGACCCGCGGGTCCCCGCCCTTGATTGCTCTGGCTGATCAAGTCCGTGATGTCCGTGCGTGGCCGCTGCCCAGTCCGGGCCGTTCCTGTTCGAAACGACGACTCGTCACGCGGGTTGGTTCGCGAATTGATCAACCACGCTGATCAGCAGCCGCTCGCCTCGTCACCGGCGGCGCCCTATCCGGTGATAAGGACCCCGTCGACGGCGGTTCGGGCTCGGCGATCGGCGGTAACGCGGGCGTCCCCGTGATCAGGCACGAGCCGCGACCATCACGAAGCTCAACGCCCAGCGGATCGTCACCCACCTGGTCGAGCAACGGGCTGAACAGGTAGTGGTTCCGGCGGTCCACCAGGATCACGTCGACCCGTTGGTCCTTGCCAAGCTCATTTGCTGCGTAGAGCCCGGCGAAGCCGCCGCCGACGATCACCGCCCTGTGGCGAGCGATCGGCGTCGTCATCTCTGTTCGAGTTCTAGCCCGATAGACTCGACCCGCGATGCGTCCCCTCCCCTCCCCGTTCGACGACATCACCGCCGGCCGGCCAGCCCGCATTGCGCTCCGCTCGTCGGCCCTGCTCGGGGCGCGCCTCCTGACGAAGGATCTCGCCTTCCCGATCGGCGAGCGTGAGGCGTTCGGGCTCGTCGGGCTCCTGCCGGACCGGATCCTCACGATCGACGAGCAGGTGGAGCTGGAGCTCGAGAAGATCCGGCGCAAGGACGACCCGCTGGAGCAGTACATCGGACTGGCCGCCCTCCAGGACCGCAACGCGACACTCTTCTATCGGCTGCTGTCAGAGCACGCGGCCGAGTTCCTGCCGATCGTCTACACCCCGACGGTCGGGCGAGCCTGCCAGGAGTTCAGCCACATCATCCGGCGGACCCGCGGCCTGTGGATCACGCCACACGACAAAGACCGCATCCCGGAGCTCCTGCGGAACGGTCCGTTCGACGACGTTCGGCTGATCGTCGTCACCGACAACGAACGGATCCTCGGCCTGGGCGACCAGGGCGCCGGCGGGATGGCGATCCCGATCGGCAAGCTGGCGCTGTACACCGCCGCGTCGGGCATCCACCCGAGCCTGACCCTGCCGGTGTCGCTCGACGTCGGGACCGACAATCCGTTCCTGCTCGCCGACCCGCTCTATCTCGGCCATCGCGAGCCGCGTCTCCGGGGGGCCGCCTACGACGCCCTGGTCGAGGCCTTCGTCGTCGCGGTCATGGAGCGCTGGCCGGGCTGCGTGATCCAGTGGGAGGACTTCAAGCAGCGCAACGCCCTCCGCATCCTCCATCGCTATCGCGACCGGGTCTGCTCGTTCAACGACGACATCCAGGGGACCGCCGCGGTCGTCCTCGGCGGGTTGCTGGCGGCGATGCGGTTGCTTGGCAGCCAGCTGGTCGACCAGCGAGTCGTGATCGCGGGGGCGGGCGCGGCGGGAATCGGGATCGCGCGCCTGATCCGGCTCGCGCTGATCGACGAGGGCGCGACGACGGCCGAGGCCGCGGCGGCGATCGCGATGGTCGATTCGCGCGGGCTCGTCTACGACGAACGGACCGATCTGGACGTTGACAAGGTGTCGCTGGCGCGCGCGGCCGACCGGCTGGCCGGCGATGGCTTCGCTGCGGACAGCGACACGATTCCGAGCCTCCACGACGTGGTCCGGGTCCTTCGCCCGACGATCCTTCTCGGGGCGACGGGGATGCCGGGGACGTTCGACGAGGCGCTGATCTCCACGCTCGCCGCGGGCACGCCGCGCCCGATCGTCATGGCGCTGTCGAACCCGACCGTTGCGTCCGAGGCCATCCCGGCCGACGTCCTGCGCTGGTCCAACGGTCGCGCCCTCGTGGCTACGGGCTCGCCGTTCCCGGCGGTCGAGCACGACGGCGAGCGGCACGAGATTGGCCAGGCCAACAATGTGTTCGTGTTCCCGGGTCTCGGGCTCGGGGCGATCGTGGCCGAGGCACGGACGATGCCGGATCGCCCGTTCCTGGTGGCCGCCCGGACGCTCGCCGCCGAGGTCAGCGACGAGCGTCTGGTGGCCGGGGCGCTGTACCCAGCGGTCGATCGGCTGCGCCACGTGACGTGGGCAATCGCGCTGGCCGTCGCGAAAGCTGCCCGCGAGGACGGCCTCGCCGGCATCGGCCCGGACGTCGACCTCGAGGCGGCCGTCGCCGCGGCGATGTGGTGGCCCGACTACGTCCCGTACGTGGTCGCCGAGGACCGCAGGGCCGGCAACCTCTAGGCGCCGGCGTTCGGCGCCGAATCGACCTACTTGTCGCGTTCGGCTGAGCCGGCCATCGCCGCCTGGGCGGCCGCGAGGCGGGCGACCGGGACGCGGAACGGCGAGCACGACACGTAGTCGAGCCCGATCGCCTCGCACTTCCAGATCGAATCCGGATCGCCGCCGTGCTCACCGCAGATCCCGAGCTCCAGACCCGGCTTCGTCGCGCGGCCCTTGTCGACCGCGGTCTTCATCAGCCCGGCAACTGCGTCATCGAGCGTCTGGAACGGATTCACCGGCAGGATGCCGTCCTCGACATACTTCAGGAGGAACCCGCCCTCGGCATCGTCGCGGCTGTAGCCGAACGTCATCTGGGTCAGGTCGTTCGTGCCGAAGCTGAAGAAGTCGGCCTCGGTCGCGATCTCGTCGGCGGTCAGGGCGCCGCGCGGGACCTCGATCATCGTCCCGAACTTGTAGTCGACCTCGACCCCGCCGGCCGCATCGCGAACGGCTGTGGCCTCGGCCTCGAGGAGCTTCCTCGTGAAGGCCAGCTCGTTCACGTGGCCGACGAGCGGGATCATGATCTTGGCAATCGGGTTGCCACCCGCCTTCTTGACCGCGATCTGGGCGTTCAGGATCGCCCGGGTCTGGATCTTGACGAAGTCCGGGATCATCAAGCCCAGCCGGCAGCCGCGCAGGCCGAGCATCGGGTTCTGCTCGTGGAGGCTCCGGATCGTCGCGAGGAGCTCCTTGTCCTCCTCGGACGCGCCGCCTTCCATCTCGGCCCGGGTGACCTTGACGAGCTGCTCCTCCAGGTTCGGGAGGAACTCGTGGAGGGGCGGGTCGATCAGGCGGACGACGACCGGCAAGCCATCCATGGCCTTGAAGATGCCCTCGAAGTCGCCCTGCTGGAGGACCTCGAGCTGGGCCATGGCCCGGTCGAACGTCTGGACGTCGTCGAGCTCGTCGGCGCTGAGCTGGGCGCCGCTGGCGAAGCGAGCCTTCGCCCGGGTCGCGACACTCGCGACGAGGATCGCGCCGCGGACGATGTCGAGCCGCTCGCCCTCGCGGAACATGTGCTCGGTCCGGCACAGGCCGATGCCGCGGGCGCCGTAGCTCCGGGCCTGCTCGGCCTCCTCGGGCTTGTCGGCGTTCGTCCAGACAGCCATCCGGGCGAAGCCGTCGGCCCAGCCGAGGATCGTCTGGAGCTCGGGCTGGTCCTCGAAGCGGGCCTCGACGGTCGGAATCGCGCCGACGAAGACCTCGCCGGTCGAGCCATCGACGCTGATCCAGTCGCCTTCCTTGAAAGCAAGGCCACTGTCGGACGAGCGGGCGCTCTTCGATCCGTAGTCGACGACGAGCTCCGCGCAGCCGGCGACGCATGGCTTGCCGATCTGGCGAGCGACGACCGCGGCGTGCGACGTCGCGCCGCCACGGGCAGTCAGGATCCCCTGGGCCACGGCCATCCCGTGGAAGTCATCCGGTGAGGTCTCGACGCGGACAAGGACGACCTTCTCGCCGCGGCCGACCCACTCGACGGCCACGTCGGCGTCGAAGACCGCCTTGCCGACGGCCGCCCCGGGCGAGGCGTTCAGGCCCTTGGCGATGCGCTCGGCGCCCTTCCGGGCCGCCGGGTCGAACTGGGCCCGCAGGAGCTGATCGACCTGGGCGGTCTCGATCCGGCCGACCGCCTCCTCCTTCGTGATCGTGCCGTCCGCGACCATGTCGACGGCGATCTTCACTGCCGCCGCGGCGGTCCGCTTCGCCGAGCGCGTCTGGAGCATGTAGAGCTTGCCGCGCTCGATCGTGAACTCGAGGTCCTGGACGTCGCGATAGTGGCTTTCGAGCTGCTGCCCGATCTTCTGGAACTCGTCATAGACCGCCGGCATGTCCTCGGCCATCTGGGAGATCTTCGGGGCGGTCCGGACACCGGCCACCACGTCCTCGCCCTGGGCGTTTGTGAGGTACTCACCGAACAGGACCCGCTCGCCGGTGTTGGGGTCGCGGGTGAAGGCGACGCCCGTCCCGGAGTCGTCGCCCATGTTGCCGAAGACCATCGTCACGACGTTGACCGCGGTCCCGAGATCGTGGGCGATCTTCTGGCTGTCGCGGTAGTCCTTTGCCCGCTTGCCGAACCAGCTGGCGAAGACCGCCTTGATCGCGAGGTCGAGCTGCTCGTTCGGGTCCGTCGGGAAGTCGCGCCCGGTGTCGTCGCGGACGATCGCCTTGTAGTCGGCGACGAGGGCCTTCAGGTCTGCCACGTCGAGGTCGGTGTCCTTCGCCCCGTGGCCGTGCGCCTCCTTGCGTGCCTCGAGCGGCTCGTCGAAACGGGTCGCCGGCACGTCCATGACGATCCGCCCGAACATCGCGATGAACCGGCGGTACGCGTCCCAGCCGAAACGCTCGTTGCCGGTCAGGGCGACGAGACCCTGGAGCGTCTCCTCGTTGAGCCCCAGGTTGAGAACCGTGTCCATCATCCCGGGCATCGAGAACTTGGCGCCGGACCGGACGCTCACGAGGAGCGGATTGGCGGCATCGCCGAAGCCCTTGCCGGAGCGCTCCTCGACCTGGCGCATCGCCGCGAGGACATCGTCCCAGAGACCGTCGGGGAGGGTCTCACCTGCGGCGAAGTAGTCGTTGCAGGCCTCGGTCGTGATCGTGAAGCCGGGAGGAGTCGGGAGGCCCGCCTTGGTCATCTCGGCGAGGCCCGCTCCCTTGCCACCGAGGAGGTCCTTCATCCCCCCGTCCCCCTCGGCCGTGCCGTCGCCCCAGGCGAAGATGTAGCGCTTCGCGGCCGTGTGCGGGCGATCGGTCGGGGACGCGGCGGTCGTGGCCATCGGGCAGGCTCCTCGGAGTCGTTTGAACGCCACCCGTGGGCGGCGCGGGAAGGCTTCGCTGCAGGTTGCGATTGTACCCGCGGGCCCTCGTGACCTCGGGTTGCGGATCGGTGACGGGTCGCGCGGCGCCTCTGGCCAGGCTCCGAGCTCGTGCCGGGACCGGGGACCCCCGGGGTACGATGGCCCGCGACAGCCAGCCCGACCATGGAGCGCCCGTCCCCCATGACCGAACTCACTGCCCCAGCGCTCGCGGCGCCCGCGCCTGCGCCCGCGCCAGCGCCCGTGGCCGGGATCGATCCTGCCGCGCCGCAGTACAACGCCCGACTCGTCCGGCGCGAGGACGAGACCGAGTCGCTTGCCTATTTCTGGGTTCGGTTCGATGGCGAGCCGACCCCATTCGAGCCGGGCCAGTACATGACGATCGGGGTGATGGTCGATGGCAAGATCGTCCAGCGCCCGTACTCCGTCGCGTCTCCGCCGTCACGAGCCGGTGAGGACGGCTACGAGTTCTACGTCCGGCGGGTCCAGGGCGGAACCTTCACGCCGGTCCTGTGGGACCTGCCGATCGGCCACGGGATGCGGATGATCGGGCCGAAGGGCAAATTCACCCTTCTTCCCGACGACGATCGAACCCACATCTTCATCTCGTCGGGAACCGGCAACGCGCCGTTCGTGGCGATGATGCGCCAGCTCCAGATCGACGGGGCACCGCGCCGGGCGATCATGCTCAACGGCGTGTCGCACGCCAGCGAGCTCGGCTACCAGGAGCTGCTCGAGGGCTGGCAGACGTCGGGCGAGTACCCGGTCACCTTCGTCCCGACCGTGTCGCGGGCGACCGACCCCGTGAACGCGGTCTGGACGGGCCGCACCGGACGCGTGGAATCGATCCTTGCCCCGGTCCTCGACGAGCTCAACCTGTCACCGGCCAACTCGATCGCCTACATCTGCGGCAACCCCGACATGATCCTGTCGGCCGAGGAGACCCTGCTCGGACGGGGCTACCCGGAGGAGCAGGTCCACAAGGAGCTCTACTGGCCAAAGGGCAAGGAGCCGCGGGGCGTGGCCGGCGCGGCGGACGTTGCCGCGGCGATGGACGCGGTCGAGGCCAACGCCGACCAGTAGACGATCAGCCGAAGAGCACCTGCTGCCCGTATCCCGGGGCGCCTTCGAGCTCGAGCATCCGGCGCTTCGTGGCCAGCCCTCCCGGTGCCGAGAACCCGGTCAGCGCTCCGTTGACGGCCACGATCCGATGACACGGGACGATGATCGGCACGGGGTTCCGGGCCAGCGCCGCGCCGACGTCGCGAGCCGCTCCGGACTCCCCGATCGCTCGGGCGATCTGTCCGTACGTCGCGGTCGTGCCAGGCCGGATCTCGCGCGTCGCGGCGTAGACGCGCCGCCGGAACGGATCGATCGCGCGGTCGTCGAGCGGGATCGGGCGGAGGTCGGGCGACTCGCCCGCGAGGACCGCCCGGATGCCCTCGATCGCATTTTGGACGATCGCTGGCGCCGCGGTCGGATCGACGGGCGACGGCCCGCGCGAGGTTGTGCTCGGCAGACGCACGCCCGTGATCCCGGCGTCGCTCCAGCGGATTGCGCAGCGCCCGAGGAGCGTCTCGAAGATGACTGTGGGTTGGGTCAAGGCTCGAATCGTTGTCATGTCCACCGGAACACGGCCACGCAACGCCTCGTTGCAGCGCCGGGGCTTGACACGTGGCGTATGGTTCGGTCATCCGACCGACATCGGTCGATCGACCGACTGACGAATGATCGGGAGCTAGGAGGCGTGGCCATGGCATACGAGATCGAGGGACGGCTGCTCGAGGTCTGCACCTGCAACGTCCTGTGCCCCTGCTGGGTCGGCGAGGACCCTGACTTCAAGACCTGCGACACCACGATCGCCTGGGGAATCGAGACAGGTGCCATCGAGGGCGTCGACGTCAGCGGGCTGACTCTCGCGGTTTCTGCCCACATCCCCGGCAACATCCTCACCCCGCTGTCCTGGAAGGCCGTCGTGTTCGTCGACGAGCGAGCGACCGCCGAGCAGGAGGCCGTCCTGCTCCGCCTGTTCACCGGCCAGCTCGGTGGCGCCGTCGCCGACCTGGCAGGGCTGATCGGCGAAGTGGTGGCCGTCGAGCGCGCGCCGATCCTCTTCAGCGTTCAGGGCGGCAAGGGGCAGCTGACCATCGGCACGCTCGTTGACGCCGACATGGCGCCGTTCGTGGGGGCGACCGGCAACCCCACAACACTCGCCGAGACGGTCTTCAGCACGGTCCCCGGCTCGCCCGTGTACGCGAGCAAGGCGAGCAAGTACACGCGTGATGGCAGCGGCCACGGCATCCCGAGCGTGGACCTCCAGGGCCACAACGCCCTCCAGGGCCACTTCCGCTTCGCGGCCTGATCGATCGGCGAGGAGGGCCCCGATGTTCACCAGTCAGCATCTGCGCAGCCCGCGCCGCGACCGGGCGATCCTCGGTGCGGCGCTGGCGGCCCTCGCCGGGGTCGCCTGGCTGTCGTTGGCCCTGTGGTCCGCTTCGCCGTGGGGTCGCTACCTCCAGCACGACGGCGTGGCGGGCGCGGCGGGCGGTGCGGGCCTGGCTGGGCCGACCCTCGGCGGCGGCCTCGAGGTTGGCCTGTTCACGGCCGGCTGGGTCCTGATGATCGTGGCGATGATGCTGCCGTCGAGCGTCCCGCTCGTCCTCGTCTTCGCGGCGGTCGTCCGACGTCGGCCGGCCCCCGGCGTCCTCGTGGGGATGCTTCTCGCGGGGTACCTGGCGGTCTGGACCGCCTTCGGGGCAGCCGCCTGGCTCCTCGACCGCGGCGTCCATGCCGCGGTCGACGCGTGGCCGCTGCTCGCGGACCATCCCCAGCTGATCATCGCGGCGACCCTTCTCGCCGCCGGTCTGTGGCAGTTCAGCCCGCTCCGCGACCGCTGCCTCGACGAGTGCCGCAGTCCGCTCGGGTTCGTCGTGAACCGCTGGCGCGGGACGTCGCTCCGGCGGGAGTCGTTCGCGATGGGCGTGGCCCACGGCGCCTTCTGCGTCGGCTGCTGCTGGAGCCTGATGCTCGTGATGTTCGGGGTCGGACTCGGGAGTCTGACCGCGATGCTCGCGCTCGGAGCCCTGACCGCGGTGGAGAAGAACCTGCCCTGGGGTCGCCGCCTGACCCGGCCGCTCGGCGTCGGCCTGATCCTGGCGGCCGTGTTCGCGGTCGCCGCATGACCCCGGAAACCGTATGCTCGGGCCGACGTGGACGGGACTGAGGCGGCTCCAGCAACTCGGGCAGAGCGTCGCCAGCAGGCGGCCGGAGACACGCGCGCGTCGATCCTCGAGTCCGCTCGATCGACCATTCTCGCCGTCGGCTCCGCCAACCTCTCGACCCGGGCAGTCGCCGAGGCCGCAGAGGTCCCCCTCAGCCAGATCCACTACCACTTCGGCAGCAAGCAGCAGCTCATCCTTGCCGTTCTCGAGGCCGAGAACCGGAAGCTCCTCGAGCGCCAGGCGGCGATGTTCGCCGGACCCGAGCCGCTGTCCCTCCAGTGGGACCGGGCATGCGACTTCCTCGATGCGGACCTCGCGTCGGGCTATGTCCGGATCCTCCAGGAGATGATCGCGGCCGGCTGGTCCGATGCGGAGGTCGCCGCGGCCGTGCGCGGCTACGTCGGTGGCTGGCAGCGACTCCTCACCGACGTCGCGACCCGCGAAGCCGAGCGGCTCGGCGGACTCGGGCCGTTCGCCCCGGCCGAGGTTGCGGCGCTGATGGCCCTGCCGTTCCTCGGAGCCGAGGCCATGATCCTGCTCGGCTTCAGCGACGCGGAGCTGCCCGCCCGGTCCGCCCTGCGCAAGGTCGGCGCCCTCATCCGGTCCTTCGAGGAGCGATGAGCCATGCCGACGGTTGCGACCGCCCGTTCGGCCGCTCCCGACCAGGCGCGCGCCCGCCTGCCTGACGCCACGGGCTTCGTCGAGCGCGACGGAATCCACGTGTTCTGGGAGCGCTACGGCGCGGGCTCCCCGACGATCCTGCTGATGCCGACGTGGTCGATCTTCCCGTCGCGCCACTGGAAGCTCCAGATCCCCTATCTTGCCCGCCATTTCCGAGTCGTCACGTTCGACGGGCGCGGCAACGGACGTTCAGACCGGCCGATGGATCCCGCGGCCTACGCCGACACCGAGTACGTCGCCGACGCGGCGGCGGTGCTCGACGCGACCGGCACCGATCGGGCAGTCGTGGCCGGGCTGTCGATGGGCGCCGGCTACGCGCTGCGCTTCGCCGTGGACCTCCCCGATCGAGCGCTCGGCCTGATCCTCGTCGGTGCCGCCGTCGCGGGCCGCGACCGACCGGACGGGACGCCGGACGTGGCCAACGACGACGACTTCGAGGAGCCGCGCGATCCCGAAGCCAGGGACGGCTGGGGCCGCTACAACGCCCACTTCTGGCGGGCGGAGTGGCCCGCGTTCGCGGAGTGGTTCCTCGGGACGCGGGTCTTCTCCGAGCCTCACTCCACCAAGCCGATCGAGGACGGCATCGGCTGGGCACTGGACGCCGATCCCGGGGCAATGGTCGCGACCCGGCGAGCTCCTTATCTCCGGCGGCCGGTGGCGTGGCCGGTCCCGCCGTCGACGGAGGGCCGCGGCCTCGCGTTCGCCCGCCGCGTCCGATGCCCGGCCCTGGTCATCCACGGCGGGGACGATCAGATCGTGGGGCTCGTGAATGCCCGCCGGGTCGCCGCCGCAATGGGCGGGCAGCTCGTGGAGATTGATGGCGGCGGCCACGCCCCGATCCTGCGCGAGCCCGTGCTCGTCAACCGGCTCATCGCGTCGTTCGTCCGCGACCTGGCGGTGGCGGGGTGATCGCCGTCGAGTCGGGCCGCGCCAGGCTGCCCGTCAGGACAGGTCTGGCCGCTGGCGACGACGGGGTCCGGATTGCCTGGGAGGAGTTCGGGTCGGGCGATCCGACGATCGTCCTCCTGCCCTCGGCACCGATCATCCACTCGCGCCAGTGGAAGGCCCAGATTCACGTCCTGAGCCGGTCCTGGCGCGTGATCACGTTCGACGGGCGCGGCAACGGGCGCTCGGATCGCCCGACGGATCCGGCTGCCTATGCCGACGATCGCTCGGTCGCGGACATCGTGACGGTCCTGGACGCGACGGGGACCGACCGTGCGGTCCTTGTCGGCCTGTGCGGCGACGGCGTCTGGCGTTCAATTCGGCTGGCCACCGAGCAGCCGGACCGGGTCCTAGGGATCGTCGCGTTTGCGGTTGGCGTGCCGCGGCTCTCGCCGCCGCAGCCGCACTACGCCGCGGCCAACGCCGTCTTCGACGACGAGCTTCCGACGAGCGATGGCTGGGCGAAGATGAATCGCCACCACTGGCGGCGGGACTACGCCGACTATGCTCGATTCTTCTTCTCGGAGATGACCACCGAGCCGCATTCCACGAAGGCGATCGAGGACGCTGCCGGTTGGGCGGTCGAGGGCTCGGTTGACGTGATGCTCGCCGATGCGCAGGTCGACTTCCCGTTCGACCTCGAAGCGGTGGAGGCGCGCTGCCGTGCGGTCTCCTGCCCGATGCTCCTCGTCCACGGCAGCGAGGATCGCTGTCAGCCAATCGAACGTGCCCACCGCCTGGCCGAGCTGACCGGAGCGCCGCTCGTTGTCGTCGAGGGGGCCAATCACATGATCCCCGGCCGGCACCCGATTCTCGCCAACCTGCTGATCCGCGACTTCGTGCGCGGGCTTGCTCAGGCTCGCCCCAGGGAGGCGCCCCCATGACGATCACCTGGACCCGGGCGCTCGCGAGACCGCGCCGGGCCCTCTACATCTCGTCCCCGATCGGGCTGGGCCACGCGATGCGCGACGCGGCGATCGCCGACGAGCTGCGGAAGCTCCGGCCCGACCTCGAGATCGACTGGCTGGCCCAGCATCCGGTGACCGCGGTCCTGGAGGCGCGGGGCGAGCGGATCCATCCGCTGAGCGCCGAGCTGGCGTCGGAGTCGGCGCACTTCGCGGCCGAAGCCTCCGGCCACGACCTGAACGCGTTCCAGGCGATCCGCCGGATGGACGAGATCCTGGTCGCCAACTTCATGGTCTTCCACGACGCGGTGGAGGGCGGCGAGTACGACCTCGTGATCGGTGACGAGGCGTGGGACGTCGACCACTACCTCCACGAGAACCCCGAGCTGAAACGGACGGCGTTCGCCTGGATGACCGACTTCGTCGGATGGCTGCCGATGCCCGACGGCGGCGACCGCGAGGCATTCCTGACCGCCGACTACAACGCCGAGATGATCGAGCACGTCGAGCGGTTTCCGCGGATGCGCGACCGGTCGATCTTCGTCGGGAACCCGGACGACATCGTGCCCGACGACTTCGGACCGGGGATGCCGTCGATCCGGGACTGGACCGAGCGCCACTTCGCGTTCAGCGGCTACATCACGGGCTTCGACCCGGCCCCGCTCGTCGAGCGCCGGGAGGAGCTCCGGCGCGAGCTCGGCTACCAGCCGGACGAACGGGTGGTCATCGTGACTGTCGGCGGCTCGGGCGTCGGCGAATCGCTCCTCGAGCGAGTCATCGCCGCGTACCCGGAGGCGGCCCGCCGGGTCAACGGGCTGCGCATGATCGCGGTCGCCGGGCCGCGCATCGATCCGGCGTCGCTCGGCGCGCCGGCCGGCGTCGAGGTCCGGGCGTTCGTCCCGGATCTCTACCGCCACCTCGTCGCGTGCGACCTGGCCGTCGTCCAGGGAGGCCTCACGACCACGATGGAGCTGGCGGCCGCCGGACGGCCGTTCCTGTACTTCCCGCTGGCGAATCACTTCGAACAGCGCCGTCACGTCCGCCATCGTCTCGAGCGCTACGGCGCCGGGCGGTTCATGGAGTTCGACGAGTCGCTCCCGGACGTGATCGGGGCGGCCATCGCCGAGGAGATCGACCGGCCTGGGACCGGCAAGCCTGTCGAGTCGGACGGCGCAGCGCGGGCCGCAGCGCTGATCGCGGAGCTCGTCTGAGCTACTGAATCGGGGCCGCGCCGCGCTCCCCTCCCCGGCCCATCTACCAACCCGGGTAGTACGGGGCACCGCCGAACGGCCGTCACAGCCGATCCGGACCCAGATACGAACCAGGCCGGGTCATCGGTGCTCAAGGCCGCGGCGTGGCACCTCTCGGCCGATCGGCGGTGCCGCTCACTACCCGGATTGGTACCTGCTACGAACAGGATCCCGCGGATCGGGCCGTCCGGTCTGCGCAGGCAGCGCCGCAAGACATTGCCGCGCGCGGGCAGCGCGACGGTCAGGACACGCTCGGAGCGTGCCACGCGTCGCCGCTCCGTGGTCGTGTCCGGAAGCAGGACCAACCGCGCAACCGCGTTGGGCCGCTCGCCGAACCGGGTCTCGGCGATCATGTCGATCGTCTGCCGGACCTTCTCATCCACCTTCCGCACGGTCGCCTCGACGGACATGAGCTCCGACTTGATCTCGACCACCAGGGCGATCCGCTTGGGCGGCCACCAAGCGAGAATGTCGATCGAGCCCCGCTCGCCGAACGCCGAGTACGTGACCTCGACCTCGATCCGCCAGCCAAGGCCGCCCAGGAGGCTGACGACGATGCCGGCGACGCGGGCATGGCGGGCGTCGAGCAGACGGTCGAGGTCGCCGCCGCGCCAGGAGATCGTCGCCGTCAGCGCGCGTCGAGCGCACCGAACAGCCGCTTCAGCCTGGACAGGCGCAATCCGTGGCCGCGCTCGACCAGCGACACCGCTTGTTGCGACAGGCCCGCTCGTGTGCCGAGTTCGCGTTGCGTCAGCCGCAACCGTCGTCGCAGAGCCCGACAGATCCGGCCCTGAACGATGTCGTCCACGGCTCGCATGATCGCGAGCGCCACGTATCGGCGATTATCTGTGGAAGCGGTCCGCTCGGAAGGGCTCGATCGGCCACGCGGTTTCCCCTGTGATCGCGAGGTCGGCCAGGATGTCGCCGATGATCGGGGCGAACTTGAAGCCGTGGCCCGAGCAGGCGGACGCGAACGCGATGCCGCTCACGGCCTGATGGCGATCGACGATGAACCGGTCGTCCGGCGTGTTCGTGTAGAGGCAGACGCGCGAGGTCGTGAGCGGGCCGTCCGCAGCGGGCATCCGTTCCCGGATGAACGCCCGGATCCTGTCCACGTCGGCGGGCCGGACCTCGCGGTCGACCTCGTCCGGGTCGACGCTGACGCCCGAGTGATGGTGCGAGACCTTGAGCCCGAGCTCGGGATCATTGGGGAAGCCGTAGAACGTGCCGTCCTCGGTCGCCATCAGCCAGATCGGTAGCCGCCCGACGCCGACGTCAGCGGCCTGCACCGCGGGCGCGAACCAGCAGACCGGCTGACGCTCCACCACCAGTGGCAGCCCAAGATCGGGCACGAAATCGCCAACCCACGGGCCGGCTGCGAGGAGGAGGTGGTCCGCAACCGCCACCGTTCCGTCGTCGGTCTCGACCTCCAACCCGCCGCCGGCCGCCGGCCGCCATTCCAGGACGCGGGCACCGAAACGGAGCTCCGCGCCCGCCCGCTCGGCGACGAGGAGGTGCGCCGCGTTCGCGCGCTCGGCATCGAGCAGGCCTGCGAGGTCCTCGACGACCCCGACGGCGTCCGGGGCCGGTGTGAAGGCCGGCCAGCGTCGCCGGATCTCCGCCGAATCGATGATCTCGTGGCCGACGGCGTGGGTCACGGCGGCGTCGATCGCGCCGCGAACGAGGGCGCTGTCCGGCGGTCCGGCGTACAGCCCGCCGGTCCGGGTCAGGATCGCCGCGCCGGTCTCACTCTCCAGCTCGAGCCAGCGATCCCACGCAGCGCGAGCCAGCGGCGCGTATATCGGGTCTTCGTAATGGGCCACACGGATGATCCGCGAGCGGCCGCCGGACGACCCGAACGTCTCGCCCCGTCCGAACCGCTCCAGGCCCAGCACCCGCAGCCCGCGCCGGGCCAGCGCTGCAGCGCCCGCCGAGCCGTGCGCGCCGAGCCCGACGACGATTGCGTGGAACGCCTTCACGGGGGGTCTGACCCGAGCCTCAGCCCGCGGGGAACGCCCGCGACGCTGCCAGCTTGTCGACGATCAGGCGCTTCACGCCCTCGAGCGGCACCCGTTCCTGGGTCATCGCGTCGCGGTCCCGGATCGTGACCGCGCCATCCTCGAGCGAGTCGACATCGACGGTGATGCACCATGGCGTCCCGATCTCGTCCTGGCGCCGGTAGAGCTTGCCGATCGCGGCGGTGTCGTCGTACACGGCCATCATGTCGGTCGCAAGATCCGCTCGCAGCTTGCGGCAGATGTCCACGATCTCGGGCCTCTTCTTGAGAAGCGGCAGGACCGCCACCTTGTACGGCGCGATGTCGGGATGGAAGCCGAGCACGACCCGCGTCTCGCCGCGGACCTCTTCCTCGCGATAGGCGTCGATCAGGAACGTGAACGCCGCCCGATCGGCGCCGGCCGCGGTCTCGACGACCCACGGGATGAAGTGCTCGTCGGCGGCCTGGTCGAAGTACTCGAGGTTCTCGCCCGACGCCTTTGCGTGCGAGCCGAGGTCGAAGTCGCCTCGATTGTGGACGCCCTCGAGCTCCTTCCAGCCGAACGGGAAGCGGTACTCGACGTCGATCGCCTTCTTGGCGTAGTGGGCGAGCTCGTCGGCGGCGTGCTCCCGGAAGCGGAGCCGCGCCGGGGTCACGCCGTAGCGCTCGTACCAGGCCTTGCGCTTCGGCAGCCACTCCTCGAACGCGGCGGCGGCGGCGTCACCGGGACGGACGAAGTACTGCATCTCCATCTGCTCGAACTCGCGCATCCGGAAGACGAAGTTGCCCGGGCTGATCTCGTTGCGGAACGACTTCCCGATCTGGGCAATCCCGAACGGAATTTTCTTGCGCGAGCTCTGCTGGACGTTCTTGAAGTTGACGTACGAGCCTTGGGCGGTCTCGGGCCGGAAATACACGATGGAGGCATCGTCCTGAACTGGGCCCATGTTCGTCTGGAACATCAGGTTGAAGCGGCGCGGGGCCGAGAGCGGGCCGCCGTCGTTGGGGCACTTGAGGCCGAGACGCTCGACGACGGTCGGGTCGAGCAGGTCGGTGGCGCTGAGGCCCTCCGCGCCGGGCAGCTCGTCGAGCCGGTAGCGGCGGCGGCATGTGGCGCACTCCACCAGCGGGTCGGAGAAGCTCCCGACGTGCCCGGACGTCACCCAGACCTGGGGGTGCATGAGGATTCCGGCGTCGAGCCCGACGATGTCCTCGCGCTCCTGGACCATCGCTCGCCACCAGGCCCGTTTGACGTTGTTCTTCAGCTCCACGCCAAGCGGCCCGTAGTCCCAGACGGCGTTGATCCCGCCGTAGATCTCGGAGCTGGGGAAGACGAAGCCGCGCCGCTTCGAGAGCGACACGATCGTCTCGAGGCTCGCGACGGCGGGCGCAACGTCGTTGGGGTCGGTGACGGTGGGGGTGTCGGTCATGAGGATCTCCTTGGCGCCGGACCTGGCATGGCCGGTCGCGAACGGGCTGGTCGCGAGATGCTAGCAAACGCGCCGGCGGTCGCCGCCGGCCACACTCGCGGCATGAGCGACGCTGACAGGATCGCAGGCTCATGGTGCGAGGCCCGTCTCGTGGCGGCTGCTGACGAGGCTCCCGGGCGGGCATCTCCCTGATCGAGCGCGCGTCCGGCGCGCGCTACGACGAAGGAGCGAATGACTTGTGCTCCGAAACGGCCACTCCTTCGCTGGATTGCGCGTCTCGGGCGCCGAATGACGGCTGGCGGCGTCGCCAGACGTCGTAATGAGCGGCCCGCGCGCAGTCGGGCCGCAGAGCCCGGTCCGAGCGGCCCAGACAGTGCCGCGGCCTGATCAGCCGGTCGGCAATGCCTCGCGCAGGAGCCGGACCGCGCACCCGCCCATGACGGCGGCGATCGTGGGCTCGTCGAGCCCTTCGTCGAGCAGGGCGGCAGTCAGGAGTCCGAGACCGGAAACGTCGAAGGGTGTCTGGACGGCGCCATCGAAGTCCGAGCCAAGCCCGACGTGGCCGGCGCCGACGACCGAGACGGCGTGTGCGATCGAGCGAGCAATCGAGGCCGCATCGTCCCCGCCGGAGGCCGTCGGCCAGAACCCGATCCCGATCATCCCGCCAGTGGCCGCGATTCCGCGGAGCTGGTCGTCGGACAGGTTGCGCTGGTTGTCCGCCACGGCGCGGACGCCGGTGTGCGAGGCGACGACCGGCCGCGTCGCCATGGCCAGGACGTCGTCGATCGTCGCGGTCGAGGCGTGGGCCACGTCGATGATCATCCGGCGCCGCTCGAGCTCCCCGACGAGCTTGCGGCCGGCCGCGGTCAGCCCGCCCTTGACGAGCCCATGGGCCGATCCGGCGAACGCGTTGTCGAAGAAATGGGCGAGCCCGACCATCCGATAGCCTGCGGCGTCGAGCCGCTCGAGATTGGCGATGTCGTCGTCGAGGGCGTGGGCGCCCTCGATCGCGAGCAGGCCCGCGACGAGCGTCGGATCGGCGGACCGCCGGCTCAGGAAGACGTCGAGATCCGCGCCGGACCGGACGAGGCTCAATCCGCCGCCGGACTCGGCCGAAAACGTCGCCAGGCGCGCGGCCTGGTGCTCCGCCCGCGCCAGGCGGCTCCGCCACGTCGCGCGCGGCCAGCCCAGGCCCAGCGCAACGAGCGTGATGTCGTCGGTTCGATCGTCGTTCCGCTCGATGTTGAGGTGGCGCGGCACCTTCGTCGCGACGGCGAACACCTGGATGGCGGCGTTGCCCTCGACCATCCGGGGGATGTCGAGGTGGCCGTGCGTTCCGCGGGCCAGCAGATCCCGGCCGAACAGGAGCGCGTCGCCGTGCAGATCGACGACGGTCAGCCGGGCGTGGAGAGCCGCCGCAGCCGGCGGCACGACGTACGGCCCCGGATCCACGATCGGACACAGACGGCGCTCGGTCCGCGCCGCGAGCCAGGTTCCCACGCCGCGCCGGAGGATCGGTCCGGCCAGCGTCAGCCCGGCCGCACCGAGCGCCGCGATCGGCAGCGAACGACGGATGCTCATCAGCCGGCGAGCTCGGCCGTCACCTCGTCCGGCAGGTCGACCGGCTCGCCGGTGTAGGCCGCGGCCTGGAGCGTGAACAGCTGGGCGTACCGGCCACCGATGGCCATCAGCTCCTCGTGGGTCCCCTGCTCCACCAGCCGGCCGTGCTCGAGGAACAGGATCCTGTCGGCCTGGCGGACCGTCGAGAACCGGTGCGAGATGTAGATCGCGGTCCGGCCCCGGGCCAACGACCGCAGCCGGGCGAACAGCTCGAACTCCGCCTGCGCATCCAGCGCGGACGTGGGCTCGTCGAGGAGCAGGATCCGGGCGTCACGCATGAACGCCCGGCCCAGCGCGATCTTCTGCCACTCCCCGCCGGACAGCTCCACCCCGCCGTCGAACCACTTGCCCAACGGCGTGTCCCAGCCGTCGGGCAGGCGATCGAGAAGGCTGTCGGCGCCACCCTTGCGGGCGGCGGCCTCGATCGCCTCGCGGTCCTCGAGGTTGCCGATCTCGCCCAGGCCGATGTTCTCGGCGGCGCTCGCCTGGTAGGTCACGTAGTCCTGGAACATCCCGCCGATCAGCTTCCGGACGGCCGCCGGCTCGACCTCGCGGAGGTCCACCCCGTCAAGCAGGATCGTGCCGGACGTGGGGTCGTAGAGACGCGTGACGAGCTTGATCAGCGTCGACTTGCCTGCCCCGTTCCGGCCGACGACCGCCACCGTCTCGCCCGGAGCCATGCGGAACGAGACGTCCGCGAGGGCATCTTCCTCTCGACCCGGATAGCGGAATGTCACGTGGTCGAAGACGAGCTCGCCCGGGGCGTTGGCCGGGTCGAGGACGGTCCCGACACCCGCGACCGCCGTGGCCGCCGTGGCCGCCCCGTCGGCCGGCGTCATCGTGCGCCGCTCGGTCGCCGTCGTCCCGTCGCCCGCCTGCCCCTCGATCCCGACCGGAGTCGCGAGCAGCTCGAACAGGTCGTTCAGGTAGAGATTGTTCTCGTACATCGAGCCGAACCCGCCGAGCAAACCCTGGACCGAGCCCTGGACCGACGAGGCGGCCGCAGTGAACAGCGTCAGGTCGCCAAGCGTCAGGCGACCGGCGATCGCCTGGAGCGCCACGTACAGGTAGGTCAGCGAACCGGCCAGGGTCGTGATCGTGCTCCAGATGAAGCCCACGAAGTAGCGCGTCACGACCAGCCCGCGCTGGCGATCCTGGTACACGCCGGACAGCTGCCGGAACCGGTCGATGAAGTACGGCCCGAGACCGAAGAGCTTGACCTCCTTGGCGTACGTGTCGGTGGTGACCAGGGTCGTCAGGTAGTCCATCCGGCGCCGCAGCGGCGAGGCCCAGCGGGCGAAACTGTAACCGCGCCAGCCATAGCGCGTGTCGGCGATGAACGCCGGGATCGGCGCGACCAGGGCGACGAGCGCCAGAAGCGGGCTGAGCGCGATCAGCAGCGCGCTCATCGAGACGAACGCGATGAACGTCTGGATCAACCCGAACACCCCGCTGACCATGAACAGGGGCCGGCTCGAGGCGCCCTGCTGAGCCCGCCGGAGGAGGTCGTACGAGGTCGAGTCCTCGAAGAACGCCAGATCGAGCTTTGCGGCGTGATCCATGATCTGGAGCTGGATCGTGTTCGTGACCCGCTCCTGGAGGAGCTGCTGGCAGACGTTCCGGAGGGTCGACAGGAACGATGACACGGCATAGATCACGAACTGCGCGATCGCCAGGAGGACGACGGTCCCGACGGAATCGAGGGTGAGCGGACCGAACGTCGTCGTCGCGGACAGGGCGGGGTTGGCGTTCACCGCGATCGCCTGGACGACGGCATCGATCAGGAGCTTGGCGACGTAGGCGGTGATCGCCGGCACGATCCCGGCCAGGATCGTGGCGACCGCGAGGCCGATCGTCAGGACCCGGCTGGCGGACCACACGAGACCGAGGACGCGCGGCAGCGTCCCGATCAGGGCACTGACTGCCTCCCGGGCACGAATCAGCCGGCCGCGGAGGTCGGTTGGGCCGTCACTCGGCGGATCGGGGATGTCGGGATTGCCGGAGAGCCCGCTCTCGCGGCCCTCCGCGCCGGCGCGCTGCTCGCGCCGGAGGCGGTTGCCGCGGGGGATGATCGGCGGGTAGTTCAGGCTCGGCCCCCGTTCGCATGGTCGGGCCGGGTCGCCGGGTCGCGGCGGAGGCGGAGCTGGACCGTGGCCATCAGGTCGGGATCGACAGCGCCGGTTCCGCACTCGGAGCGTCGGCGCTGGGGTTCGCTTCGGCCGCCGCCTCGCGGGCCAGGACCGTCCGTTCGTGGCGGGCGTGGCGCTCGGCTGCCTCGGGCGTCCGGATCTCGTCGAGGAAGGCGAGCGATCGGGCGTCCCGCTCCAGGGCGATCCGGAGGAAGTCGCGCAGGGCACTCTCGACCTCGCGCTCGGTCGCGACGCTCAGGCGCAGCCCCGAGAGCGCCTCGACGTCCTGGCGCTGATACGCCTTGAGCAGCTTCAGCGCATCGAGGCTCAGGCCCGTCCGATCGTGGGGCGGGCCGGGGCAGCGATCACACAGGACGCCACCGAGCGGCGGGACCCAGCGGAACCGGCCGTCGACCTCGAGCGACCGGTCGCACTCGACGCAGCGGTCGACCTCGGGCCGGACGCCGAGCTCTTCCGCCAGATGCATCTCGAACCAGCGGGCGACCCGGCCAGGGGCCATCCCGGCGTCGAGCAGCTCGTAGGCCCGGCGGAGGAGGGCGTAGACCTGGTCGGCGCCGTGGCGCTCCTCGAGGGAGCGATCGGCCAGCTCGGCGAGATACCAGGCTGTCGCGGCACTCTCCAGCGAGTCGCGCAGGTTCAGCCAGGCGTGGCCGACGCTGACCTGGGTGACGACCTCGAACGTCCGGCCCCGGGCGAGGACCACGTTGAGCTCGGCAAACGGCTCGAGGCTGCCGCCGATCCGTGATGTTGGCCGGCGGATGCCCTTGGCGATTGCCTTGAGCTTGCCGTTGAGCGGCGTGATCAGGGTCAGGATCCGGTCCGCCTCGCCGTAGTCGAAGCGCGACAGGACGATCGCATCAGTCGAGTATCGGCGCGGGATGGGCACCTTTGGACGGTAGCACCTCTCCTCGCCAGAGGCCGTCAGGATCCCTCGCTGATTCGCGATTCATCCGGGCTGGTGGGGTCCTGCGTATCACCGTCAGGCGCCGGTGCGGTTGCGTCCCCCGAACCGGCGTCTCTTCGCGCCCGCGGGCCCGGCAGCGAGATGCCGCTGAGAACCTGGCCAGAATTTCATGGCGGAACCGTGGGTCTGATCCACCACCCAATCTCCCACGTTCGGGACTGCAGCCAGCGTCTCCCGTGCGTGCGCTATCCGCTGGAGGCGGCGACTGGCGCTCGCGACCGCACCCAACGTTCCTGGGTGGGAATCTGGCCACGTCGCTCTGAGGGGCTGCCAGCAACAGGCTACTTGCGGCTAGCATGATTGTCCCGAGTTCGCTACCATGGCCCGATGACCACGACCCAGCCGGTCCTCGACGCCGCCGCGATGATCGCCGACACGGAAGACGAGATCCTCCGGATCATCGGCGAGCGCGATCCCTCGACCGCCGGCGTGTACGACATGGTCCGCTACCACCTCGGCCTGGACGGCTCGGGCGCGTCCGCCGGCAAGCGGATGCGTCCGCTTCTGGGACTCTTGGCCTACGCCTCGATCGCCGGCGACTACCGGCCCGCCTTGCCGGGCGCGGCCGCGGTCGAGCTCGGCCACAACTTCAGCCTCGTCCACGACGACATCGAGGATGGCGACCGCGAGCGCCGCCACCGGCCGACAGTCTGGGCGGTCCACGGCGTCGCCCAAGCCATCAACACCGGCGACATGCTCTTCAGCCTGAGCCGGATGGCCCTTCATCGCCTGACCGACCTCGGCTTCTCCGACGCCAAGGTCCTGCGCCTGATGCGCCTCTACGACGAGACGTGCGTGGCGCTGTGCGAGGGCCAATACATCGACATCGCGACGAGCGAGAACGACGACCTGATGTCGGTCGACCTGTACTTCGACATGATCGGGCGCAAGACGGCGGCTCTGATCGCGGCCTCCATCGAGGCCGGCGCCCTCCTCGCGTCGGATGATGACGAAGTGATCGCGCGATACCGGGCCTTCGGCTGGGCGCTCGGGCTCGCGTTCCAATTGAACGACGACCTGCTCGGGATCTGGGGCGCCGAGCAGGCAACCGGCAAGGAGCCGTCTGACATCGCCCGGCGCAAGAAGACGCTGCCGGTGATCTACGCCTTCGAGCACGCCGGCCCGGACGATCGCGAACGGCTTGCAAAGCTGTATGGCAACGGCGGACCGACGATCGACGACGTCGCCGAGATCAAAGCGATCCTCGAGCGGACCGGAGCCCGCGACTACACCCGCAACGAAGCCCGCCGCCACCGCGACGAAGCGCTCGCGGAGCTCGACGCCGCCGGCGTCGTCGACCCCGAGGCCCGCGCCCGCCTCGAGGAGATCATCGTCTCGGTGATCGCCGCCTGACCAACTCAGTCGGTCGTTCCTCCGCCGGATCGGTCACCCCACGCCGGAACGTGGCCGGACGGGTCGATCTCGGGCCCCGCCGGCTTCAGTCGGATTGGCGGCCTCGATTCCTCGCGGCCAATCCCAGGAGCACAGCGGCGACGAGGAGCCCGATGGCCAACGGGAGCGCCCAGCTGCCCTCGGCCGGCGCGACCGCGATCTCGTGGTCGGTTGGCGACACCTCGACGGGCGGATCCGTCGAAGCCACGTTCAGTTCGCCGCCGAGCGCGACAACGAGATCGTCGAGAGTTCGGACGGCCGGATCGTGACTCTCCACGCCGACTGGGTCCACGGTGTTGTCGGCGCGGACGATCCAGTACGGGTGGAGGTCCTGAGGGGGCGCGGCGTCGAAGAACCGCTGCCCCGTCGCGATGATCAGGCGTGTCCCGACCGGCTCCCCGATCGGGCCATCGCAGCCCATGAACTCCGGCGGCTGCAGGACGAGCTGGGCGGGTGACGAGCCACGGATCAGTCGATCCACCCGGATCGCGAGCACGTCCGGAGCGAGCGGGTCGCCGCGACTGGCAATGATCGTCCCGACCACGATCCGGGTCGCCTCGGCCCGGATCTCGCTGTACTCGACGCGAGCACCGGAGCAAGCAAGCGCCGTCGATGGAGCACCGATCGGCAGGAGAGTCAACGCGGCGAGCGCCACCAGAGCGGGACGGACACGTGGCAATCGCGATCGGGGCTTCACCACCCGTTGACGAGCGGCGCCTCCCGCGCGTTGCGGACGGTCAGCGATCGCCGTCCTCGTCGGGCCGCGGCTCGCCGTCCTCGTCGGCCCGCTTCCGGACCACGAGGACCTTGCCGACGCGGCGACCGTCGATTGTCTCGACCGTCAGGTGCAGGCCGTCGACCTCGACCACATCGCCGGGTGAGGGCACACCGCCGATCCGGTGGTAGACCAGACCGCCGACGGTGTCGTACTCGTCCTCGTCCTCGAACGAGAGTTCGATGTCGAAGATCTCCGCGAGATCGTCGACGTCGGCCCGGCCGTCCACCCGGAACTCGTCGTCGGACAGCCGGACGACCATCGGCTCCTCGGTGTCGTACTCGTCCTGGATCTCGCCGACGATTTCCTCGAGGAGGTCCTCGATCGTGAGCAGCCCGGCGGTCCCGCCGTACTCGTCGAGGACGATGGCGATGTGGACCTTGCGCCGCTGGAACTCGTGGAGAAGATCGTCGATCGTCATCGACTCGGGGACGAAGACAGGCGTCCGGAGGAGCGCGCGGAGAGCCGGGCGCGGCCCCGACGACGTCTTCAGGATCGGCAGGAGATCCTTGGCGTACAGGATGCCGACGACCTCGTCGATCGATTCCTCGTAGACCGGGATCCGGCTATGGCCCTCCTCGACGACGAGATCGATCGCCTCGTCGAGCGTCGCCGAGGCTGGCAGAGCCACGATCGCGATCCGCGGGATCATCACCTCGTGCAGCCGACGCGAGCCGAGCTCGATGATCGAGTTGATCATCTGCTCCTCCTCGGCCTCGAGGATCCCCTGCTCCCCGCCGCGCTCGACGATCAGGCGGAGCTCCTGGGCCGTAATCTGGGCCTCGTTCGAGACGTTCGCCCCGACGAGACCAGCGATCGCCCGGGTCACCGCAGTCAGGACCTTGATGAGGGGGCTGAGGGCGCGGGCGAGCAAGTCGACCGGGATGGACAGGGTGAGGGCGAAACGTTCCGGGTTCGAGAGGGCAAGGGTCTTCGGCACGAGCTCCGCGAAGATGATCGTGAATAGGGCCAGAACGATCGTGACGATGATCAGCCCCAGGCCCTCGGCCGTGCCCTCGTCGATCCCCGTTCCCTGAAGTACCTTCTTCAGGCCGTCTGCAAGGCTCACCGCGGCGAAGGCCGAGGCGAAGAAGCCGATGACGGTCAGCCCGAGCTGGGAGACGGCGAGGAACCTGCCAGGCTCGTCGAGGAGGCGACGAACGCGCCGGGCGCCGGCATTGCCCTCGTCGATGAGCTGGTCGACGCGGCTGCGCCGAACCGACACGAGGGCGATCTCAGCGGCCACGAAGAATCCCTCCAGCAGGGTCAGGAAAACGATGATCAGGATGTCGATCATCGTGCGGGCTCGTCCGGCGTCGGCTCGGAGGGCGCAGGCTGAGGCGCTGGAGTGAACCCTCGGGGACGCGGATCGCGCATCCGGGCCGGCATGCCGACCGCCAGCTTGCCGGGCGGGACGTCGCGGGTGACGACCGCCCCCGCGCCCGTCCTGGCGTCGTCACCGACCGTGAGCGGCGCCCGGAGCATCGTGTCGACGCCGAGGAAGACGCGCTTGCCGATCGTGGTCCGATGCTTGGTGCGGCCGTCGTAATTGGCTGTGATCGTGCCGGCGCCGACGTTCGTCTCGTCGCCCAGCTCGGCGTCGCCGAGATAGCTCATGTGGTGCTGCTTCACGCCCCGTCCGAGCCGGGTGTTCTTGAGCTCGGCGAAGTTTCCGACCTCGGCGTCCCGGCCCACGTGGGAGCCGGGCCGGAGATGGCTCATCGGGCCGATCCGGGCGCCGTCCTCAACGACGGATCTCTCGACGATCGAGGCCCACACCAGACAGCCCGCGCCGATCGTGCTGTCGACGATCTGCGAGCCCGCCCCGATCGTCGTCCCAGAGCCGATCGTGGTGGTTCCCTTGAGGATCACGTTCGGCTCGAGAGTCACGTCCTCGCCGAGGGTCACTCCGGCGTCGAGGTAGACCGTGGATGGGTCGCGCATCGTGACCCCGGCCCGCATGTGCTCGCCGTTGATCCGGGTCCGGAGGTCCCACTCGGCCTGGGCGAGCTCGGCCCGGTCGTTGATCCCGGTCAGGCGCCCGTCGTCCTCGACGGTCAGGGCGACGACGAGGCGGCCGTCGGCCCGGGCGAGCTCAACGAGTTCGGTCAGGTACAGCTCGCCGGTCTTCGGCGACGGATTGAGCGACCCGATCCGGCCGCGCAGCCACGCCGCGTCGAAGGCGTACAGACCCGAGTTGATCTCGTTGACCGCGATCTCCTCGTCGGTGGCGTCCTTGCGCTCGACGATCTGCTCGACCGTCCCGGCGTCGTC
>JACCVQ010000161.1 GCA_013698095.1 Chloroflexota bacterium
CGCGAGCCGAGGATGCTGCTCAGGCCTCGTTAATCAGGCAGCAAAACGAAGTACCTGGCAACCGCCAGTCGACTCTCGCCCTCGCTGCGTAAGCAGCTAGTGTGAGCGTGGAAGCCACCTCGTCCTCGCGGGTGGTGGAAGCGTCATTCAGCGAGGATGCGCACCGGGCAAGCGTCGCGTAGCCCGGTGACAAGCCCGATCTAGGGACACGTGACTGGACTGCCCGGCAGAGTGCCGATGCCCGTCCGGGCGGTCGACGACAAATCATCGGATACGCTCGTAGTTGGTCTCCGGCGAAGGGTTCTGGACGGGGAGTTCGACTCTCCCCCATCTCCACCAACTCGATTCGCAAAGTGAAGCCCCGGCGCGCCCTGCCGGGGCTTCGTCCTGTCCGCCAGCCCTCGGCCCGAGACAGCCTTGCCAAGGGTTGGTCCTCCAGAGCAGCTTCGGGCTCGAAAGAACGGCTACCGCCAGCCGAGCTCCGGGGCCACGTACCTCAAGATGCTCTCGATGGCGTGAGCGTTGTACTCGACGCCGAGTTGGTTCGGGACCGTCAGCAGGAGCGTGTCAGCAGCCTGGATCGCCGTATCCCCGGCGAGCTCCTTAACGAGGACGTCGGGCTCGGCGGCGTACGAGCGCCCGAAGATCGCCTTCGTCTGCGCGTCGAGGTAGCCGACCTTGTCGGAATCTTGGTTTCCGCGCCCGAAGTAGGCGCGGTCTCGATCGTCGACCAGCGCGAAGATGCTGCGACTGACCGACACTCGCGGCTCGCGCTGGTGCCCGGCCGCTGACCACGCCTCACGGAACAGGCGGATCTGCTCCGCCTGGAGCTCGTGGAACGGGACCCCGGCGTCCTCGGTTAGCAGCGTCGAGGACATCAGGTTCATGCCTTGCTGCCCCGCCCATTCCGCCGTGGGCCGGGATCCGGCACCCCACCAGATCCGCTCGCGCAGGCCGGGCGAATGGGGCTCAGGTCGAAGGAGCCCGGGCGGGTTCGGGAACATCGGAGACGCGTTCGGCTCGGCGAACCCCACTCCGGACAGCGCCTGCAGGAAGACCGCGACGTGCTGGCGGGCCATATCGGCATCGGTCTTGCCGTCGGGCGGCGCGTAGCCGAAATAGCGGAAGCCATCGATGACCTGCTCGGGCGAGCCGCGGCTGATCCCGAGCTGGAGACGACCGCCCGCGATGAGGTCGGCGGCTCCGGCATCCTCGACCATGTACAGCGGGTTCTCGTAGCGCATGTCGATGACGGCGGTGCCGATCTCGATGCGCTTGGTTCGGGCGCCGATCGCCGCCAGGAGCGGGAAAGGCGACGCCAACTGCTGGGCGAAGTGGTGGACCCGGAAGTAGGCGCCGTCCGCACCAAGGTCCTCGACGGCCTCGGCGAGCTCGATCGACTGGATCAGGGCGTCTGACCCGGAGCGCACCTGCGAATAGGGCGCGTCCGACCAGTGCCCGAACGAGAGGAATCCGATCTTCTTCACCGGGCGATTCTAGGGGCCAAAGCGCAGCGAGGCGCGCGCGCGATCGTCGCCCCTTGCGCCGCGCGACCCGAGCCGAAGGCACAAGGTGAGTCGTCGTTGCACCACCCGACTACTTCAGCAGGCCAAGTTCTCGGAGCAACGGATCCGAGTCGGCGTTCGGGGTGTGTGAGCAACCTGGCCCGCAGGTCACGACCGCGAAGTCGAAGACTCGGGTTCCGGGCCGTCCGTCGCCATCGACCCTGCTCAACTCGATGCCCTTGAGCCCCGACTCAGGCTGGTTGACGCGAAGGCCACTGAGCGCCTGGACATTGCCCACCCACGTGGCTGCGTTGTTCGGTCAGTCGCCGCGCTCGAGGGCGACCATCGGGATCACCCGCTCGGTCTTCTTCGGGTAGTCGCCGAACCCGGGCATCTCCGCGACGTGGGCCTCCCAGAGACGGTCGCGCTCGGGGCCAGCGATCTCGATGAGCGGCCGAACCGGGAGGATCTGGTTGTTGACCTCGATCGTGACGTCGTCGGGATGGGCGGCGAGGTTGTAAAACCAGGCTGGATGGACGGGCGCGCCGCCCTTGGAGGCTGCGATCGACCACCGCTCGCCATCCTGGCGATATGCCAGCACGGCGCTCCGTGGCTCACCAGTCCGAGCGCCCTTCGTGTTCAGGATGAGCACCTTGCGGCCCGCGAACGGGCCGCTCGTGGGTACGCCGTCATGCGCCCGCATGTCGTCGATCAGGTTGCGCGTGAACGTCTCGGGATCCCAGTCAGGCATTGGTCGAGTCACTCCAGAGTGAGAATTCCGGGCAGGTTGTTGATGGCGCAACTATCTCACGGATCGCGCGGTCGTGCTCGGGAGCGGTCAGGTGCGCAACTCGGTCGGCGCGATCTCGACCTGGGCCAGATTGCCATCGCGCTCGAGGGTCACCTCGACCGGCCGACCCACGAGGTCGCCCACGAGCGTCCGCTGGAGGTCGCCGACGCCGGCGATCGGGCGGCCGTCGAGCGAGACGATCAGGTCGCCCGCTCGGACGCCCGCTGCGGCGGCCGGACTGCCATCGAGAAGCTGGACGACCTCGAGACCGGACGAGCGGCCGGTCTGCTCGGCCAGTGCCGGCGACAGGCGGCGCGTCCCGCCGACGATCCCGAGGTACGCCCGCCGGACGCGGCCGTCGCGCATCAGCGCCGCGATGATCGCCTGGGTGGCCGCGTCCACGGGCACGGCGAGCCCCAGCCCGATCCCCGCGACAGCCGTGTTGATTCCGACGACCCGGCCCCGGACGTCGGCGAGGGCCCCACCGGAATTGCCCGGATTCAGGGCAGCATCGGTCTGGATGACGTTCTCGACGAGCCGGCTCGCCTGGCCGTCACGGGCCGCGAGCGATCGACCCAGGGCGCTGACCACGCCGGCCGTCACCGTCCCGGCGAAGCCGAGCGGGTTGCCGATCGCGACCACGAGCTGGCCGACACGAAGCCTGGCTGCATCCCCGAATGGCGCAGCGATCAGCCCAGTGCCGGAGGCCCTGACGACGGCCAGGTCGGACAGGGGATCGCGGCCGACAACCTCAAAGGCGAGCTCGTCGCCGTCAACGAACGTGGCGGTTCCCCGCTCCGCGCCGGCGACGACGTGGGCGTTGGTAACGAGATAGCCATCAGGAGTAAAGGCCACGGCCGAACCGCTGCCGCCCCCCCAGCCACCGCCGCGGCGCTCGACACGGAGGCTCGCGACGGACGGGATCAGGCGCGCCGCAGCCGTGCTCACGGCCGTCGAGTAGGCGTCGAGTGCCTCGTCCTCGATCGCGAGGGTCACGGCGTCATCGAAAGCGCCCTCGAGTGGCTCAAGCTCGCGCAGCGCGACCACTGCGGTCAGGCCTCGCCGGACGCATCGGTCGCGCCGCCGACGCTGACTGCTCGTTCCTCGTCACCGCGGACGATCTTCAGCTCGATCGGCATGCCGGCTCCGGCGAGGATCGCGGCCAGGCTGTCGGCGTCGGCCAGCGGCTTGCCGGCGGCCTCGATCAGCAGGTCACCCTCGCGGATCCCGGCGCGATCAGCCGGGCTGCCGTCCTCGACCCCACGAACGAGAAGGCCTTCACGCTCGGTCAGACCGACCGACCGGCGAAGTCGCTGCGCCACGGCGGATGGCGCGATCGCGATCCCCAGCCGCGGCCGGCTGACGGACTCCCCGCGAGACAGGGCGTCGACTCGGTCACGGAAGGCGGCGTCGGCCGGACGGGCCAGGTAGAAGCCCTCCCCGATCCGGTTCGTGTTCAGGGCGAGGAGCCGGCCGCTGCCGTCCACGAGCGGACCGCCCGACGAGCCGGACGCGAGTGGAGCCGTGTGCTCGAGGCTGCCGCCGATCCGGCTGCCGCCGGGGCCGCGGAAGGTCTGCTCGATCGCTGACACCGTGCCGGCGGTGACGCGAGCCGCGCCGGCCCCGGTGGATGCCAGGCCGAAGACGACGTCGCCGATCGACGCCTCGGCATCAGACCAGGCGAGCGGGGTCGCACCCGTGGTATCGACGTCGATGATGGCGAGGTCGCCATCGGGGTCCACCCCGAGGACGGAGCCGCGGGTTGATCGCCCGTCGCGGAATGTCACGGTGACCTCGTCGCCCCGGAGGTTGTGGGCGTTGGTCAGGACGCGACCGGCGGCGATGACGACACCGCTGCCGCGAACATGCCGGCCGATCCCGACCACGGCCGGGCCGGCACTGTCGTGAACGCTGCGAATGGCGCTGGAAAGGTCGTCGAGAATGGACATCGGGTGCAGTTCTCCGGCATCGATTGGCTGGTGTCGACCGACCGGCGGTTCGAGCCGCCGGCGTCAGTTGTCAGTTGCAAATCGCAACATACAACTCACTCGCGGGATACGCAAGCGCCGACTACGATGACGGTCATGCCGGAAGCAGCAGCCACCGACCGGACGATGGCCGGGAGCCCGAGCGGGCTCGAATCCGCCCTCGATCGCGTCGGCGACCGCTGGTCGCTCCTTGTGGTCGACGCCCTGCTCGACGGTCCGCGCCGCTTCGGCGAGCTCCGTGAGGCGCTGCCGGCGATCGCTCCGAACATCCTGACCGACCGCCTGCGCCGCCTCGAGCGGGAGAGGATCCTGGTGTCGACGCCGTACTCCACGCGTCCGCCGCGGATGGAGTACGGCTTGACCGGAGACGGCCGCGACCTCGCCTCGGCGCTCCGCCTGCTGTCCGACTGGGGGAGCCGGCGGACGGGTGGCGAGCCGCTCCGCCACGAGCGCTGCGGAACGCCGATCGAGGCCCGCTGGTTCTGCCCCACCTGCGGCCTGCCCGTGGGCGACGCGGAGATCGGCGGCACCGACGAGTCGCGCCTGGTCTGACAGCCGTCGCCAGGGACCGCCCGGATGACCTCCGGCGTGTCGATGAACCGCGGCGCGTCCTAGTTCGCGGCCGCCTTGCCGACCAGCGTGACGCCGGTGATCCGCGCGTAGTGCGAGTAGTAGGTCGTCTGGTGCAGGATCTTGCCGCCCTGGAACACGGTGACCGTTCGCCAGACGTCCTTGCCGGCAACCGGATATTCGATCCGCTTGGTGACGCCGGGCGCCAGGGTCGAGGTGGAGACGGTGGTGTCCGTGGCCGGCTTGACGTTCTTGATCGTCGGTGACCCGATCACGACGCGGCGACCCGTCGGGACGCTGTACAGCACGAACTTCACGTAGCCCTTGCTGCCGTCGCGGATCTTGTAGCCCCGGATCAGGACCGGATAGGCCGTGTCGTTTGTCCACGACATTGTCTGGACCGATCCGGAGGAGCTCTTGAACACGGTCGCGTCGAGCCCGGTCGGATAGCGGTCGATGAAGTAGAAGTGATTGCGCCGGGCGCCCATCTCGAAGCCGGCCTTGAGAGCGGCGTTGAAGAGCGTCGTGGAGCACGAGCAGATCCCACCGGCCAGGGCGCCCTGGGGTTCCGTCTTGCCGTTGATGATCGCGCCACCGTCACCGTAGCCGCGCGCCCGGGTGACTGGTCCGACCGCTTTCCAGAAGTCGAAGATCTCGCCCGGCCCGACGACCGTCCCGTCGATGTCGAGCGCGGGGATCCAGATGTTCGCGCCGAAGTGGTTGCGCTCGCTGATCGGGAAGAAGGTCGTGTGCTGCGAGATCGCGCGCATCTTCGGCGCGGCGGCCTCGGCCTCGGCGGTCGTCAACGACGGGTTGGTCCGCTTGAGGACCGGGGCGACGTTGGCCGTCGGGCCGCCGGCAGCGCGGGTCGCGAGCAGCTCGCGCACCTTGGCGGCGGTCGCCTTCGTATCGAGCGCCAGTCCCGTGGTCGACGGAACGACGCCGACGACCTTGCTGCCGGAGATCTTGAAGCTCGCATTCCGGGCCGTCTTGGCCAAGCCCTTCGCGGCGGGCGCGAGCGCCTTCTCGACCTTGGTGGTGTCGACGATCGGCTCATACGTGCCGTCGGCCGCCGACGCGAAGGTGATCCACGTCCGGATCGTCTTGGCCGTGATCGTCCAGGACCCCTTGCCCTCGACGATCCTGACGTCGGCTGCGATCCGGGTCGCGGCCGCCGCCCCTGCCTCGGCTTCGGCGGTCGTGATCGTGGGGATCAGCTCGACCAACGGCAGGTCGACCCGGATCTCGGCCGGGGCGTCCACCTTGGCAAGGGTTGCGGTCAGGCTGGCCAAGGCCTCAGTCGGATCGGCCCGCTGTCCGATCCTGCCGGGAGTGACCGTGTAGCCCGCATCAGTCCCTGCAATGACCGCATCGTTCGGGGCCAGATGCTGCGCGGCGGCAAGGGCGTTGACCCAGCGGGTCAGCGACGCCTGGTCGTAGCGAACCTCCGGGGCGATGTCGACGCCGCGGAACGCCGTCCGGGCGTTGGCGATCGCTCGCTCGACGGCATTCCCGGCCCGCCCGACGGACAGTGCCCGGGCGACCATCGAGTCGACGGCCGCAGCGCGCCTCGTCCGAGAGAACGGAAGGAGAATCTCCTTGTCACCCGCGACGAGGATGATCTGGCCGTCAGCGAGGACGTCGTAGGTTTCGTGGAGCCGGGCGGTGGCCTCGGCGGCGGTCATCCCGGAAAGATCGACCGAGCCGACGTGGACGCCCGGGAGGACGCGATCCTGGTAGCGCTGGTCGTAGGCGTACAGCGCGCTCACGCCCACGGCCAGAACCGCGAACAGACCGAGGACGAATGCCAGCGCGAACCGCGGAAGGAGTCGACGCGGTCGGCGAGCGGGCGGGGCGGGGTCCACGACGTTCATGGCCGGGGCGGTCGTCATCGTCGCGACATCCTAGCGGCGGGCAAACAGGTTGGTGAGCGGGATCGTGACGCCCGATGACCGCATTCCGTGACGCGGTCCTCGGGCGCAGCCGATCAACCGCCTCGCAGCAGGACCACGATTCGGCGATTCGGCTCCTCGCCGATGGACTGGGTTGCGACCTGTGCGTGATCGCGCAGGGCCAGGTGGATCCAGCGTCGCTCCAGAGCCGGCATCGGCTCGAGCTGGACCATCTTGCCGGTCTCCTCGACGCGAGCCGCGGCGCGCGTCGCAAGGTCGCGGAGCTGACGCTCGCGCCGGCCCCGGTAGTCCTCGACGTCGACGAGGACACGGGTCCATTCGCCCATCCGTCGCGAGAGCATCAGGTTGACGAGGTGCTGGAGGGCCGACAGCCGCTCGCCCTTGCGACCGATCAGCGCGCCGAGCGCCTCCCGCCCGTCAGGGTCCGCGACCACGTTCAGTCGACTGGTGTCACCGGTCTCGACCTCCACCCGGGCGGCGAACCCGATGTGGCGCATCAGCTCCTCGAGGATCTCCTTGCCGGCGGCGAGTGCCTCCGGGGATGCCTCGGCAGCTTCAAGGTCAGCTCGCTCGGCGGCCAGCGAACCGCGCGCCGCCTGGACCTCGGCGGTTTCGGTCGCGGTCAGCGCCGACGATGCTCGAGCGCCCTCGCGGGGAGCCCGGTCGGGGCGCGGTCCGCGATCCTCGCGGGGAGCCCGGTCGGGGCGCGGTCCGCGATCCTCGCGGGGAGCCCGGTCGGGGCGCGGTCCGCGATCCTCGCGGGG
>JACCVQ010000171.1 GCA_013698095.1 Chloroflexota bacterium
CAGCTCGCGCTCGGCCGCCACGTCGGCATCGGCCGCGTCGTCGCCGTCGTCGGTGCCGGCTGCGTCGTGCGTGCCCGCCAGCCGGCCGCCGCGCGCCTGCCAATCGGAGTCGAGGATGCTCATCGAGATCTCGTCCCACCACTGTCCTTCGCGCCAGATCGCCTCGCGCGCTCGACCTTCCACGACGAACCCGACCGAGCGGTAGGAGCGGATCGCCCGGTCGTTGAAGGAGAAGACCGCCAGGCCAACGCGATGGAGGCCCAGCCCGCCGAACGCGTGGTCAATCATCAGCCGGGTCGCCTCCGTCCCGAACCCGCGACCCCATGCGTTCTGCTCACCGATCGTGATGTGGAACAGGGCCGAGCCGTTGTCGGCATCGAGCTGGGACAGGGCACAGGTCCCGATCAGGCGCTCGCCGTCCCGGACGTGGATCGCCATCGCCAGCGATCCCGACCCGAGCGCGCGCGCCTCGAAGAACCGCTCGATCTCGTCCGGCCGCATCGGGCTGTCCTGGTAGCGGGTCAGGCGGACGACCGCCGGATCGCTGTACCAGCGCTGGAACGCCCTGAGATTGGCGGGCACGTGCCGCCGGAGGACGACGAGATCGCCCGGCAAGGACTCGGGAAACCAGGTCCGGTGGGTCATCGGAGGGGACGGTATACCATCGCCGCCATGCGCCGTTGGAGCGAGGTCGCGGAGCGTGTGGCTGCCACCACCCGGACCTCCGAGAAGTCCGCGCTCCTCGCCGATTACTTCAAGGGCCTGACCGCCGCCGAGCTGCCGATCGCTGCCGTCTTCCTAACCGGCCGCCCGTTCGCCGAGGCGGATCAGCGCGCGACGGGTCTTGGCTGGTCGGCGATCGCGACGACCGTCACAGCCCTCGCCGGGGTGCCGCGGACCGCCCTCAGCGAGGCCTACGATCGCTCATCGGACCTCGGCACGGCGGTGTTCGACGTCCTGTCCGATTCCGGCCACGCCCCGGACCCCGCCGTGTCACCGACGCTGCCCGAGGTCGCGGCCGCCTACGCCGCGATCGAGCAGGCGTCCGGCCCGGCGGCCAAGAGCGGGATCCTCCGGGCGCTTCTCGAACGGTCCGATCCGCTGACCGCGAAGGCGATCGTCAAGGTCCTGTCGGGCGAGCTCCGGATCGGGCTCCGCGAGGGTCTCGTCGACGCCGCGATCGCCAAGGCCTTCGACCGGCCCCTCGATGCGGTGAAGTGGGCAGGGATGCTGACCGGCGACATCGGCGTGCTCGCCGAGCTGGCTCGCGACGACCGCCTGGCGGACGCCAGCCTGGTGCTGTTCCACCCGATCAAGTTCATGCTCGCCTCACCGGCCGAGGACGGCTCCGAGATCGTGAAGCGGCTCGGCGTGCCGGTCTGGGTCGAGGACAAGTACGACGGGATCCGAGCCCAGCTCCATCGCCACGGCGACGACATCCGGCTCTACTCACGCGACCTCCACGACATCGGCAATCAGTTCCCGGAGATCGTCGAAGGCGCCCGCGGCCTCACCTGGGACGGGATTCTCGACGGCGAGATCCTGGCCTGGCGGGACGGCGCCGTCCTGCCGTTCATCAGCCTCCAGGCCCGCCTCGGCCGGAAGTCGCCGTCGGCCGCGATCCGTGAGGAGGTGCCGGTCATCTACGTCGCGTTCGACGCGCTCGGTCTCGGCGCCACCGGCGGACCCGCGGTGGAGCCGCTCCTGCGGGTCCGGCTCGAGGATCGTCGCCGCCGGCTCGAGGCGCTCGAGCTGCCGCTGGCCGGCGACGGCGGCGTCTTCGCCCTGAGCCATCTGGTCTCGGTCACGTCGGTCGACGCTTTGGAGGCGGCGTTCAGCGGCGCTCGCGAGCGTCGCAACGAGGGCCTGATGGTCAAGGATCCGGGCTCGATCTATTCGCCGGGCCGGCGCGGCCTCGGCTGGCTGAAGATGAAGAAAGCCCTGGCCACGATCGACTGCGTCGTGGTCGGGGTGGAGGTCGGGCACGGCAAGCGCCACGGCGTCCTGTCGGACTACACGTTTGCGGTCCGCGACACCGACAACGACAAGCTGGTCACGATCGGCAAGGCCTACAGCGGCCTGACCGACGCCGAGATCGCCGAGATGACTGCCTGGTTCGAGGCTCACACGATCCAGCGTTTCGGGCGCTATCGCCAGGTCGAGCCGTCGGTCGTCGTGGAGGTCGCGTTCGACGTGATCGTCCGATCGAAGCGTCATCAGTCGGGGTATTCGCTGCGCTTCCCCCGGATCGTCCGCATCCGGACCGACAAGCCGGCCTCGGAGGTCGACGTGCTCTCGACCGTCGAGAAGCTCCACGACCGACTCCAGGTCGGCGGCCGCTACGAGGTGTCCACGAGCACCGACTGAGGGTGTGCCGCGCGGCAC
>JACCVQ010000221.1 GCA_013698095.1 Chloroflexota bacterium
CGACCCCGGCCAGCTCCAGCTCGAGTCGCTCGATCGCGGCCGGTGGGGGCGTCTGCTCGAGGCGGGCGAGGAGGAGGCGCTCGATCGCGTCGGCGTCGGCGGTCGGCTCGGGGAAGCGCTGCTCGACGACCAGCTCCTGCGGGGTACCCGTCCGGGCGAAGGCCAGCTCGAGGGTCAGGCGGAGCGTCGCCCGGCCGGCGGCCATCCCGCGGGCATCGATCTGTGCCGCGAGCGCTCCGGACAGCCGGTGGAGGACGAACCGGAGCGACTCCGTCTCGGCCACCGGCGGGTCGATCGGGAGGGCCAGGATCACCCGCTCCGGGGCGCGCCGCGGCACGAACCGCTCCAGCTCCTCGCCCCGGGCCCGGGCGTGGATCCGCTCCCCCTCCGCCCCGAACCGGGCGACGAGCGCGCTCTTCGGTAGATCTGCCACGACGCCGATCCGTCTGAGCCCGAAGCGCGCCAGGCGGGCCCGGACGTCGGGGTCCGGCGAGAGCAGCTTCGAGGGGAGTGGGGCGAGGAAGTGGGCGTCGCCGCCGGGCTCCACGATCCGGGCGACGGCCGGCTCGGCGTGCCCGGCCGCGACTGTTGCCGCGAACCGGGTCCCGGCGATCCCCGGCTGCGGCGCCCCCGGCAGGATCGTCGCCAATGCCTCGACCAGACGCTGGACGAGGACGGCATCCGGGCCCCACAGCCGGTCGAGGCCGTCGGCCTGGAGCTCGATCAGGCCGAAAGCGGGGTCGGTCGGGTCGGTGGTGCCGGCGAGGCCCGGGCTGAACCGGGCGAGCGTCTCGAAGGCGGCCTCCGCCGCGGCCATGTCCTGATCGGTCTCGGGCTCGAGGAAGGCAGCCTCAGGGGCGAGGCGATGAGCCGACCCGAGCGGGATCCCGCGCCGGACCCCGAGTGCCCGGGCCGCCGGATCCGCGTCGATCACCAACCCGTCCGTCCACGGCTGGCCGCCGAGGACCACCGGTCGGTCAGTCGGGAAGGAGTCGGAGTGGCGCGAGCGGGCCAGCCGGATCGGGAGGTGGGGCCAGTAGAGGTGGAGGAGTCGCATGGGTCGGGATCCGTGGAGCTGGGGTGCCGGTGGGGGCGGCAAGGGTGACGATGTCGGCGGTCCGGGCCGGGTCGTCGCGGAGGAGATCCGGGTGGCGGAGGCAGCGGTCCCGCCCGCCACCCTCGGCGTAGAGAATCCGAAGCTCCGCCCGTCTGCCCGGCGGCCCGTAGCGGCTGCGGGCGACGAGCGCCTCAGTTCGCTGGCCGACGACGTCGCGGCCGAGCCGGATCCAGGCCCGACGGATGAGCTCCAGGCGGAGACCGGTCGACTCGGCGACGGCGGTGGCCAGCGTGGGCGTCAGGCCGGGCGGCTCGAGGGCGACGAGGAGCGTCTCCGCCCGGCGAGCGAGACCGGCCAGGCGACGGAGCCGCTCGGCGACCTTGGCCGGCGTCGTGCCGGCGTTGGGGCGTGGCGGGAGATCGAGGACGAGGACGTCGACCGAGCGGCCGGCGAGGAGCATCCCGGCGATCGACAGGCCCTCGTCGAGGGTCTCCGGGGTCAAAACGACCAGCCAGTCGAGCCGGACGCCGCGGGCGGCGGCCTCGACCGGGTCGAGCGCCCGGGCGAGGTCGAGCCAGGCGACGATCGCGCCGTCGGCCTGGGCCTCGGCGACGAGTCTCAGTGCGAGCGTGGTGGCACCGGATGACGGAGCGCCTCTCAGCGTCACGCTGGCGCTGCGCGGGAGCCCGCCCGGGCCGACGATCGCGTCGAGGGCCGGGAAGCCGGTCCGGACGATCCGCTCGACACCAGTTCGCGGCTCGCCCGCGGGAGAGTGAGCGAGCTCGGATGGGTCGTCGGGCGGCTCGGCCGGGAGCGGCGCCGTGGCCAGCGCTCCGATCACCCGCGGAGCTGCGGCACCCCACCGCGTCTGGAGAGACGCGAGAGCAGCCGACACGTCCGGGGAGAGGCTGGCCATCGGACGGTCAGACTAGAACAAACGTTCGATATCGTCAACGGCGGTGCCGCCGTCGCGCGGCGCACGGGTTCCGCGAACGCTCATACGACATCCCCACGAGCCCTATCCGCGGCGTCATCCGGTTCAAGGCCGATTCAGGCTCGAATGAAACTCACAGTGGCAAATGGCCGTGATTCGGAGGGTCGCAGCTGAACCCCTCAAACAAGGACGTCCTGGCTGTCATATGCGATGACCTCGTCTCTGCGCCAAACCCGTGCCCGCGCCGGGCCGCGCCGCGCCAAACTCGTGCCCGCGCCGGGCCGCGCCGCGCCAAACCCGTGCCCGCGCCGGGCCGCGTCAAACCCGCCCGTATTCCGAGAAGGACTATTCCAAGCCAAGAACCGCACCTTGGTCGCGATTCATGTCTCCACGGCATCGATCACTCACGAACATCCTGGCTTCGTGCCGGAATATGCCTTCATCGCATCAATCGCAGCAGCACGACGATCACGGTGCCTGACAGACCTTCTCGGAATATCGAATGCCGGCGTCGCGCGGAACCGCGCGCCGGGACGCCGCCGTCACCCGGCCGTCACCGGGCCGTCACCGGCGCGACCTACCGTCGGCGATGATGGCACTTGCGATGGAGTCCCCTGCCCTGCCCGATCGACCGATCCTCGTCGTCGACGATGACGCGAAGATCGTCCGCCTCGTCCGCACGTACCTGGAGCGCGACGGGTTCGCGGTCGTCACCGCAGCCGATGGGCCTGCGGCCCTGGCCGCGATCGAGGAGCACCGCCCCGCGCTCGTCGTCCTGGACCTGATGCTGCCCGAGCTCGACGGGCGGGCCGTGATCCGCGCGGTCCGGCGCGACGAGGAAGCGGGCGCGACCCCGATCCTCGTCCTCTCGGCCCGGGGCACCACCCTCGATCGCATCGCCGGGCTCGAGGACGGCGCCGACGACTACCTGCCGAAGCCCTTCTCGCCGGCCGAGCTCGTCGTCCGGGTGAAGGCGATCCTGCGCCGAGCCGCGGCAGGCGCGAACGCTGCGCCCGACGCCGTGACGCCCGGTCCGACGGCTCGTGCCGGCGGCCGGATCGCCCACAACGATCTCGTCCTCGACCCCGACCGGCATGAGGTGACGATCGCGGGATCGCTCGTCCAGCTGACCCACGTCGAGTTCCGGCTCCTCCAGACCCTGCTCGAGGCCGACGGACGGGTCCTCAGCCGCGACCAGCTCCTCGACGCGGTCTGGGGCGCGGAGCAATCCGAAGTCCTCGATCGTACGGTCGACGTCCATATCCGGAGGCTGCGCGACAAGCTCGGCGACGATCCCGACGCGCCGCGTTGGGTTGCCACGGTCCGTGGCGCCGGCTATCGTTCCGCGCCGGTCGGCGGCTGAGTTCGTGAAAAGCGGCGGGATCGCCACCGGGATCGCCCTGGCGGCCCTCGCCTCGGCAGGGATCGGGCTCCTGATCCTCGTCGCCGGCGTCGTCGTCGTCGGCGGTCAGGTCTTCACCGACCTGATGATGCAGGCCGGCGACTCGGCTGAGCACGCCCGGGCGATGTACGACGAGTCCGTCACGACCGTGGTCATCGCGGCGGTCGTCGTGGCCGCCCTTGCCAGCGTTGGGCTAGCGATCGTGATGGCCCGGATGCTCGCCCGCCCGCTCCGCCAGGTCGGCGCCGCCGCCCGCCGGATCGCGGATGGCGACTATGCCGCACGCGTCCCGCGCGACGGGCCGGAGGAGATTGCCAGCCTCGCCGATTCGTTCAACCAGATGGCCGCCTCGCTCGCGGAACAGGAACGGATGCGGCGCGACTTCATTGCCAACGCCGCCCACGAGCTGCGGACGCCGCTCACGAACCTCCAAGGCTATCTCGAGGCATTGCGCGACGGCGTGATCGTCGCCGACCGCGCGACATACGAATCGCTCTGGGACGAGGCGGAGCGGCTGGTCCGCCTCTCACGGTCCCTGGATTCGCTGGCCGAGGGTGACGCCGCCAGCGTGCCGCCGGCGCTGGCCTCGATCGACCTCGGCGCGGCGGTCCGGTCGGCCGTCGAGCTGGCACAGCCGGCGATCGAGCGGGCCGGGCTCCGGCTTGAGGTCTCGGTCCCGGACTCCCTGCCGGCCCGAGCAAACTCCGATCATCTCGCCCAGGTCCTCGCCAACCTCCTGTCGAATGCAGTGCGCTACACCCCGTCGGGCGGCACGGTCACGGTCCGGGCGGAGCGGCGGCCGGGCGACCTGCTCGTATCGGTCGGCAATAGTGGCGAGCCGATCCCGGCCGACGACCTGGAGCGAGTCTTCGAGCGTTTCTACCGGGTCGAGAAGTCGCGTGACGCGGCCCGCGGCGGGGCGGGCATCGGGCTCGCGATCGTGAAGCAGCTCGTCGAGTCCGGCGGCGGCCGCGTCGGGGCCGAGTCGAGGGACGGTCAGACACGGTTCTGGTTCAGCCTTCCGGCGTAGCGTGTACCCTCCAGCGCCGATCGGAACCTAGGGCAGGGCGACCGCCGCCAAACCCAGGGCGATCCCGGCGAGGCCCAGCCACTGACTCGGCTGGAGCTTCTCGTGCCAGAAGACGATCGCGACGACGACGCTGACGACCGGCCCGAAGGAGCTGGCCAGGCCAACGATCCAGGCCGGCGCAATCTCCAGCCCGATCGCGAAGGCGACAAAGCCCGAAATGTCGAGCGCACCACCGGCGGCAGCGGCGAGGACGGCCACGATCAGCAGCCCGGGCACCCGGTCGGTGGAGCCCGAGAGGAATGGCGCCGCGGCGCGCGGCCGGAAGGTGTAGACGACGACGAGAACAGCGAGGACGGTCGCGGCGTTCGCGATCCGAGCGACCAGCAGGACCGGCAACCACCCGGCGCTCCGGATCGGGGCGGCCAGGCCGATCGTCAGGACCGCGAAGCAGACCAGGGCCACGATTGCGAACCCGACGCCCTTGCCGGCGACCTTCGTGGTCCGCCACCCGCCCTCCGAAACGAGTCCGGTCAGGATCACGCCGATGGTCGCCAGCCCCGCGCCGATCGCCTGGAGAAGGGTCAGGGACTCGCCGCGCAGAATGACGGCAAGCAGGACCGTCAGGCCGCCATACGCCGCGACCACCGGGCTCACGACCGACAAGGGTCCGATCCGGAGGGCGGTGAAGAACGACAGGTAGGCTCCGGCCGCGACGATCCCGGTGACGGCCGAGACGACGATATCGTCGAGCCGGGTCGGGAACCACGAGCCCCGGATCAGGCAGATCTCGACGATCGCGACGAGGCTCGTGGCCTGCACGATGGCGGCGACGCGGAGGCTCCCGAGACGCCTCCCGGCGACGGCCGCCGAGACATCGGTCAAGCCCCAGCAGAGCGCCGCGATGAGGCCGAGCTCGAGACCGATGGACACCGCCGGAGGGTAGCCGGATGAGCGGTTCGACGAGGGGCCCGTGCTACACTCCGGGACCGTTTGCGGCTCCGCGCGACGCCGTGGGGATGTAGCTCAGCTGGAAGAGCACTGCGTTCGCATCGCAGGGGTCAGGGGTTCGAGTCCCCTCATCTCCACCACCTCCCCTTGGCCGGGATGGCCCACGTTTCTTCGGGTCATCTCGATCGGGATGACAGGAGGCGACAAGGCTCGTTCCACGGGGGCGTACGATGCGGCGCATGGTTTCGGTCAGCGTCCCGCCCGCCCACGCTTCGCGTGCGAACGCGGATCAAGAGATCCGCTTCTGCCGCGGCTCCGGTGATGCCCGGATCGCCTACGCCGTCCACGGCAGCGGGCCGCACCTCGTCGTCGTGTCGTGCTGGCTGAGCCACCTCCAGCACGACTGGCAGAGTCCCGTCTGGCGCCACTTCCTCGATGACCTCGGCGGCATCTCGACGCTGGTGCGCTACGACGAGCGCGGCTTCGGCATGTCGGACTGGTCGGTGGACGACTTTTCCCTCGACGCTCGGGTCGGCGATCTGGAAGGCGTCATCGCTGCGCTGGGTCTCCAGCGAGTCGCGCTGCTCGGGATGTCTGGAGGGTCCGAGGTCGCCATGGCCTACGCGGCGCGGCACCCGGAGCGTGTCACCAAGCTGGTCCTGTACGGCAGTGGATCGGGGGAACCACGCGAGATGGACGCCGAACAGCGAGCCGTCGAGGACACGTTCCGGAGCATGATCCGGGTCGGATGGGCGAAGGAAGATCCGCTGTTTCGCCGAGTGTTCACCCGCATCTTCATCCCGGGGGCGACCGAAGAGCAGATGCGCTGGTTCGACGCTCTCCAGCGCATGTCCACCTCGCCCGACAATGCCGTGGCGAGCCGTATTGCCCGACAAGAGGTCGACATCACCGACGAAATTGCACGCATCACGGCTCCGACACTCGTCCTTCACGCAGTCGGCGATCGAGCCACGCCGTTCGCCGATGCTCCGCGGGTGACGGCCCAGATCCCAGCGGCGCGGCTCGTGCCGCTCGAGAGCAAGAATCACATCCTTCTTGCCGGCGAGCCCGCGTGGAGCGTCCTGCTCCGCGAGGTCCGTGCGTTCCTCGAGGCCGACCGCACCGAGCCCGAGCGCCGCGGGGTCGCCGTTGAGAGTCTCTCCGAACGGGAGGTCGAGGTGTTGCGGTCGGCCGCGGACGGGATGGCGAACCAGCAGATCGCGGATGCCCTGGGCCTCAGCGTTCGAACGGTGGAGCGGCATCTCTCGAACGCCTACGGAAAGCTCGGTGTCGCCGGCAAGTCCGCGCGGGCGGCCGCCGTTGCCGATCTGCTCCGTCAGCACCTTGGCTGACCACCAGACGACTACGTGTACGCCGCCATTGCCCGGCAATGGCCCGTCCGGATTGGGTAGTACCGCCGTTCCCTGAGCTCGTCATGGCGTCATAGCGTGTGGGCCTGGCTCCCCGAGGAGCCCCCACGCTATTCGAGGTCCACCCATGACAGTCGACGTTCTCGCAACCACGGAAGAGCGATTTCGGGCCGACCCCTCGACCGCCCGGGCCACGCCAACGGTGACGGCCACACTCACGAATGGCCACGCCCGATTGTCCGCCGGTCCGTTCAATTGGGACGCCGACCTGCCGGCCGCCGTCGGTGGCCAAAATCTCGCGCCGAGCCCCACGGCGTATCTCCTCGGCGCGCTTGCGGGTTGCGGTGTGGCATTCCTCCGCGACACGCTCGCGCCGCAATTCGGTGTCCGGATCGAGGCCGTGACGGCCGTCGCCAGCTGCTCGTCCGACGCGCGCGGACTCCTGGGCATCGACGACGCCTCGCCAGCGCTGGCCGACTTCGCGATCGACATCGAGGTGACCTCGCCCGACCCGGAGTCCAAGACCGGCCCGATGCTCGAGGCCTGGCGTGCACGCTGCCCCATCTTCCTGGCGCTCCTGCGGCCGAATGACGTGTCGCTCACGACACGCGTCAGCCCATCGGCGTAGGCGACCACATCCGAGGCAAGGAGATTTTCATGCGCTCCGTTTCCCGTCCTCGTCGAACCATCGTCGCCACCGCGAGTGGCGCGCTGCTCGTGCTGGCAGCCGCCGGCTCGGTCCTCGGCCACTCTCAGACCGTCCAGCCCCCGTCCCACGACGAGCCCGTCGTCGTCGGGCCGATTTCGAGGGCGTGGGCGCAGGCCCACTGCAACTCCGCCGCTCCGGCCATCGTGGCCAACGCCTCCGACGGGGTGGTCCGGTTCCTGCCTGGCGCGGCGCTGCCATGCCCCGCGATCACGAATCCCGGCGGGCACGTCCATCCGTAGACCAACCGAGTAGCCCCTGCTCGGACGGAAGGCCAACGTCAGGGTGGCGGTCGTTCGCGTCACGTCGCCGGACGGGACGTGCCTCGATCGGCCGCTGCCGACGTCCGCGACCGGCCGTTCGCCATCTCCATGATGCCGTCGGGCATCATGGGCCCGATGCTGCGCCAGCGCGATCGAATCCTGCTCGTGGGGATGATGGGCTCGGGCAAGACGGCCGTCGGACGAGAGCTGGCCCGTCGGACCGGCTGGCCGTTCCTCGACAACGACGCGCTCGTTCTCGAGCTGACCGGGCGAGCGCCGGCGGCGATCGACGCCGAGGATGGCGAGGACGTCCTGCACGATGCCGAGATCGCAGCCTTCCGGGCCGCGATCGTGCGAGAGGGATCTGCGGTCATCGCGGTCGCCGGCGCGGTGGTCGATGCGCCCGATGCGAGAGCTGCGCTCGTGGACGCCGGCCACGTCGTGTGGCTTCGAGCCCGACCCGACACGCTCCTCGCCCGGATCGGATCGGGGGCCGGCCGCCGGGCGGATGCCCTCGATATCGAATGGCTGCGTGCCCGATCGGCGGAGCGTGCGCCGGTCTACGCGGACGTCGCGGACCAGGTCATCGACGTGGACACCACGGACGTCGGCGACGCTGTCGAACAGATCGTCGAAGGGCTGCCGTCAGCCGGCTGACGACTCGATCGAGCCCTGCTCTTCGGTCGTTGTGTCTGCCAGCGCCCCGTGGAGCTCGAGCGAGTGCGACCGCAGCCAGCGCCGCCAGGCCATGTGGTCGGGCCGGCGCGACGCCACGACCGCCCAGAACCGCGGACCGTGACCGAACACCCGGAGATGGGCGAGCTCGTGGACGACGACGGTCTCGAGTGCCTCCGGTGGGGCGAGGACGAGGCGCCAGCTGAACATGAGGCGACCCTGGCGCGACGCGCTCCCCCAGCGCGTTCGCGGGTCTCGAATGGCGACCGCCGTGGGCGTGACGCCCAGATCCGCGGCGTGATCGGCGATCGTCGCGTCGATCGCGAACCGGGCTTGATCCTTGAACCACCCCGTCAGGACGCGGTCGGCGCGGTCGGCGTCCCGGGCCAGGAGGCCCAGGTGCAGCTCGGGCCCTGTCACGGTCACGATCCGGGCGACCGTCGAGCGCCGGCCGCCCGCGGCAGCGACCCGGAGGCGATGAAGGACGCCGAGATACCGGATCGAGGCGCCGTCACGCAGCCCACCGCGGGCGCGGAGCTCGGCTCGCTGGCGTGCCTGGCGATCGAGATGACGCCGGATCCACGGCTCGCGCTCGCGCAGGAAGTCATCGATCAGGTGCTCCGGATGGGCCCAGCCGCGGCGGGTGGCCAGCGGAATCGTCACGACGAGGCCGTTCTCGGGGTCGATCGTGATCCGCAACCGACGCGATCGGGCGGACCGGCGAAGGACGTACGGCGGGGGCGCCATCGAGTCGATGGTGCCACATCCACATCACGCGACGTCGGCGCTGACGAGGGCGTCGCGCATCCGGCCGCGGGCCCGGCAGATCATCGTCCGGGTCGCGATCTCGGTCCGCCCCAGGTGAGCGGCGATGTCGCGCGTCGAGTGGCCGCTGGCCGCCATCGTCAATGCGTCACGATCGGTGGCGCGGGTCGAGGCCAGGATCGTCGCGAGCTGGTGGTTCCGTTCCCGGCGCAGGATCGTGTCGTCGAGCGACGGCGCGGCGTCCCGCTCGATCAGCTGATTGGCGAACTTGTCGGCGGTCTGGCGGCGCCGCGACGAGCTCACGACGAGGTTGTAGGCGACCCGCTTCATCCAGGCACCGGGATGGTCCGGCAGCCCGCCGGCGCGCGCCGTCGTGAGGAGGCGGACGCAGACTTCCTGGGTGATGTCGGCGGCTTCGTCCGCGTCCCGGACGAGCGAGCGCACGTAGCGCCCCAGGGCCGGCAGCTGGGCTTCCATCGCCTCGACAACCTGGCCATCGATGTTGCGGTCCATCGTCGCTCTCCCTCAAGAACGGTCGCCTTGACCGTCTGGGAGAGGTATCGATGGGCGCCCGTCCCGAGCGCATGAGTCAGGAGTCCCGGGCGACCGGGCAACAAGCCGGGCAACTCGCGTGGCAACTGGCCCGGTCAGCGGGCAGTCGTTGGCTCGCCTCGGGCCGCGAGCCGCCGGCTCAGCCCCGGTCGCGCCGCCCTCCGTCGGTCCCGAGACCGGCCTCGCGGGCGCGCACGATGGCCTGGCTGCGATCGGCCACCTGGAGCTTGTTGAAGACGTTGGCGACGTGGTTTCGGACGGTCTTGGCGGCAATCGCCAGACGCTCCGCGATCTCGCCGTTGGAGCGACCGGCCGCGATCAGCTCGAGGATCTCCAGCTCGCGCTCCGTCAGCTCCGGAAACGGGCTGGCGGTGGCTCCCGGTCCGGCCGCAAAGAAGGCCATCATCCGGCGCGCGATCGAGGGTCCGAAGATCGCCTCGCCCAGCGCCGCCGCTCGGATCGCAACGAGCAGGTCGTCGCTGTCGGCATCCTTGGGCAGATAGCCGCGGGCACCGGCTCGCATCGCGGCGAACAGTGACTCGTCGTCCTCCGACATCGTCAGGATCAGGATGCCAACCGCGGGATCGCGCTCGAGGATCCGGCGGGTCGCCTCGATGCCGGTCATCTCGGGCATGCGGATATCCATCAGGACGATCGCCGGGTTCGTGCTCGCGGCGAGGGCGACGGCCTCCACGCCGGTCGTCGCCTCGCCGGCCAGGAGCAGGTCGGACGAACGCTCGACGAGGCCGCGCAGGCCGTCCCGGAAGACCGGATGGTCGTCCGCGATCAGGACCCGGATCGGCGCGGGCGCCGGGTTCGGCTCGGTCATGTCAACGACGAGCCCATGACGGTGGCCGCGACGGGCAAGCGCGCCGTGAGGCGAGTTCCGGGTCCGGACCCCTGCCCTGACCCGGCGTCGAAGGTCACGTCGCCGCCGATCTCCGCGGCCCGCTCGCGCATCGAGCGCAGCCCGACGCCGCCCTCGGCCTGGATCCCGACGCCGTCGTCGGCCACCTCGATCCGGAGCTCGCCGTCGGCGAGCCCGATCGACACCTGGCAGGTCGTCGCCGCGGCGTGGCGGACCACGTTCATCATCCCCTCCACCGCGATCCGATAGGCCGCGACCTCGACGGCGGCGGCCAAGCTGGGCAGCGCATCGGGCGCGTCGACGATGATGAGAGGCCCATTCCCGGCCTGTCCGCCGAGCCCTTCCGCCTGCTCCCGGATCGCTCCGACCAGCCCGAGCGTATCGAGGGCCGGCGGGCGGAGCTCCCGACTCAGCCGGCGGATCTCCGCGATCGTGCCACGGACCGCCTGACGGGCGTCGTCGATGGCGTTCTCAGCCGCCGCCGGGTCGGTCCGCACCACATGGCGGGCGTGATCGAGCTTCAGCCCGGCCGCTGCCAGCGTTGGGGCCAGGCCGTCGTGCAGGTCGCGCCGGAGCTTGCGCCGCTCGTCCTCGCGGGCGGCGACGATTCGCTCCCGGCTCCTGGTCAGCAGCGCAACCTGGAACAGCCGGTCTCGCGCGACCGCGATCAGGATCGCGACCGGGACCGGCATCGCGAAGAGGTCGACGAGGCTCCGCGAAAGCAGCGGTTCGCCGGTCACGACGATCGGCAGCGTCAGGAACGCGAGCGTCGCGACGGCCGCGAACACGAGACCAGCCGCGATCCAGCGGACGCTCCGCCGCATCGGCGGCGTCGCTCGGCGGTAGCCGGCGATCGTCGCGAGGATGATCGTGACGAGCATGCCGGAGCCGACGATGGCGACGACGCTTGCCAATCGGTCGATCTTGACGAGGGTCGAGCCGCCGGCGAGGTTGGCGATCAGGACCAGCACCGCGAGGGCGGCCAGCGGCAGGACGTGGATCAATGGCACGACGGCCCGGTGGCGGACCGCGATCGGGCTTCGGACCGGGTAGACCGTCAGGATGTGGACGATGCTCGACCAGAACACGACGTTGAAGATGGCCGCCGCGCCGAACGCGAGCAGAAACGGGCTGCCGGCGAGGAAGTCGGTCGGCTGGAGCCCGATCGTCCAGGCCGAGATGTCCGCGGCGTTGGCCGCGGCGGCGACGAACAGGAGGCGGAGCACGGTCGAGCGGGGACGCCGCGCCACGAGGACGGCGGCGAGCGCCAGGACCCCCGCCCCGAACCCGACGAGCGGGAGCATGGTTGGGCCGAGCCGATCAAACGGGAATGTCTGGAGCGCGACCGGCAGCTGGATCGACCGTCCGTCGCGGACGACGTCGAACGTCACGACCGCTCCCGGAGCCAACGGGTCGGGAGCGGAGGCGAACGGCATCGCCGCCTCGACCCAGGACGCGAGCGGTCGGCCGTTCATGCCCACGACCAGGTCGCCGGCCAGGAAAGCGCTTCGCCCCGACGTCGCAGCGACCTCGACGCCGTCGGCCGTCCACGGCCACGCCTCCGCCGGGATCACCGCCAGCTCCGACGGTCCGAGCAGGCGGATCGCGATCGCCCCGGCGCCGACCAGGAGGGCAATGCCGGCGACGAGCAGGGTCAGGACCCAGCCGAGGTCGCGAGAATGAATGCTCGACGCTCCGATCTTCGAGCGCAACCGCTGTGAGCTGGGGGTCAGCGTATGGCGCTGGCGTTGCCGCCGCGTCTGAATCGGCTCGGTGTCAGGCGGCCCCGGCTTCGGCGATCACCCCGATGGCGACCCGGAAGCCGGCTCGGCGCTGGAGCGGCGTCAAGATCGTCGATTGACCGACTGGCCCGTCGCCCGGGAAGACCCGGACCCACTCCTCGTTGAAGAGATCGAACTCGGTCGCGTCGCGCAGCGACCAGTTGGCCCAAACCACCTTGTCGATCGACGTCCCCGTCGCCTCGAGCTTGGCCTTCAGGTTCGCCAGGCACTGCTTCGCCTGACCCTTGATCGTGCTACCGACGACAAGCCCGGTCTCGGGGTCGATCGGCCCGATCGATGAGATGTAGACCATGCCGCCTGCCTGGACCGCCTTGCCGTAGCCGAGTGGCAGGATCGGCGCGACCGGTCCGCCGCTCGAGTCGCCGGCGCCCCAGCGGCCCTTGGTTGAGCTGATCCGGGTCGGCTTGGCCTTGTCCTCGGGCGGGATCCCGAAATCGCCGGGCGGGAGGGTGATGCCCGCCTTGCGGAACTGGTCCATGAACGTCGGCCGGACACCGGTCGGCTTCAGCTCGCCGATGATCTTGCCGTCGCGGAAGTCGGTCTGCTCGAAGGCAAAGATGTCCTGGGTCAGGATGTCGTCGTCCTCGATCCCGTAGACCTCGGTGATGTTGACGACCTTGCGACTGCCGTCCTTGAGCCGCGTCGTGTGGACGATGAGGTCGACCGCCGATGCGATCTGCTCCCGGATCGCCCGGAGCGGCAGCTCGTAACCGGTCATCAGGACCATCGTCTCGAGGCGGCGGAGCATGTCGTTCGGGGTGTTGGCGTGACCCGTCGACAGCGAGCCGTCGTGGCCCGTCGTCATCGCCTGGAGCATGTCGAGGGCCTCGCCGGAGCGGCACTCCCCGACGATGATCCGGTCGGGCCGCATGTGCATTGCGTTCTTCAACAGGTGGCGGATCGTGATCTCGCCCTCGCCCTCCAGGTTCGGCGGTCGCGACTCGAGGGTGATCACGTGGTCCTGGCGGAGCTGGAGCTCGGCGGCGTCCTCGATCGTGACGATCCGCTCATCGTTCGGGATGAACGACGAAAGGACGTTCAGGAACGTGGTCTTGCCGGAGCCCGTCCCGCCCGAAACGAAGACGTTCAGACGGGCCTCGATGCAGACCCGCAGGAACTCGAACATCTCCGGGGTCGACGTCCCGAAGCCGATCAGGTCGTCAACCGTGTACGGCGTCTGCGAGAACTTCCGGACGGTGATGACCGGACCAACGAGCGAGAGCGGCTCGACGATGGCGTTGACCCGCGAGCCGTCAGGCAGGCGAGCGTCGACGCGCGGGCTCATCTCGTCGATCCGGCGGCCCATCGGGGTGATGATCCGGTCGATGATCCGCATGACGTGTTCGTCGTTGAGGAACGAGCTCTCGATGCGCTCGATCTTGCCGGCTCGCTCGATGTAGACGTGGTCGGGGCCGTTGACCATGACTTCGGTGATGGTCTCGTCGGCCAGGAGCGGCTCGAGCGGGCCGAAGCCCGTCACGTCGTGGGCGAGCTGGTCGACGAGCCGGAGCCGCTCGTCGCGGGTCACCGCATATCCATTCGCGGCGACCGTCCGGTCGACGATCCCCTCGATCTTTCCGTGGACGTCGGTCACCTTTTCGTCGAGGAGCGTGTCGAAGGCCGAGATGACTTCGGCCTGGAGCCGGTGCCGGATCTCGACTAGGAGCGCCTCGCGGGCCGTCTGGTTGGCCCGCGGCATCGGAGCCGGCGCTGCGGGCGCGGGCGGCGCTGAGGCTGCGGGCGCGGCCACGGTCTGCGATTTCGCCATGACCGGGACGTGCCCGGCAGCGGTTGAGGGGCCATGAGACAGCTCGGGCGCGGTCGAAGTGCCGTTTGCGGAGGTCACCGCCGGCGGAGCAACCGCGACCGCCGTCCCTCGCCCGCCACCGGAGGGCGCGGCGGGGGCACTGGCGCGGGCCCTCGCCGCTTCCTCGGCAGCCTCCTTCGCGGCGGCCTCGCGGGCCGCCTCCTCTTCGCGAAGCCGCTGCACTCGTTCCACGCGTTGCATCAGCGACATGGCCGTGGATCCTCCCCGAGGTTACGCATGACCGAGATATGCCCTCTCGTGCCGGACGTGGCGACGTCCCCCGACCGCCGCGATGGCGTTGAGGCGCAGCATAGCCCGAAGGTCCTGGTACCTCGTTGCACACTGGCACCGGGTCGCCGCGGTTTGCGGTGCGCGTGGGCACGTGGATAGCCGGCGACGGAGGGTCGGCTGTACCGGTGCTAGACTCTCGTCGGCCGCCCGTGAGCAGCGCTGACTGGGCATGCGGCAACGGGGCTATAGCTCAGTTGGAAGAGCGTCTGAATGGCATTCAGACGCCGCTGAGCGTTGTAGCCCACGCCTCCCCGATCATGAAGGAAACGAGCGCAGCTGCGCTAGTTATCGTCTGTCGCAGAGAGGCGATAACGACGCGCTTCCAAGGTCGCGGTCCTGCATCGTTGATGGGCGACGGATGAAGAGCGAAACGGAACGCTGGCTCTCGATGCCGGTGGCTGGGTTCCGAAATTGGGCCCGTCGAGACCGGACCAACTAAGGCCGTGTGGTCGAGAGACGAATCCGCCGGCGTCCATGATCGCAACTTACCCGACGGCCTGATCTGCCAGCTCCGGTTTTCCGGCGCGAGGACCCCAACACGGGTTCGGAGTTGGGCGCGAGCCTCATTCGCCGGAGCGCTGTCGCCCCCGCGATCGCTGCCAATCGCGGAGTAGGCGATGGTCAGCCGCCGGACCTTCTGGACCGCCTCGCACACGCGCTGAGGCGAGCCAGGCGTGCGTAATGGGCCTTGCGGGCGTATTCAGCGCGACGGCGACGCTCGTCAAGCGGCAGGACGCCGTGGGGATCGACCAACCGCTCGAACGAGTCGCGGAAGACCTTCCGCGCCCTCGCTGTCGTCTCACGCGGATCGTGCGTCGCGTGGAGCTTGTACGCCCCGATTCGGCCCTGAAGCCTCAGGTCGGTCGGGTCTCGTCGTCGCCGGGCCACTTCTAACGCCGCCGTGTTAGTTCTGTTAGTTCGGCACGTCGGCGGAGGTACGAGCCGAACAGGGGCAAGGCGAAGTCATACGTTCCTCGAGTCGGTCGATAGACGAGGCCACGGTCAACGAGCCGCCGGACGATGACGTCGACGTTCGGGAGGTCGGCCAGAGAGCGGCGAAGACTCAGGGTCGAGACGCGCCCCCCGGCGCCAGCCATGGCGTCAAGAACCCGCTGGCCCGCCCCTCCGGCGACGAGATAGCGGTCCTCGAAGAAGGCAAGGTCGAGTTCGTGGAGGAGGCTCGATTCGAGCGCGACGTAGTCGTCGAGAAGGACGTCAGCTCGACCGACACGGCTGCACAGGAACCCGCCGAAGAACTGAAGGAAGTACGGGTAGCCGGCCGTCCGCTCCACAATCTCGCCGACCAGCGAGAGTTCGAAGGTGCGACCGCTGCCAGAGAGCGGTATTCCGAGCGCATCCCAGGCGTCGTCGCGTTCGAGATGGCCGATGATCACGTGCCGGAACATCTTCTCGGCGTATGTTCGGGCCCGCTTGAGGTTGAGGCTGAGGGTCGGCAGACCACACAGGACGAGTCGCACCCGGCTCGACGTCCGCTGCGCCTGTCCGAACCCGGCCAGCAGCGACGAGAGTGGGAATCGCTCCTGGCGGCGGTCATCGCCGAGCAGGTGGGCTTCGTCGTACAGGAAGAGAACGCCCGGGATGTCCGTCTGAGCGAGGGCGCTGTCGAGGGCCACAAGCGCCGACCGGATCGTTTCGGCCGCGTCCGGCGACTCAGCCTCGTAGGCTGGCTCGTAGCCCACCTCACCGACTGAGACGCGGCGCGGACGCACATACTGCCAAGCCCGTTCAAGCGCGTCTCCAAATCCCGCGAGTGAGCTGCAGCGTCGGATCAGCGTGGCGCAATCGTCCGCGATCGCGTCAGCCAATCGCGCGTCGTCGCGGTGGCGATCGCTGAGCTCGCGCTCGAGGCACAGCCAGCCGGCCCGCTCCCCGCGTGTGGCGAACTCGCCGAGGAGCACCGTCTTGCCCGTCCCGCGGATGCCTGTGAGCGTCCAATTGGCGTGCGGAGGATATGTTTCGGCAAGGTAGCGCTCGAACTCGTTGAGCAGCTTGTCGCGGCCCGCCAGGTACGGCGGGGCAACCCCATTTCCTGGTCGAAAGGGGTTCGCTAGCAGCTCGGCTCTGGGTTGTGCTTCGGCTTTCGTCACGTCTGATGTTCCCGCTGTGATGTGTTGTCCGGCCGAGGGACGCCAGTGGGCGCCGCCTCGGCCGGGTTGTGCACCTGTTGATCCACACTCCCCTACTGCGCGCCGGCCGGGACGCGGAACCAGGAGCGGCTGCGCGCCGCGTTCTGGATCGCGTCGAGGTAAACCTCGCTGTAGGGAACGCTGCCGCGCTCGTTGATCTGCCAGAGGCAGGTGAGCATCGCGCTGGCGACCATCAGGTTCGTCACGAGGAGCTGCGGACGTTCGGCCGCCATCACCTGGCAGCCGCCGTCGCGTGGTTCCTCTTCAGTGGCCATGCCGATCTCCGGGTGGATCTCGGTCAGATGGCCGTCCACGGACCAGCCGTCGCGACGGCGGACGAGCTGGACGTTGCCGTCCGTCTCGTCGTTGCCGCCGCTGATGAGCGTCGCGTCGTCGAGCGATCCGAGATGTCGATCGACGAGCGCCCGCGCCCGGTGGTTGTCGACCGCGAGGAGGACGACGTCTCCCTCGCGGACGATCGATCGGACGTTGGTCTCGTCGAGGAACTCGGGGATCGCCTGACAAGCGAGCCCATCGGCTCGTGCGACCCGGGCCAGGGCCTCGGCCTTGTTCGAGCCCAGATCACCGTGCGAGCAGGCCTGTCGCGATCGGTTCCCCGGCTCGAAGACGTCGCCGTCGACGAGGACGAGGAGCGATCGCGGCTCGGGCCGGTTCGCGAGATAGCGGACGAGCGGCGGGAGCAACTGGCTCCCGATCCCGCCGCAGCCGACGAGGACGATCCGATCAGCCATCGGCCGGACCTCCCTTCTCGCTCGAGCCGGAGACCGGCACGAGCCAGTAGGAGAGGCGGTAGCCAAGGCCGTTGGCGAGCTTGCTCGCCGTGGCGATCGCGTCGTCGAGCTCCCGCCGACTTGGCTTCGAGATCTCGTCTGAGGGCTTCAAGCC
>JACCVQ010000243.1 GCA_013698095.1 Chloroflexota bacterium
GTCACGCGCGACGTCGGCGACGACCGGCCAGCCGCGAGCCGCGAACCGGAAGCCCGGCGACCGGCCGGCCGAGACGACGTGGGTCTCAGCCGAGGGGATGGCTCGCCTCCAGGCCGAGCACGCCGAGCTGACAGGAACGAAGCGACCCGAAGTGATCGCCCGGATCAAGTCGGCCAAGGAGCTGGGCGACCTGAAGGAGAACGCCGACTACACCTCCGCCCGCGAGGAGCAGTCGTTCCTGGAGGGCCGGATCAAGGCGATCGAGGCCACGCTCCGGGTCGCGACCGTGATCGAGGCACCGTCCGGCGACGCGGCCGAGCGCGTCTCCCTGGGCTCGACGGTCACGGTCGAGGACGAGGGCGGGGACCGGATGACGTACGTCGTCGTCGGCTCGGCCGAGGCGGATCCCGGCTCCGGCCGGATCTCGAACGTGTCGCCGGTCGGGAAAGCGCTGATCGGGCGCTCGGTCGGTGAAGATGTCGCGGTCGCCGCTCCGCGCGGCGAGGTCCGCTACCGGATCGTCGAGCTCGCCTGAGACGGCGGGATCAGACGGCCGAGCGCCGGCCCCGGACGAGCGCAAAGCCGATCACCACGACTCCGAGGACGATCAGAACGACCCCCAGCAGCTTGGAGCCCGCCACCATGCAGCGCATCCTTCTCAGCCTTGGCCTCGTGGCCCTCGCCGCGATCAGCGTGGCGTGTTCGCCCAGCGCCGCAGCGCCGGTGCCGTCCGGTCCGGTCGTCGACGGCCCGACGGTCGTCGCCAAGGACGTGAAGTTCGCCTCGACCACCATCGAGCTTCCGGCCGACAAGAACGTCACGGTCCATCTCGACAATCAGGAGTCCGCTCCGCACAACCTCGCGATCTACGGCGACAGCGGGTTCTCGCAGAAGATCTCGATCGGCGAGATCGTTTCGGCGAAGAAGGTCGACCAGGTGGTCCCGGCGCAGAAAGCGGGCAGCTACTTCTTCCGCTGCGACGTCCACCCGGACATGAAGGGCGAGGTCGTCGTCAAGTAACGTTCCGCGGGCTCCGCCCACAATGTGAACCCGGGCGTCTGGCCCCGGGGTTCTTTCGATTGCGAGAATGCAGGCTCTCGTACCGGTCCGGATCGAGCAGGATCTGCCCACCGACGAGGATCGCCTCGTCGGCGACGGCGTGCGGTGAACCCCCAGCGCGGGTCGGCCGAGCGCGAGCTGGTCGGCTACATCAAGCGCGGCGAATACGCGCCGAGCCTCCATCTCGCCCTCCGGGCTGCCAGTCGAGGCCGTCTTCTCGCTCGACGCCTTCGGCCAACTCGGAGCACGCCTGCTGGCCCGCCCGGCGGTCGAATCCGATCACCGCTAGAGTCGCTGACGATCGCCGGAGGGACCCCACACCGCATGCTCGAGATCAGCGACCTGTCCAAGCGTTACGGCTCGGTCGTGGCCCTCGACGGGGCCACATTCACCGTCCGACCCGGCCGGCTCGTCGGCTTCCTCGGGCCGAACGGGGCCGGCAAGACCACGACGATGCGCTGCGTCTTCGGCCTTGCCCGGCCTGACCGCGGCTCGATCACCTGGCAGGGCCAACCGATCAGCCGACCGCACCGGCTGCGGTTCGGCTACATGCCCGAGCAGCGCGGCCTGTACCCGCGGATGAAGGTCGCCGACCAACTCAGCTATTTCGCCCAGCAACACGGGCTGTCGGCGCGGGCGGCGAGCGAGGCGACGGCGCGCTGGCTCGACGGCCTCGGGCTCGGCGACCGGGCCGGTGCCAAGCTCGAGGCGCTGTCCCATGGCAACCAGCAGCGGGTCCAGCTCGGAGCGGCGCTCGTCCACGATCCGGAGCTGCTCGTCCTCGACGAACCGTTCAGCGGACTCGACCCGCTCGGGATCGACACGATGTCGGCGATCCTGCGCGAGCGGGCGGCGGCCGGCGTGGGGGTCGTCTTCTCCAGCCACCAGCTCGATCTCGTCGAGGACCTGTGCGAGGACGTCGTGATCATCAACCGCGGCCGAATCGCGGCCGCCGGACCGATCGGTGACCTCCGTGCCGCCTCCACCAAGCGCCACCTCGAGGTCGAGGTCGCCGGCAACGCCAACGCCTGGCTCGCCAGCCGGCCGGACCTGACCACGGTGGAGCAGCGCGGCGACTTCGCCCGGCTCCTCGTCCCGGTGGATCTCGACCTGGGCGCCGTCCTGGCAGCCGCGACGTCCGCCGGCGAAGTCCGCCGGTTCACCTTCCAGCCACCGACGCTGTCCGAGCTGTTCATGGAAGTCGTCCGGTCATGAGCCGTGGACGCGCAATCTGGCTCGTCGCTCGGCGCGAGCTCCTGGAACGCGGCCGGAGCCGGGCGTTCCTGCTGTCGTTGATCGTGTCGGTTGCAATAATCCTCGCCGGCCTGTTCCTGCCCTCGATCATCGGCAGCTCGCCGGGCGCCCAGCGCCTCGGCGTGATCGGCACGCCGCCGGCCGGAGTCATCGAGGCGATCGAGGCAACGGCCACGTCTGCCGGTCTGACCCTCGTGGTCGAGCCCGTGGCCGACCTCGCGACTGCCGAGGATCGCCTCCGCGATGACTCGCTCGCAGCCGTCCTGGCTGTCCCACCGGACGGCTCGACGCCGGCCCTCATCGTGAGAAGCGAGCCGAATCCGCTCCTCCAACAGGTCGTCGCCGCGGCCTTCACGACACCACCCCAGATCTCGTTCCGCGAGCTCGAGCCGGCGGACCCGAACCGCGACACCTCGTTCATCTTCGCCAACGTCGGGGTGATCCTTCTGTTCATCTCGATCTTCACGTTCGGAACGTGGGTCCTGACCGGGGTCGTCGAGGAGAAGCAGAGCCGGGTCGTCGAGGTCGTGCTGGCCACGATCGAAGCGCGCGACCTTCTGATCGGGAAAGTGCTTGGGATCGGACTGCTCGGTCTTGCCCAGCTCGTCCTGATGGTCGGGGTGGGGCTCACGGCCGGCGTCCTCGCTGGGCGGTTCAGCCTGCCACCGACCACCGCCTTCGCGGTCGTCAACCTGCTGGTCTGGTTCGTGCTCGGATACGCCTTTTACTCGACTGCGCTCGGGGTCCTGGGTGCGCTCGCGTCTCGGATGGAGGAGGCGTCGAACGCCTCGAGCCCGGTCAGCTTCATCGCGATGGGCGCCTACTTCTTCTCGCTGATCGTCGCCCTCAACGACCCGGCCGGGGTCGCGGCTCGGATCGCGACGTTCATCCCGCCGGTCTCGCCGATGGTGGTGCCATTGCGGGCGGCGCTGGGCGCGATCGAGCCGTGGGAGTTCGGCCTCTCGGTGATCCTGATGTGCGTCGCGATCTGGGTGCTGTTCGTGGTCGGAGGACGGGTCTACTCGGGCGCCGTGCTCCAGACCGGCGGCCGGATGAAGCTGCGCGATGCTTGGCGGGCGTCAGGCGGGGGGTCGGGCCGGGGCGGCTGAGGGCGCGCTGAGCCGCCGGCTCCGTGCCGACATCCGCGGCGCGCTCCCGCGTTCCCGGCGCCGCCTGCCCGGTGCCTCGTTCCCCGTTCCGCTTCGCCGGTGCCGCGTCCCCCACCCTGCCAGTCCCTCCACGCTGGACGAGCAGGCTTCTGGCCAGATTCCCGTCCACGGAACGCTGGGCGCGGTCGGCGCATCCCCGACGGTCCGGTCGAGACATGACGCGGCTGCCTCCACGCTTGGACCGGCATCGACCACGCTCGGGTTCGACCGTTCTGTGGCCGCGATCGAGCCCAGTGTTCCACCGATGACCGTCTGGCCACGTCGGACCGGTGTGGCTCGCAACCCTCGGGCTCCCCGGCCTGCGAGGCAGCGGGCGTGCGACGCGCCGCAGGTTGCCGGAGCCCGGAGCCCGCGCTGGGAACTCAGTCAGCCGGCGGAAGACGCTCGAACAGGCCCGGGCCGCCGCCGGCATGCCAGAACACGACCGGGCCCCTGAGACGTCCGTCGCGGACGCGGGCGATCAACCCGGCCAGCGCTTTGGCAGTGTAGATCGGGTCCACGAGGATGCCCTCGGTCCGCGCGAGGAGCCGGATGGCCTCGTCGGCGGCGGCCGTCGGGCGACCGTAGCCGGTGCCGAGCTGGTCAGCGTCGATCACGACGGCGTCGGGCGCGACGCGGAGGCCGACGAAAGGCTCGAGCCCGTCGAGAGTCGCGTCGATCGCGCTTCGGAGCTCGGCGGCCGGCGAAGCGACAGCGATCCCGATGACCGCCCGGAGCGGCAGCAGCGCGAGCGCGAGACCGGTCAACAGGCCGGCATGGGTGCCGCCGGTCGCCGACGGCAGCACAACCGTCGCGTCGCCAATCCCGACGTCCGCGAGCTGGTCCGCGAGCTCGAGACCGGCGAGAACCTGCCCGGCCGCGCCGATCGGCCCGGTCCCGCCGACCCCGATGACGAACGGCCGGCGGCCGGCGGCACGCTCGTCCGCCGCGACCCACTCGACGAGCGCCGCCCGTTGGGCTCGGTCGTCCGTCGCGGTCACATGGACCGTCGCCCCGAGAAGCTCGTCGAGGATCTGGTTCGGACCTTCGGCACCGGCCGGCGGCGGCGGACCGGTGAGCACCAGGTGGACGGCCAGACCGGCCCGGGCGCCCGCGGCGGCAGTGAGCCGGCAATGGTTGGACCAGCGCCGGCCCGAGGTGATCAGCGAGTCCGCGCCCTCGGCAAGCGCGGCACCGACCAGGAGCTCCAGGTTCCGGAGCTTGTTGCCGCCGAACGCCAGCGGCAGGAGGTCTTCGCGCTTGATCCAGATCTCGGCAGTGCCGCCGAGCGTCTCCGAGAGCCGGCGCAGCGGCGCGAGCGGTGACGGCCCATCGATCAGGCCGAACCGGTGGAGGGCGGCGATACCGGGCGGGATGATCATCGTGCCGAATGATGACGCCACGAGAGGCCCGCTGCCGCTGCTACGCTCCCACTCATGGCCACCCGGATCCGCCCCGACGAGCGCTCGACCTCGACCGGCCAGAACGCCGACATGGAGCGCTCGATCGCGATCTCCGCGGAGCGCGTCGGCTCGATCGGGCTCTATTCGTCGGTGGTCACGACCTCGCCCGGTGCGAAGACCCGGATCCACCACCACGGCGAGTGCGAGACGAGCATCTGGATCGTGTCCGGACGGGCTCGCTACACGTTCGGGCCGACCGGCCTCGAGGAGTCGATGGAGGCCGAGGCCGGCGACTTCGTCTACATCGCGGCCGGCGAGGTCCACGTCGAGGAGAACGCCTCCGACAGCGAGCCGCTCGTCGTCGTGATCAGCCGGAACTGTCCGGGCTCGGTCGTCCACTACCTCGACGAGGAATGAAGGGCGGCGGATTCCCGCCCCTGGCCGACGTCCTTCGGCTGAACGGCCTCGCGGGCAAGCGCGAGCATCCGTTTCCGAATGACGGGTGGTCTGGCGCCGCGATGACCCTCCTGCACCGCGGCAGCGAGCGATTCGTCCTCAAGCGGGACTCGTTCAAGCGCGACTGGATCGCCCAGGCGACGGCCGACGGACCGGTCCTCCGCGAGGCCTGGTTCGCCGCCCACGGTCCGCGCCTGCCGGCGCCGCTCCGGGCCCCGTACCTGGGCGTCGGACAGGACGAGGCGACCTTCGGCATTCTCATGCCGGACCTGACGGGAGTCCTGTTCGACTGGGATGCACCGATCGGCGTCGAGCAGCTGGAGCGGGTCCTGGGTGGACTCGCCGAGTTGCACGGGTATCCATGGATCATCTCGGGCGAGCTCGCGGAGACTGCCCTGTGGTGCCCGATTCGGGAGCGAATCAGCCTGATCTGCCGCTCGTCCCTCGAGCGGCCAGGCCCAAACCGAGACGCCGTCGCGGATCGCCTGCTTCCGGGCTGGGACGCCTGGGATCGTGTCGCAACAACAGGGGCGCGCGACGTCATCGCTGCACTATCCGACGATCCTCAGCCCCTGATCGACGCCCTCGAGGCGCAACCGTCGACGCTCATCCATGGCGACCTCAAGCTCGCGAACGTCGGCATCGAGCCGGACGGCTCGATCGTCCTGGTCGACTGGCAGATGGTGATGGTCGCCCCTGTGGCGATCGAGCTCGGCTGGTTCCTCGTGTCGAACGTGGCCTCCCTTCCGCTTCCGACGGCGGAGGTGATCGATCGCTATCGGTCGAAGCTGGCGTACTCGATCTCGGAGGCGGAAGACGACGGCCGCTGGGTCGGCGGCGCCGAACTGGACGAGGACGGCGTCAACGCCGCGATCCTCGTCGGGCTGCTCCTCCGCGGATGGCGCAAAGGCATGGATGCCGAGGCCGGCATCACGCTCGGGTCGGGGATCTCCGCCCGGGACGACCTCGCCTGGTGGTGCGACCGGGCGGTTGAGGCGGCGGACCGGCTCCTCTAGCCGGGCGGAGCGGGCGACGCGGCCGTCCGCCACGCGTCGCGCCCGAGTCGGTACAGGACGTGGCGCCGGAGCTCGTGACCCTCGGCCAGACTCGGCAGGTCGAAGTCGTCGGCCGGGTCTCGCGTCATCCCGAGCCTCTCCATCACCGCCCGCGATCGGACGTTGGCCGGGACGGTGAACGACACGATCTCGTCGAGGCCGAGGTCGTCGAAGCCGAAGCGCAGCGCTGCCCGGGCCGCCTCGGTCGCGTAGCCATGACCCCACGCGGCGTGAGCGAGCCGCCAGCCGATCTCGACGCACGGCGTGAACGCCGCCTCGAACGACGGCGCTGCCAGGCCGACGAAGCCGATGAACGTGGCGTCGGCGCGCCGCTCGGCCGCCCACAACCCGTGACCCGTCGCGCTCCAGTGGGCCTCGATGCGGTCGATCAAGTCGTCGCTGCCGGCTCGATCGATGGGGCGGCTCAGGAACTCCACGACGCGCGGATCGGCATTGAGCCTGGCGAATGGCTCGCGGTCGGCTGGCTGCCACTCGCGGAGCACGAGCCGGTCTGTCGTGATTCGCGGGATCAGCGCCTCCGCCACGACGGTCCTCAGCTTGGGGCGGCGAGGTCTCGCCGGGGGAACTCGATGAGCGCCCAGGCGATCGCCACCGCCCCGACCGCCGCGAGCAGGCCGAAGCCCAGGACGTCCACGGTCCCACCGAGGATTTCGCGGGTCGACAGGTAATGGAACAGCGAGTATGGCTCGAGGCCCTTCGCGTCGGGCCAGAGCGAACCCAGCACGTACAGGAAGTACGACACGATCACGATCGCGAGGGTTGCCCCGATCGCCGGCGTGAACCGGTCGAAGGAGACGGACGCTGCCAGCCCGATCGCGGCGAACGAGCCCCACAGCAACAGACCGTTGACCCAGACGAACGGCAGCCGTTCGATCGGGAGCTGATCGAGGACGCCGGCGATCGCCGACCCGATCACTGTGCCGATCGACGCGGCCACCAGAATCAGGCCGATGAACGTGAGGGTGACAGCCAGGAGGGTCACGTAGACGGTCCGTCTCGAGAGGGGCCGGGCGAGCAGGACCTCCAACGTCCCGCGCTCGCGCTCGCCGGCCACGGCGGCGGTCGCGAACCCGATCGCGAAGATCGAGACGAGGATGATCGAGATCGGGTGGAGGTAGCCGAGGGCGATCGAGCCGCCAAGGCTGAACACGTCCGCCCCGCCGAAGTCGGCCATCTGCCGGGGGATGACCCCGGAGTCGACGAGCTTCTGCATCTGGGCCCCGAACGCGTTGTAGATGACCGGCAGGAATGCGTTCCAGGCCGCCATCGCGAGCGCCACGATGGCGAGCTTCGTCCGCTGCGAGCGCCAGAGGTGGCCGAAGAGTGGCCAATTCATGGCGCGGCAACCGCTGTCGAGGGCGCAGGTGGAGCGCCCGCGGCGCCGTCGGGCTCGACGTCCTCGTACAGTTCGAGGAACGCCTCCTCGAGATGGGCGGGCTCGATCGTCAGGTCCGTGATCGCGTGGCCGGCGAGGGCGGCCAGGAACGGCCCGACGTCGCCTTCCAGCTGGCAGGTGAGCCGGCCGTCGGCGGTCCGGGCGATCCCGCTGACTCCGGCCACGCCCTCGAGGCGCGGCAGATCGCCCTCGCTCGCGCGCAGCTCGACATTCCGCTTGCGGTGCTCGAGCAGGCTCGCCACGTTCTGGAGGGCCACGAGCCTGCCGCGCCGCACGATCGCGACCCGATCGCACACCCGCTCGACTTCGGACAGGACGTGTGACGAGAAGAAGATCGTCCGGCCCGCAGCCTTGAGATCGTCCAGGATCGCGTAGAAGGCGCGCTGCATCAGGGGATCGAGGCCCTCGCTCGGCTCATCGAGGATCGCCAGCTCCGGATCGTGCTGGAGCGCCTGGATGATCCCGATCTTCTGGCGCATCCCGCGCGAGTAGTCGCGGACCGGCCGGCGGAGCGTCCGCGCCGAGAGCTCAAGGCGATCGACGAGCTCTGCCCGGCGCGTCGACGGCCGGCCGGTCAGCTCGCCGAGGTAATCGAGCAGCCGCTCGCCGCTGAGGGAGTCGTACAGGGCGATGCCGCCAGGCAGGTAGCCCACCCGGCTTCGGATCGCGACGCTGTCGCGGACGATGTCGAGCCCCAACACGTTCGCCGAGCCTGACGTCGGGTGGAGGAAACCGAGGAGGAGCCGGATCGTCGTCGACTTGCCCGCGCCGTTCGGCCCGAGGAATCCGAAGATCTCGCCCTCCCGGACGACGATCGAGAGGTCCTCGAGGGCCCCGACCGGCCCGCTGACTGGCCGGCCCGGCCGGTGAATTGGCAGCTCCCGGTGGCGGTAGTGCTTCGTGAGGCCGCTTGTCGTGATCGCATCCATGCGGCCCGAAGGGTACATCGCGAAACGTAGCGCTGAAGGGGATCCGTGTGTCATATACCGAACGTCGACCGATCCCGCTTGCTGTCGTCCTTGCGGGCTTGCTCGCGCTCAGCGGCTGCGGAAGCGGCACAACATCGTCCGGTCGGAGCGGGGTGGGCAGTGCGTCGGCGTCCGGCCTGCGAGGCCCGCGTTCGGCCCTGCGGTGTCGGCGCCAGTCGGCGAAGTCCCTTCGGCGTCGAGTGCAGACTCAGCGTCATCGTCGGGAGCCGCCCCGGTCCGGCGCCGGATCGGGCGTGGGTCACGAAGGACGACTGGAACGAGGTTCTCGGCTTCGCACGCTGAACCGGACCGGATCGCTAGACTCGGACAGGTCTGATCCCGTCAGCAAGGAGCCCCAACCGATGCCCAAGAGCGTTCCCCACGGGCCTGGTCTCGAGCCCGGCGACCTGCCGTTCTCGAAAATCGTCGAGGCCAACGGGTTTGTGTTCCTCGCCGGCCAGATCGGCGATGCCCCGGGCGCGCGCGGACCGGTTCCGGGTGGCATCGAGGCGGAGACGCGCGCGATGCTCGACAACGTCGGCCGACTGCTGAAGTCGGTCGAGCTCGATTACGGCGACGTCGTGAAGTGCACCGTCTACATCACCGACTTCGACGAGTTCGCCGCGATGAACGCGGTCTATCGCGAGTACTTTCCGACTGATCCGCCGACGCGCGCGACCGTCGGAGTCACCAGCCTGGCCCTTGGCTCACGAATCGAGATCGAGGTCCTCGCCGCCCGCTGACCGCGGCCGGCCCCGCGAAGACGCAACGTCGCGCCCCTCGCGCGCGCCGCGCCCGTGCCTCACCCGCGCCCCTGCCCCTGCCCCGCGCCCCTGCCCC
>JACCVQ010000250.1 GCA_013698095.1 Chloroflexota bacterium
GTGTGCGGGGGGCCAGCAGTCCGAGCGCGAGTACGGCGACGCAGACTGCCCCGAACCAGATCCACGAGGCAACGTTGATCCCCGAAGCGCTGACGCTGTGTCCGAGCTGCTGCCAGATCAGCCACAGCGAGCCGAGGTCCGCGCCACGCTCGTCGTTGAAGGCCCAGAACACCTTCCACTGGTCAAACCCGTAGAGCATCACCGGGAGGTTCACCGCCAGCCAGGTCACGACCGCCGCGATAGTGGCGAGGGTGAAGGCCCGCATCCGACCACGACGCAGGCAGACCACCAGGAGCGCTCCGAGCAGGAAAAGCGGATACAGCTTCGCCGCCGTGCCGAGGCCGATCATCACGCCGGCCAGCAGAGGGCGGTCCCGCGCCCAGGCCCACAGGGCACCGGCGACCGCGGCGACCGCCAGCAGGTCCCAGTTGACCAGTCCGGTCAGCAGAAGCGCCGGACTGGCGGCGAACAGGACGGCGTCCCAGGGCCGGGCGCGATGGGCGCCCGCCAGCAGTGCCGCAGCGAGCAGCGCGAAGAGGAACAACAGCACGGCGGTCACCTGGAAGTACAGCCACGACTCCTCGGCCACCCCCTCGGCTCCGAACACGTCGTCAGCTGGGAGAGCGGCCCTGGCCTCGACGTCCGGCCAGCCGCTCAGCGCCTGGGTCAGGACTGCGGCGCCGTACGCGAAGTAGCCGATCCCGACGGGATACTCCATGGTCCGGTATCGGTCGTCGGTGTCGCTGAACGGCACGATCCGCTCGGCGAAGCCGCGACCGGAGTAGAGGTACGGCACATCGGAGTAGCACAGCGACGCGTAGCGCACCTTGTCGCCGGTCCACTCGGCCTGGACGCACGGTGTCTTCTGCAGCATCCCGGCGAGGAAGACCAGGCTGGTGAGCGCCAGCACGACCCGCAGCGGTGTCCACCACGGGTGCGGCGCGGCGTGCTCGCCCACCGGGCCGCCGATGCTCTCGCTGGCCGCGGCCGCGACGGGGTCGTCGTGGGTAGGACGGACGAGCTCACCCATGGTCGGTCCTCCGTCGCCGATCCGGGTTGCTACGGCGTGACCGAAGGAGTCGCCGGCACGGAAGGCGTGGGCGTCGGCGTCGGCGTCGGAGTCGGAGTCGGCGTCGGCGTCGGCGTCGGAGTCGGCGTCGGCGTCGGAGTCGGCGTTGGCGATGGCGCAACCGTCGGAGTCGGCGATGACGATGGCGATGGCGACGGCGACGGATCGGGCGTCGGCGGTGCTGCCAGGTTCTGCGGATTCGGGATCGCGACCACCAGATCGGTCGCGTTGTCATTCGTGTCCGTCGCGTTCCCGGCGCTCCCGCCGGGCAGGCGCTCGATGCTCGAGCCGCCCGCCGGCGCGATTGCCGCGGCCCCTTCGACGAACGCGTTGGTCGCGTCGCCCCACCCGACGGCGTCGATCGGGCTGCCGCCGATCGCCCTGAGGACCACCGCTCCGCCAGTCGCCGCGAAACCTCCTGAGTACGTCAGGTCGGCCATGGGCGCGTGAATGCCCGCGGCATTCGCGATCAGCAGGTGCCGGCCCGGTTCGAGCACGCGCGACGATGTCCAGGCTGCCTTGCGCGTCACGGTCGAGCCGGTCGCGGTCGCGTAGACGACCTCGAGACCGTTCAGGTCGACGGCGAGGGAGCCGGCGTTCGCGAGCTCGGCGAACTCGTCCGACGCCGAGGCTCCGCCGGTCTGGACCTCGGAAATCAAGAGGGTCGAGACTGGCCAGGCGACGGCCACGACGGCGATCGGCGGCTCACCCGCCGTGACCGTCCGAGCGGTCGACCGGCGGGTTGCGGCGGTCGTGAGCGACGCCGCGATCAGGACGAGAACGAGAGCGAACGGCAAGGCGATGGACCCTGCCCGAGGGACGCGCGACATCGACGACCTCCCGGCGGGGTCGGTTCGCGGACCGCGGGCGGCGCCGTCCGCCTTGATGGCGAGGACCGTGTTGTAGCAGGCAACGATCGACAGCCGGTCACCGGCCTCTCATCCGTCGCTGCACACCCGCTTCACCCGGCATTCGCTGGCAATGCACCATCAATGAACTGCCCCTGCACGCTCGATCACCCGGCGCTGCAGGCCGGTCATCTGGGCACCGGCACCGACTCACCTGCGGCACCCGTCGCGTGCGTCGCGTACGATGCCCGGACCGTCGCGAGCGACTCATCGACTCCCGATTGCCGGCCCATCCCGGCCGGCCGATCCCCTGGAGGCACCGTGGCCCGAGCCAAGAGAACCGGACGAGCCGACGCTCGTCGCCGATACCGCGCGTCCTTCGCCGACCCCCTCGAGGAGGGCGATCTCGCCTCCGAGGAGGAGGTCACGAGCGCCGGGACGACCAGCGTTGTCGGGGGTCTCCCTGTCGGCCCCGCGGTCGCCCGCTCGGGGTTGACTTCGTCCCAGCCGGCCGCGAGCACTCCGTCGGCGCGCCCAAGCATCACCGCGGCGTTCCGCTCGTCATTTCGTCCGCTCGACCTCCGCGGTGACCTCCAGGCCCTCCCCCAGATCCTTCGCCACTGGTCGTTCTTCGTGCCGGTCATCCTGTCCGGGCTGGCGGTGGCTCTCGTGCCGCTGCTCGGGCTGAACGCGATGACCTCGGCTTTCTTCCAGTACTTCTCGTTCACGGCCCCGCTGGGGTCGTCGTTCCTCGCCGGATTCTTCGCTCCGCGGGCGAGCTATCTGGTCGGCATCCTGGCGGCGCTGGCGTCAGTCGGGTTCCAGTTCCTGGCGTACAGCAGCGGCCCGTTCGGTGGTCTGTTCGCCGACTTCAAGGACGCGGCCGGCGTCACGATGACCGAAGCCGCGGCCAAGGAGCTGGTCCTGACCCAGGCGCTGACCGTCGGCGTCCCGTCCGCGGCGCTCTTCGCAGCGGCGGCCGCCTGGTACAAGCGATTCCTGAACCGGGCCAGCCCGAACCGCTCCCGTCCGCGGCCGGGGACGACCACGGGTCGCCGGCCCGACGGCAAGGTCGCGAAGAAGGTCGAAAAGCGCCCCATGCTCGCTCGTCGCCGCTGAGTCCCGTTCCGTCCCCCCTAACCCATCCGTCGCATGCCGGCCATGCCGAGCTGTTTCACGCCCTGCGGCTGATCGGGCGCTCCGGCGCTCGCCGCGACTTCGATCAGCGGCCGGACCTCGCGGGCGATCACGTTCACGACCTTCGACTCGCGCTGGAGGTCGCCGTCGACCAGGAGCAGCGCATGGCGCCGGACCACGCCCCGTAGCCGGGTCCAGGTGTCGGGCCACATCGTGACGTTGACCATCCCGGTTTCGTCCTCGAGGGCCAGGAAGACCGTCCCCTTGGCCGTCATCGGATGCTGACGGGTGACGACGAGGCCACCGATCCGGACCTTCCCGGGTTTCCGATCGTCGAGCGCGGCGTTCGTGACCGCACCGAGCCGATCCAATGCCGGCCGGTACAGCTCGACCACCTGGCGGCGGGCGTCGAGCCCGACCACGGCGTAGGCGTCGCCGATCCGTTCCGATTCGGTCAGGCCGGGCAGCGTCGGCGCCTCGGTCGCCGGCAGGCGGAGAGCCATCGGCCGTGATGCGGCGCGGGTGAACGCCCCACCTTTCGTCGATCGGCCGTCGACCCGGCCGCGGGTCGCGCCTGCCACCTCGCGCAGTTGCCAGAGCAGCTCGCGCCGCGGTCGCCCAAGCGAATCGAGGGCGCCGACCCGGATCATCCGCTCGAGCGTCTCCTCCGGCAGCGCCGTCCGCTCCACCACGTCGGCCAGCGAGCGGTACGGCCCGCGCGTCAGCTCCGCGTCGAGCAGCGCCTCGTGCTCCTCACCGATCCCCTTGACCAGCCCGAGCCCGAGCCGGACGCCCCAACCGACGGCGCTCTCGGCGGCCCACAGCCCGCGCGCCTCGTCGGACGGGACCACGCAGCCGCTCGATCGGACCGGGACCGGTCGGCGCTCGATGCCCACGCCCTCGGGGAGTTCCTCGCCTGGCCGACCCACCCACTCGGTCGTCGTCTTGTATGTGCTCCGGTTGACGTCGACCGGCAGGACCGCGACCCCGTGCCGCTTCGAATCGTTGACGAGGACCTCGACCGGGTAGAAGCCCATCGGCTGGGCATTGATCAGCCCGACGAGGAACTGGGCCGGGTAGAACAGCTTCAGGAACGACGACTCGTACGCCGTCCGGGCGAACGCCGCGGCGTGCGACTTGGCGAACCCGAACGAGGCGAACGCGGCGACCTGGCGAAACAGCTCCTCGGCGATCTCCTCGGTCATCCCCGGCTGGCGCATGCAGCCGTCGTGGAACTGCTGGTGGAGCTTCTCCATCTCGCGGCTCGAGCGCCACGTCCCCATCGCCCGCCGGAAGCCATCCGAGTCGGCCGGCGTGAACCCGGCGACCTCGATCGCGATCCGCATCACCTGCTCCTGGTACAGGATCACGCCCTGCGAATCGCGGAGGACCGGCTCGAGGCTCGGGTGGAGGTAGGTCACGGGCTCGAGGCCCTGCTTCCGACGCAGATAGGGGTGGACCGCGTTGCCCTGGATCGGGCCCGGCCGGATGATCGCGACCTCGACGACGAGATCGTCGAGGCACGTCGGGCGCGACTTCGGCAGCGTCTGCATCTGGGCCCGGCTCTCGACCTGGAAGACGCCGACGGTGTCGGCCGCCTGGAGCATCGTGAAGACCTCGGTGACCTCCTCGGGCAGCCGATCGAGATCGAGACAGACGGCGCAGTCGTGCTCGATCAGCTGGAGCGTCTCGTCGATCGCGGCCAGCATCCCGAGCCCGAGCAGGTCGAGCTTGATCAGCTTCAGGGTCTCGACGTCGCGCTTGTCGAACTGGACGACGACGCGGTCGGGCATCGTCGCCCGTTCGAGCGGCGCGATGTCGATCAGCGGCGCGGCGGTGACGAGCATCCCGCCCGAGTGGATCGAAAGATGACGTGGGAAGCCGTCGATCCGGGCACAGAACTCGAGCCAGCGCTCCCAGTCCGACAGGTCCTTCGTCGAGCCGCCGATGGCTTGCGGAGGAGGCTCGGGCTCGATGCGGGCGACCTTCGACTGGTCGGCGGCGCCCGCTCCGCCCCGGCCCATCGTGGCCGTCTTCGACGCGGGCGGGTCCCAATGATTCGGCCGGCCGAGCCTGTCTGTGGCCCGCGGCGGGGGCTCGACCTGGCCGCTCTCGGGATCGATCGCCCGACCATCCACCAGGCCTGGCGCAAAGACCTTCTCCCCGTCCCTCTGATCGCCCCCGGTCGAAATATTCCGAGAAGGGTTATCTGACGGCGATTCGGGCGTTCGAGAGGCGGTTTCCAGCAAATCGGCGGCAGCCGCACCATCCAAAACTTGGTACGTGCCCCGATTCTCCAGTGCGTGGACGTGCCCGCCGAGGGAAATTGCCCCGGATAGTCCTTCTTGAAATACCGGGGTTGCGGACGTGCTCAGCCGAGCTCGATCCGTGGTGTAGCCCGTGCCCCGTCCTGCCCGCAGCCAGGCGACGCTGGCCGGCGTGTCGCCGGGCCCGCCCTCGTCGTCGCCGTTGCGTGACGGCCGGATCGCGGTCCGCGGCGCAAGGGCGCCGGGC
>JACCVQ010000012.1 GCA_013698095.1 Chloroflexota bacterium
CCCCGGCCGGAGTGGGAGCTGCCGCCGCCGCCCCCGACGAGGACGCCATTGCCACGTGGGAACGCCGCGCCGCCGATCTCCACGAGCGTCGCGACCGCCTCGCCGCCGAGCAGGCTGTCGCGGATGCGGCCCGGCGCGAGATCGAGGGACGCCGCGCCCGGGCCGAGGCGACCGCTGCGATGGACGAGGAGCGAATCGTCCGGGCCGAGCGCGACGGCGTGGCCATTTCGGAGCGCCAGGAGGCCATCGCCGAAGAGCGGCGGCGGCTCGGCGCAGAATTGTCGACCGCGACGGAACGCGAGGAGCGGGCCGCCGCCGTTCTTGCCGAGCTCCGGGCTGCCGATGCCGCCGCTCGCGATCGCCTGGGCGCCGCCGAACGGTCGGCCAGCCATGCACGCGAGCGGCTGCGCACCGCCGACGAACGGCTGCGTGCCGCCGACCGCTCGGACCTCGAAGCCCGCCTCGGTCGCGACGCGTTGCGCGAGCAGCTGCTCGTCGAGCTGGCCGGCATGGGCGAGCTCGGTCGGCGACGGCTCGAGAACGAGGCCGGAGTCGTGCCGGTCGCGGTCGGCCCGGGCCTGCCGCTGGCCGAGGATGCCGATGCGTCCGCGACGCCCGCTGTGTCCGCGACCGTCGAGCCGGACGAGCCGGAGGGCCTGGACGACACCGCCGCCCTCGAGCGCGCGCTCGATGTCGTCGCCGCCCGCTGGGCGATCGAGCCGGCCGCTGCGGAGGCGCCTTCGCCCGGACGGCTTGCCACCCTCCGCCGGCGCTATCACGAGCTCGGTGCGGCGAATCCGTTCGCCGTTGACGAGTACGACACGCTCCGCCAGCGGCTCGAGAGCCTCGAGACCCAGCAGCAGGACCTGCGCAGCGCGATCGACAAGACCCGCCAGCTCATCGCCGAGCTGAACACGATGATCGCCGACCAGTTCCGAACAACGTTCGCCGCACTCGAAACCGCGTTCGACACGCGCTTCCAGCAGCTGTTCGGGGGCGGCTTCGCCCGCCTGTCCCTGACCGACCCGGCGGACCTCGCCTCGACCGGAATCGAGATCGTCGCCCGGCCGCCCGGGAAGAAAGCCCAGGCGCTGGCGATGCTGTCGGGCGGCGAGCGGGCCCTGACGGCGGTCGCCCTCCTGTTCGCGATGCTCGAGGTCCGGCCCGTCCCGTTCTGCGTCCTCGACGAGGTCGACGCCGCGCTCGACGAGGCCAACGTGGGCCGGTTCTCCGAGGCGCTCCGGAGCCTCGCCGACAAGACCCAGTTCATCGTGATCACCCATAACAGGGGCACGATCGAGGCGGCCGACGCGCTCTATGGCGTGACCGTCGGCGACGACTCGGTCAGCCGGGTGATCAGCCTCCGACTCGAGGAGGCCCAGGCGATCGCCGAGCGCCAGGCCGGGGCCCGACTGGACGACGAGTCAAGTGACGGGCCGGCGAACGGCGAGAACGAGACGAGCGCCGAGCTGGCCGGCGTCGGCTGATGTTCTGGCGACGGAAGCCCGAAGAAGCGTCCGAAGAAGCGCCCGACGACACGCGCGATGTCGACCGAGCCACCGCGGCACCTCGTCCGGACGCCCCACCCGACGACGACGCGATCGCGAACGATGGCCCGTGGGAGCCCGATCCCGCCGACTTCGAGCCCGACGCCGCGTGGGGCCCGGGCGGCGCCGCGCCCACGGACCCCGAACAGCCACCGGAGCGGTCCAACGCCCCGATCTTCTTCGACGCTCCCGAGCCGATCCCGGTCCGGCCGACCGTCGAGCCTGCCGGCTCGCTCGACCAAGGCCTGGAGCGGACCCGCGGCGGCTTCATGTCGCGCCTCCGCGGCTTCCTCGTGGGCGAGGACGGCGGCCCGGCGTGGGACGACGTCGAGGAGACCCTGATCGGTGGCGACGTCGGTGCCGCTCTCGCCATGGACATCGTCGAGAACGCACGCCGTCGGCGCGACCCGGGCGGCGCCGAAGCCGCGGTCCGGGCCGAGCTCGCGTCCCTCCTCGTCAAGCGCGAGCCGGGCTGGGAGCCGCGCCCGTCGGTGGACGGCGGTCCTGCGATCATCCTGATCGTCGGCGTCAACGGAACCGGCAAGACCACGACGATCGGCAAGCTCGCGACGCGATACGCGGCGGAGGGTCGTCACGTCCTGCTCGCGGCCGCCGACACGTTCCGCGCCGCCGCGATCGACCAGCTGATGATCTGGGCCGATCGGGCGGGGGTCCAGATCGTGTCCCACGCTCCCGGAGCCGATCCCGGCGCCGTCGTCTACGACACACTCGACGCCGCGCTCGCCCGTGGCGCCGACCTCGTGATCGCCGACACGGCCGGCCGCCTCCACACCAAGTCAAACCTGATGGACGAGCTCACGAAGATCCGCCGGATCATCGACAAGCGCATCCCGGGCGCCACGCCCGAGACGTTCTTCGTCCTCGACGCGACCACCGGCCAGAACGGGCTCCAGCAGGCGAAGGCGTTCCATGAATCGGTCGGGCTGACCGGGATCGTCCTCACCAAGCTCGACTCGACCGCCAAGGGCGGCATCGTGTTCGCGATCGAGCACGAGCTCGGCGTCCCGGTCCGCTTCGTCGGGGTGGGGGAGCAGGCCGGCGACCTCCTCCCGTTCGACCCCGAGGCATTCGTGGCCGCGCTCTTCGGGTGACGCAGCAGGGCCGCATCGCGCGCGGTCTCGCGCCGGCGTCATCGCAGCGGGCGTCATCGTTGGCTGCGGGCCGATCGAGCGTGACGTTCGGCTCGACTGGTGCCGGCGACACGGTGACGAGTTGCAGGAGCTCGGGAAAAGCCTGGGCGTCGACTACTCAGCGCTGAACGCGGCGGCGATGGACCGGGTGCCACCCAATGGGAATCAAGTGCAGCGAGAGGCGGCGTACTGGGCGCTCCTGGAGGCCAACTCCACATATCGGTCACTCTGCTCAGAGGCCACATTTCTGCGCGACGGGGACGAGAACTGGACCGCTCCACCGGCGCCGACGCGAACACCGGGGCCCGGGCGGCCGTCCGTAACAAGTGCGCTCCAAACGCACACGCCGCTCCTTCTTCATCAGACAGTACTCCGGGGACTCTTACGGCGACTTTCGCATCGCTTCGGCGCAGATTCTCGCTTCTCGCCTCAATGGCTGAGCGTGGTTCCGGCCTCCGAGCGGCCGCGGGGGCCGCAGGACCCGCCGTACGAGTCACACCAAGAATGAATGAGCAAGTTTTCGCCGAGCAGGGCCTCGGACCCTCGCTCGGCTCCCGACAGCCACGCCGGATCCCGCGGGACGATGCGCTACACTCACCGGGCCTCGGTGCGTCAGAACCCGCGCACCACCCGAGCGATGCCGCGCCGCGCGACGCCGTCCGGTCCTCACCACTGACGGAGTCCGAGCCGAGCCATGTTCGACAGCCTGAGTGAACGCCTCCGCAAGACGCTCTCCGACCTGACCGGCCGCGGCCGGATCAGCGAGGCGGACGTCGATGCTGCGATGCGCGAGATCCGGCTCAGCCTGCTCGAGGCCGACGTCAACTTCAAGGTCGTCAAGGACTTCATCGGCCGCGTCCGGGAGCAGGCGATCGGCGGCGAGATCCTGTCGAGCCTGACCGCCGGCCAGCAGATCGTGAAGATCGTCAACGACGAGCTGGTCGCGCTCCTCGGTGCCGGTGATCGGACGTTCCACCTCACAGGCAACCCCGCCGTCATCGCGATGGTCGGCCTCCAGGGCTCGGGCAAGACGACCTCATCCGCGAAGCTCGCCCGGCACCTCGTCCGCCAGGGTCGCAGGCCGCTCCTGGTCGCCGCGGACCCGTATCGACCCGCCGCCGCCGACCAGCTCGAGACCCTCGGCAAGGCGCTCGAGATCCCCGTCCACCGGGCGCCCGTCGGGACATCGGTCGTCGACATCGCCCGCGGCGGCGTCGAAGCGGCTCGTCGTCAGACCCGCGATGTCGTCATCCTCGACACGGCCGGCCGGCTCACCGTGGACGAGGCGCTGATGGCGGAGATCGCCGCGGTCAACGAGGCGGTCAAGCCGGTCGAGACCCTCCTCGTCGTCGATGCGATGACCGGCCAGGAGGCCGTGGCCGTCGCGACCGCGTTCAAGGAGGCGGTTCCGCTGACCGGCCTGATCCTGACCAAGATCGACGGCGACGCCCGCGGCGGCGCGGCTCTCTCGATCAGCGCCGTGACCGGGCTCGCCGTCAAGTTCATGGGTACCGGCGAGAAGACCGATGCCCTCGAGGTCTTCCACCCGGACCGCCTGGCCGGCCGGATCCTGGGGATGGGCGACGTGATGACCCTCGTGGAGCGGGCCCAGGAGCATGTCGACGAGAAGCAGGCGGCGAAGCTGGAGGAGAAGCTCCGGAAGGCCCAGTTCACCCTGGAGGACTTCCTTGAGCAGATCCAGCAGGTCCAGAAGATGGGTCCGATGGGCCAGCTGATGGGCATGATCCCGGGCATGGGCGGGATGGCCAAGGACGCCCAGGCCGCGGTCGACCGCGGCGATCTCCGCCGGGTCGAGGCGATCATCCGGGCGATGACCCCGCGCGAACGGCGCGATCCGCAGATCCTCAATGGCTCGCGCCGCCGCCGGATCGCCACCGGCGCCGGCACGGACCTGACCGAGGTCAATCGCCTGATCAAGCAACACGCAGAGCTCTCGAAGCTGATGAAACAGCTCGCCGGGGGCGGTGGCCGGAAGGCCGCGATGGCCGGCCTGATGGCCCGGCGGTAAGGGGAGACTCGCGACATGACCGATCAACGGCCACCCGATCCGCTCATCGGCGAAGACGCCGTTCCGCCGCCGGCTTTCGAGCCGGCGGACAGCCTGCCCGCGGCCCGGGTCGATTACGTCAGCCCGGCCGATGGCGCCCCCGCGGGCCAGCCCGCCCGCGGCCGTTCCGGGGTTCGCTGGCTCCTCGCCCTCGCCGGTGTGATCGTCGTCGCCGTCGGGACCGCCCTGATCGTCAGCCTCGCCGGGGCTCGACCGGTCGCCTCCACGGCGATCGGCTGGATGCCGCCGACGACCACGTCCTACACCGAGGTCCGCCTCGACCTGCCGGGCGACCAACGCCAGAAGCTCGCGGCCTTCCTGTCGGTCTTTCCGGGCTTCAAGGACCAGAGCCAGATCGAGCCCAAGCTCAACGACGTCCTCGATCGGATCGTCCGCGCCGCGTCGGGCGACAAGCAGACCTGGACGACCGACATCCAGCCGTGGTTCGGCGGTCAGATCGCGCTCGGCATGGGCGCACCGGGCGACTTGACCGGGATGACATCGATGATGGGGATGGCCGGCGGCGACAGCATGCTCGTCGTCGCGACCATCACCGACAAGGCAAAGGCGATCGATTGGCTGACCCGGACGACCAGCTCCGGGACCACTCCGCTGACGCGCAGCACCCACGGCGCAGCCGAGCTCTTCACCGTGGGCAGCGGCGCGATCCAGGGCGCCGTTGCCATCACCGACAAGGCGATGATCGCCGGGTTCGCCCCGGCCGTGAAGGCGGCCGTCGATTCGAACGGGGCCGGAACCCTCGCCGACAACGCCGAGATCAAGGCGGCCCTCGCCACCATCGACAAGGATTACGTGTTCTCCGCAATCGTGCGGACGAGGGCCCAGTTCGAGGCGATGACCAAGGCGATCTCGGCGTCCGCCGGCAATCACCTCGACGGCACCCAGCTCGACGAGACCGTCCTGGCGATGGTCCCGGCCTGGTCGGCGTCGACGGCCCGTTTCGAGAACGATTCGATCGTCGCGAGTTCTTCCGGCCCGTCCTGGGCAATCGGCGTCGACACGGCGAACCGGGCGAGCCAGCTCCTCGGTCACGTCCCGGCGAAGACGGTCGTGTACTTCGAGTACCACGACCTCGGGCCGGCGATCCAGGCCCTCGTTGCCAAGTTCCGGGCCCTGCCCGAGACGAAGCAGGCGTTCGACCAGGCGGACCAGGCCCTGAGCCTGCTCGGCGGCCTCGACGCAGTCATCGGCTGGTGGGGCGACACCGCGGTCGTCGTTGCGCCTGCGGCCGACGGGACGATCGGTGGCGGCCTCGTGATCAAGCCGCGCGACGCCGCCGCGGCGGAGCGCCTCAGCACCACCCTCAGCGGGTTCCTCGCGATCGGCGGCAGCAGCGCCGGGCTGACCAGCCGTTTCGAGGACCACAACGGCACGAAGGTCACGATCCTCGACCTCAGCGGGGTCCCTGGGGCGTTCGAAGATCAGGATCTCCCGGCCGGCTACAAGGCCGAGATCGCATGGGCCACGAACGCCGACGTCACCGTGATCGGCTACGGCCAGGCGTTCGTGCACACGGTGCTCGACGCCGGCCCCGGCACCTCGCTCGGCGAGGATGCCCGGTTCAAAGCCCTTCTCGAGCGGGCCGGCGCCGACAACATCTCGACCGGGTTCGTCGACATCGCCGGGATCCGCGCGCTCACCGAGCCGCTGATGCAGCAGCTCGCCCCGGCCGACGAGTGGACCAAGTACACGACCGAGATCAAGCCCTACCTGGAGCGTCTCGACGCCCTGATCGGAGCCAACCGCAAGGACGGCACTCTCGACCGGGGCTCAACGATCCTCACGGTGCGCTGAGCGCACCCTCCCACCGTCCAACCAGTCGGCCGCCCAGAGGTCGACGGCACACCAGGAGGAACAAGAAGCAGATGGCAGTCCGCATCCGGCTGACGCGCGTCGGCGCGAAGAAGCAGCCGGCGTATCGAGTGGTCGTCGCCGACTCGCGCTCGGCTCGCGATAGCCGCGCGATCGAGACGATCGGTCACTACAACCCCCGCACCGAGCCGATCGAGCTCACCATCGACGTCGAGAAGGCGTCCGCCTGGCTGGCCAAGGGCGCCCAGCCGTCCGACACCGTCCTCCGCCTCCTCCGCACGGCCGGCATCGTGCCCGCCGAGAAGAAGTAGGAACCCCACATGCCTGCCGCTGAACTCGTCGAGTACGTCGCCAAGTCCCTCGTCGACGATCCCGATGCCGTCAAGGTCGAGGTCGTCCAGGACCAGGGCGGAACGGTCATCGAGCTCCACGTCGCCGAAGACGACATGGGCAAGGTCATCGGTCGCAACGGCAGCGTCGCCAAGGCGCTCCGGACGCTGCTGAAGGTCACCGCCGCCCGCGACGGCGAGGCCGTCTCGCTCGAGATCCTCTGAGAGCCACCATGACCGAGCCGGAGACGGCGCCAGCCGCGGCCTCGGCGGCCGAGGCGATCCCGGCGCGGGCCGATCGCCTCGTGGTCGCCCTCGTGCGCGGCGTGCACGGGCTGGGCGGCGCCGTCAGGATCGAGATCCTGACCGACCGGCCGGAGGATCGCTACGCCGTCGGCACGATGCTCTACCGCGAGGGCACCGACGAACCGCTCCGGATCACCTGGTCGTCGGCCGTCGGTGATGGGCCTGGCTGGCGAGTCCAGTTCGCCGAGGTCCGCGATCGCTCCGCGGCCGAGGACCTGAAGAACGCGTATCTCGAGGTCGACGCCGGACCCGATGCCGTTCTGCCGCGCGGCGCCTACTTCTGGCATGAGGTCGTCGGCACGCCGGTGACGTCGGTCGACGGCACGCCGCTCGGCACCATCCGCGACATCTACCGCTCGGGCGGGGCCGAGATCTACATCGTCGACGGTGGCGACTACGGCGAGTTCGACGTGCCCGCCGTGCGCGACTTCATCCGGATCTTCGCCCCGCGCCGCGGCGAGATCGTGATCGATATTGATGCGCTCGATCTGGCGCCGCCCAAACGCCGCCGCGCCGCCGACGATCCGGAGCGACCCCGGGCGCCGAGGCGCAGGGCCGGGCCACGGCAGCGGAAGCCGGCGTCGGCC
>JACCVQ010000040.1 GCA_013698095.1 Chloroflexota bacterium
CTCACGACCGGCGCCGATGCGGGAAGCGCGTCCGGCGGTGGGACAGGCGCGCTCGAGGCCGGCGCCTCGCGCGCCATCGGCGGCGAGCCCGGCTCTGAGGTCCCGCGCGCCTAGGAAACCGGCGGCACGATCGTCACGAGGCCGTTAGCCGTCAGCCGCTACTTGTCGCGCTGGATCGCCTCGTGGGCTCGGCGATATTCCTCGCGGAGCCTGATCACGCGGGCCTGGGCCTCAGCAGCTTCGCCCGACCCGGGCTCGGCGGCGGCTCCGCGGCGTTCGGCTTCGCGCCATTCGGCGAGCACCGCCTGGACCGGACGCGGCGTTTGGTCGATGGAAGCGTCCGGGGCGGTGCTGGACCCGGCTTCGACCTGGGCGTTGACGGCCTGGGTCAGCTGATGCTGGCGGACCGAGCCCGCGAGGATGCGCTGGGCGATCTCCTCGATCCGCCCCGCGAGCTCGACAAGGCGCGCATCACCCGGCTCGAGCGTACGCTTCTCTTCCTCGAGCGTGACCAGGACGTCCAGATCGCGCAGCAGCGCGTCCGACGTCACGCGGAGCGCGGGTCCCGTCTCCACTCGTCCCTCTGGTAGCCCTCATCCCGGCGTCACCGGGTCATCGCATCAACGGCCGGAGCATACCGTCACATCGCGCTCCTGTCGCACGGCCCGACGAGTGCGCGCCCACCGCGGGGCGAGGGCCTCAGCGCTCACCGGCGAGGTACGCCTGCCAGAGCATCCTGGCGGCGACGGCCCGGTGGGGTCGCCACGCCGAGGCGATCGTGCGCTGCGTCTCCCGATCCGGCAGGCCACTGAGTCCTTTCGCTCGACGCATCGCGGCCGCCAGCGCGAGATCGCCGTCCGGCCAGACGTCGGGCCGGCCAAGCGCCATCAGCAGATAGATGTCGGCCGTCCAGCGGCCGATCCCGAGCAGGCTCGTCAGGCTCGACCGGGCCTCCTCGTCGCCGGCCGCGGCAATCGCGTCGGGATCGAACCGGCCGTCGATGGCCGCCGCGGCAAGCTCGACCACGTAGCGCGCCTTCTGGCGGGTCTGGCCGGCTGCCCGGGCACCCTCCTCGCCAAGGGCGACGATGGCCGCCGGCTCGATCGATCTGGCCGCCCGCTCCAGCCGGGCGAGCGCGGCGGCTCCCGACTGGAGCGAGACCTGCTGCTCCAGGATGATCGCCACGAGCGTGGCGAAGCCGGCCGGTCGCGCCCAGAGGGGCGGCGGACCGTGCCGGGCGAGGATCGCGGCGAGATCCGGGTCGCGCTCGCCCAGATCCCGGGCTGCGGCCCGCAGCCGGACGTCGTCGAGGGGCGGGTCGGTCATCGCGATCACCGTAACCCGCGCCGGGCTCCGGGCGTTGCGGGCGAAAACGGCCGCTTCAGGCTCCCGACGACCTCCAGGCCCATCAGCGCAAGCCGGCGGCTCGCATCCGCGGCCCCCCGGTACTGCGTGTCCGGGCGTTCCCGGTCGCCGCTCAGCCGCGTGCGGCGTGGATGAGGGCGTCGCGGTTGGCGGCGATCCAGGCATCGTCCGCGGCAGCCCGCTCGTCGCCGCCGGACGCCGTCCAGTTGGCGATCCACGACTCGTTGCCGGCGGCGATCTCCGCCAGGATGTTTGCCGTCGAGTTGGCCCGTTCCTCGACGACGACGGCGACGAGCTCTTCGGCCCGCTCCGGCTCCAGCCCGTAGCCGCGGGTGATGACGCCGAAGCGCCGGATCCCATCGAGGTCGGGTGGTGGATGCTGGTCACGCCGGGCGGGATCGCCCAGTGGCGCCCAGAGCTCGGCCGCGATCGCGAGGTCCCACAGCGGGCGACCCGGGGCGGCCATCGCGAAGTCGATCAGGGCGACGACCCGCCCGTCGCGGAACACGACGTTCTCCGGGAAGAGGTCGTTGTGGCAGATCACGACGCCGGCCGACGCGTCGCCGGCTGTCGGGTCCGACCAGTCCATCGCCCAGCCGGGGTCGGGCGGTGATGCGAAGGTCGCTGTCGCCTCGTGGAACCGGCGGACGAGCGCACCAAGGTCGGCCAGCGCCTGCTCGGTCATCGCCCAGGCCGGATAGGGCGGCAGGGGGACGTCACCCTCGATGTACGACAGGACCTCGCGGCCCCGCTCGTCGGTGCCGAGATGGCGCGGCGCGCCGTCGAACCCGACCGCTTCGAGGTGGAGCAGCAAAGCCCGGACGCCCGTGCGCGATGAGCCCGCCGCTCGGCGAACCGTGTCGCCGACCCGAACCGGTGCGGAACGCGGGTCCATGCTCCCGACCAGGGTGATCTCGTCCGTCATCGGGTCATCGTGCGGCATCCGAGCGCCGACGACGAGGAGGCGGTTTCGGAAACCGATCCCGGGGAGCGTCGGCGCAGGTGGCGGCCCTCGGCGGCTGACCCGGACACGCGATCGGCGACTCGGCTACGCTCGGCTCGTGGCCAACTCATCGAAGGCCGGCCAGCCGGCAGATCCCGCGGACCTCGTCGACATCGCCGCTCTCCTGCGGGCCTACGACGAGATCGTCCCGGACCCGTCAGACCCGACCCAGCGCGTCGCGTTCGGCACATCCGGCCACCGCGGCTCGGCCTTCCGTGGCGCTTTCAACGAGGCCCACATCCTCGCGACGACCGAGGCGATCTGCCGCTACCGCGAGCTGCGCGGGTACGACGGGCCGCTGTTCATCGGCCGCGACACCCACGCCCTGAGCGAGCCGGCGACCCGGACCGCGCTCGAAGTCCTCGTCGCCCGAGGCGTCGACGTCCGCGTCGACAGCCGCGACGGCTTCACCCCGACCCCGGCGGTCTCCCACGCGATCATCGTCGCCAATCGGGGACGCGCGGTGCCCGCCTCGGACGCGCCCGCGACGGCCGGGCACGGCCTGGCCGACGGGATCGTCGTGACGCCGTCGCACAACCCACCCGACGACGGCGGTTTCAAGTACAACCCGCCCAACGGCGGCCCGGCCGACAGCGACGTTACCGGCTGGATCCAGGCCGAGGCCAACCGGCTGCTTGAAGGGCAGGGGAGCGACGGCGTCGCGGGCATCCGGCGCGTCGCGTCCGAGCGCGCCCGCGCGTCGGCCACCGCCCACGACTTCCTCGGCACGTATGTCGATGACCTTCCGTCGGTTGTCGATCTCGCCGCCGTCGCGTCGTCCGGGCTTCGCATCGGGGTCGATCCGATGGGTGGGGCCTCGGTCGCGTACTGGGCCGAGATCGGCGCACGCCATGGCCTCGACCTGACCGTCGTCAACGACAAGGTCGACCCTCAGTTCGGGTTCATGACCTACGACTGGGACGGCAAGATCCGGATGGACCCGTCGTCCCCGTCAGCGATGGCGGGCCTGATCGCCCACAAGGATCGCTTCGACATCGCGCTCGGCAACGACGCCGACGCCGACCGCCACGGGATCGTGACTCCTGGCGCCGGACTCCTGAACCCGAACCATTTCCTGAGCGCCGCGATCGCCTACCTGTACGGCGGCGACGGACGGCCCGGCTGGGGCGCGGACGTCGGCGTCGGCAAGACGCTCGTGTCTTCGTCGATGATCGACCGCGTCGTCGCCGACCTCGGACGGCGCCTCGTCGAGGTTCCGGTCGGCTTCAAGTGGTTCGTCGCGGGGCTCGTCGACGGCTCGCTCGGTTTTGGCGGCGAGGAGAGTGCCGGCGCGTCATTCCTGCGCCGCGACGGGACCGTCTGGACGACCGACAAGGACGGGATCATCGCCGACCTCCTCGCCTGCGAGCTGACGGCCCGGACCGGCCGCGACCCCGGAGTCGCCTATCGCGAGCTGACCGAGCGGTTCGGGGCTCCCGCGTACCGGCGTGTGGACGCTCCCGCGTCACCCGAGCAGAAGGCGGCGCTCGGCCGACTCGCTCCGGAGGACGTGACGGCCAAGACGCTCGCCGGCGATCCGATCAACGCGATCCTGACCCGAGCGCCCGGCAACGACGCCCCGATCGGCGGGCTGAAGGTCGTGACCGCCAACGGCTGGTTCGCCGCCCGCCCGTCGGGCACCGAGAACGTCGCCAAGGTCTACGCCGAAAGCTTCAAGGGCGAGGAGCACCTCGCACAGCTGCTCGAGGAGGCTCAGGCGCTCGTCGCGTCGGTCACGGGCTGAGGGCCGCGGAGGACGCCAGACCTGGCAGTTCCGGTGCGCGGGCGCGCCACCAGTCCAGGCCCGTGGTCCACGGCCGTCCGAATCGGACTGGACGCGAGACGCCTGCTGCGTAGACTGAGCGCGATGACACCTCCGCGCGGCCCGCTCCGCATCCCGCTCCTCGGCGTCGCACTCGTCGCCCTGATCGCGGTCGTGGCGATCCCGGCATTGGCGGCGCCGTCCTCCGCGCCCGGCCTGTCGGCTCCCGACCTGTCCGCGCCTGAGGGGTCGGAGAAGCCCGGCAGGGGCCCGAAGGCGTCGAAGGAGCCCGAGGTCGCCGTCACTCTCACAGGTGTCGTCGCAACGACGACCGGTGCCGAGGACGAGACCCAGTACACCATCACAGCCGCGGGCAAGACCCTGAAGCTCGATGGCGGACCGTCGTGGTTCTTCGGCGACAACCATCCGCTCAAGCCGTTCGTCGGCAAGAACGTCACGATCGTCGGCGGCCAGCGTGGTGACGAGGTCGATGTCGAGACGGTCGATGGCGTGCGTCTCCGGGCCGAGGGCAAGCCGCCCTGGGCGGGCGGCTGGAAGGCCGTCGGATCGGCTCACCCGGGCTGGACCCAGGAGAAGGCGGATCGCTGGAAGCTGCATCTGGCGAATCATCCCGACAAGGCAGCGAGGGACGCGGCCCGGGCGGCCGCGAAGGCCGCCCGCGAGGCGGCCCGTGCCGCCAAGCCCGACGAGTCCCCGGCGCCGAGCCCCTAGCGCTTCTCGCCCGGGTGGGCGATCCTGACGCGAACGGGCCGTGCACTGCCCGGAGCCAGCGTCATCGGAGCGGCCTGATGTCCCTCGTCGACGACTATCGCGCGCGGACCCCGCGGTCGCGATCCCTGTTCGAGCGGGCGACCGCCTCACTGCCCGGCGGCTCGACCCGGACCACCGTCTACAGCGCGCCGTACCCGCCCTACGCAGCGTCGGGCTCGGGTCTCGTCGTCACCGATGTCGACGGCAATACCTACCGCGACTTCCTCGGCAACTACACCTCCCTGATCCTCGGCCATGCCCACCCCGCGGTCGTGGCTGCGGTCGAGGCCCAGGTCCGGCGCGGCTCGGCGTTCGCTGCCCCGACCGAGACCGAGGTTGAGCTGGCAGAGGAGCTCCGCCGGCGCGTGCCGTCAATCGAGCACCTCCGGTTCACGTCGTCCGGGACGGAGGCCACGATGTTCGCGATCCGGGCCGCACGGGCATTCACGGGCCGGCCGCTCATCGCCAAGTTCGACCACTCGTATCACGGGACCCACGACCTGGTGATGGCCGGCACGCCCGGCGTGCCCGACGCGATCAGCGGGCTGATCGTGGAGCTGCCATGGGGCGACCCGGCCGGGATCGAGGCGGCTCTGCGGGGCCGCGCGAGCGAGCTGGCTGCGATCATCCTCGAGCCGGTCCAGGGCGCCGGCGGGGTCCGGGCGCCGGAGCCCGGCTTCCTCGAGTTCCTGCGCGCACTGGCGGACCGCCTCGGGGCATTGCTGATCTTCGACGAGATCATCTCGTTCCGGATCGCGCCCGGCGGAGCCCAGGAAGTGTTCGGCGTCCGGCCGGACCTGACGACGCTCGGCAAGATCATCGCCGGCGGGTATCCGCTTGCGGCGTTTGGCGGCCGGGCCGACGTGATGGCGATCTTCGACGCCCGGCAGGACGGCGCCGTCAGCCACGGCGGGACGTTCAATGGCAACCCGGTGGGCGCTGCTGCGGGGCTCGCGACCCTGCGCGAGCTGGACGCTGGGGCGTATCGCCGGCTCGACGCGCTCGGGGCTCGCTTGGCGCAACGGCTCGCGTCCCGGATCACGGCCGATGGGGTCACGGCCCGCGTGGCGCAGGTCGGCTCGCTGTTCCAGGTGTTCCGCGGTGAGGCCGGCGCGGCGTTTGCGGTGGGCGCGGGCCAGCCCTCGGAGCTCTACCTGCGGTTGCTGCTCGATGGCTTCCTGATCGCACCGCGCGGCATGGGTGCTATTCCGACGGTCGCGACCGATCAGGACGTCGACGACCTGGCCGATGCCATCGGTCGGGCGCTCGTCGCCATCGAGAAGGTCCCGGTCGAGGCCGCCTGAACCTCGCGGCGCCGTCGACGGCGTCCGCGGGCGATCTGGCGCAGAATCGTGGCCAAACCCGCTGCGCCATCGAAGGAGCCGCCTGATGAATCCCTCCGGTCGACAGGGCGGCAGCGATCCCGCCGCCACCGATTCCGACGCCCAGGCCCTCGAGCGCTATCGCTACATGCTCGCGAGCGCGCCGCCGGAGGACATCGAGCGTGCCCACGAGGAGGCGTTCGCGCGGCTGACGTCCGAGCAGCGTCGTGAGGCGCTCCAGGCGCTGGCCCAGCACGTCCCGGCGGGCGAGGTCCGGGGCGACGATCCGGCGTCGTTGGCCCGCGCCGCGACCCGGGCCGAGATCCGCCAGCCGGGCACCATCGAGCGTGCGTGGGGTGGCGGCGGCGCCGGCGGTGCCGGGTTCGGGCTGGGCAGCTGGTTTATGACGACCCTTGCCGCGAGCTTCATCGGAACGGCGATCGCCCAGTCGTTCTTCGACAACGACTCGGGCGCGGGCGACGGCGGCGCTGATGGCTCGACCGCGGATGCCGACAGCAACACCGAGGCTGACTCGGGCGATGCCGGGGGCGACTACGGCTCGGGCGACGTGGCCAGCGGCGACCTGGGCGGCGGCGATCTCGGCGGCGGCGACATGGGTGGGGAATTCGGCGACTTCGGCGGGTTCTGACCCGCCTCGACCCGCTTGTTGTCGGACCACGGATGTGGTCTGCGCCGCAAGAACTGACGATAGCGAGCGCTCCAGACGTCATGTTGGGCGTTCCGCAACACCCGAGTCGCGGCAGCGTCGACTGAGTCCCCGCCCTCAGGTACGGTCAGACAGCGACGACGGTGTTTCGTCCTGCACGTTTCGCCAGGAACAGCCCGACGTCGGCCGCCCGCAGCATGGCCTCGCGGGTCGCATCCTGGTGGTCGAGCGGGGCGCAACCGGCCGAGACGGTCGCGTTCAGCCGCGAGCCGTCCGGGGCCAGGATGGCGAGGGCAGCGAGCGATCCGCGGACGTCTTCCGCGGCCTTCAGCGCATCCTCCACGGTCGAGTCCTCGAGGATCGCGACGAATTCTTCGCCGCCGTAGCGCGCCACGAGGTCGCTCGACCGGAATCGCTCGAGCAGGAGCCCCGCGAACGTGCGCAGAACGGCATCTCCCGCCTGATGACCGAAGTCCTTGTTGAGTTGCCCGAAGTGGTCGAGGTCGAACATGATCGCGGCGAGCGGACGACGCCCATCGCCCTGCCGGGCTTGACGCCTGAGCATCTCCTCGAGACTGGCTTCGAAGTAGCGTCGGTTGTAGAGGCCGGTCAGGCCGTCGCGGACCGCCAGCTCCGAGACTTCCTCGAGGAGGCGGGCATTGGTCAGGGACAAGGCGGTCTGTGCGGCGATCAGCGACAGCGCCTCGCACTCCAGCGCCGAGTACGTCGGCTCTCCGGCCGTCAAGCGACCGAACACGAGTGCTCCGAGCGTCGCGCCGTCGTGGATCAGAGGGACCCCGACCATCGACATGCTCGACGCGTCGACCAGGTCAGCCAATGCAGGTGGATAATGCGACCGATCGAGCTCGTCGAAGACCATCGTCCGGTTGGCGATCGCTCGGCCGGAAATGCCGACTCCCGGCGGGATGACGGTCCCGACCGCCAGCGGGTTGAGCTCCCCATGGATGGCGCGCACGACGAGGCTGCCTGAGGCCGGATCGATCAGGACCAATCCGAGCATGTGCGACGGCAGAGTCTTCGAGATCGCCTCCAGCAGCGAGGGCAGGACACGCTCCCGATCGTGCGTCGCGTTCGCAGCTTGAGCGAAGGCGATCAGATCCGAGAACAGACGGGCACGTTTGGCGATGGCTTTCTGGGCCAGGTCCGCATCGGTGATGTCCGTGCCCGTGCTGACGATGTGGGTCAACGATCCGCTGTCGTCGAAGAAGCAGACGTTGGACCAGGAGAGGAGGCGGACCTCGCCGGTGCGGGTCAGCCAGTGGTTGATGTTCGGGGTGGGCGGCTCGCCAGCGCGCAGGCGATCGAGAGCCGAGCGAACGCCCTCCACCTCGTCGGGCGGGATCAGGAACTCGTAGAACGGTCGGTTGCGGATCTCCTCCCAGGAGTACCCCGACACGAGCTCACAGGCCTGGTTGAAGCGCAGGAACCGACCGAGAGGATCGATGACGCAGACGAGCGAGCCCGCGATGTCGAGCACGGTGTCGAGGAAGCGGCTCTGTTCGCGCATCGATTCCCGCGCCGCGACGACTGCGCCGATGTCGGTGACGGCGCCGACATATCCGGTTGACGATCGGTCGTCCACATCGATCGACGTGGCCGTCCCGGCGACCCAGACGACTGTCCCGTCGGGCCGCTGGAATCGGTACTCGAGGGCAAACTCGCGATGCTCCGCGATCGCGTCGCTCCACTCGTTGCCGACGTCGGCACGATCATCGGGGTGGATCGCGGCCAGCCATCCCTGCCCAAGCGCCGCCTCGCGGCTCATGCCCGTGAGGTCACACCAGCGATCGTTGACGAACGTTGCTGAGCCCGCGGCGTCGGTCTGGAAGATCCCGACTGGCGCGACGAGCAGAGCGCGATGGCTCTGCTCGGCATGTTCAGCGTCTGCGGTGATCGTTGACAGCACGGCTCTCACTTGGGCGTGTGCCGATCATTGCCTGTCGCGCCGCGGCCGGAAGCCACCCGAAGGTCAGGAACCGCTACGTCGGACGCATGAGTCGCGGAGGGATGTTGGGTGGCCCGCAGTTGATGCCGAGCCCGACTGAGTTCGTCGGCCTGGGCGACAGCCGGCAGAACCGGGATCGTCGCAGATGGGTGCGTCAGCGCAGGCGTCGCGAGGCCCTGCCCAAATGCGACAGCCGAACGAGCCGAGATCGTCGTTCCCGCGCGACAGCCGGAAGTCCCGGCACAGATCATTGGGGTGGCCTACGGGGGTCGAACCCGTAACCGCTGGAGCCACAATCCAGTGCTCTACCATTGAGCTAAGGCCACCACGCACGCACGCACCGGCGCACGGCCGGGCGGGGCCACGGGAGTCTACCGGATTCGGATCCGGATCGACCCGATGCCGACGGCCCTGGCCTGACAGAGCGCGCTCCATCGAACGAGGCTGCACCTGGAGGCATCCCGTCGAGTGTGCGCGAGTCGGAGCAAGCGCCAGCGTGGGACGCTTCCACGGACGTTGATCAGGCATGTTGATCAGCTCGACCTCGAGCACGCTGGCCGGTCCACCTATGCCGACACCATGGCGTCCAGTCGGCTGCCAGGCCAAGCGTGCCGAGCGTCGATTCGATCAATGAGGTTGATCAGCGCCCGAGAAGCCGACCCAGGCCAGGGGCCGCGGACGCGTCCAGACGCCGATGGGCGAGACCACCTGGCAACGTTGATGGATGGGGTCGCCTCGTTCCGGGCACGCCAGCACAGACGTTGGGATGCTGACGCGCCACGTGGGTCCCGTTGACCGATTCGGCCCGGTCGCCTACGATCCGCCCACAACTGAAGACTCTTATCAAGAGTGGTGGAGGGACCGGCCCTGTGAAGCCCGACAACCGACCGACGGAGACGTCGGCACGGTGCCAAATCCGGGCAGGTCCTCCTGCGAGATAAGGGATCCTCCCCAGGCCCTTCCTCCGGGAAGGGTCTCTCGATTTTTCGGGCTCGACAAGGCGGCGGTCCTCCGCGATGGAGATGACCCGATGACGCTCGAGACCCCGATTCGATCTGACGATGTCACCGCTTCGGCGCTGACCTCGACTCCGACTCAGACGCCCTCGCATGTGCGCGGCCTGCGCTGCCGCGCCTGCGGCCGGCCCGAGGACCTCGGTCCGAGCTTCGTCTGCGTCGCGTGTTTCGGGCCGCTCGAGGTCGTCTACGACCACGACGTGGCACGCGAGCGGCTGACCCGTGAAGCCATTGCCGCCCGGCCGGTCGGGATCTGGCGCTATCTCGAGCTCCTGCCCGTGGCCGCGGTCCCCGAGCGCGGTCTCGCCGTCGGCTCGACGGCGCTCGTCCGGGCGGATCGCCTGGCCCGCGACCTCGGGCTCGGTACCGGCACGATGCTCCACCTCAAGGACGACACCCGCAACCCGACCCTCTCATTCAAGGATCGGGTCGTCGCGGTCGCCACCGCCCGAGCGGTCGAGTTCGGGTTCGACACCCTGGCCTGCGCATCGACCGGCAATCTCGCCGGCGCCACCGCGGCTGCCGCGGCCGCGGCAGGCCTGCGCGCCTTCGTCTTCGTCCCGGCCGACCTCGAGCCGGCCAAGGTCGAGCACGCCCTGTCGTACGGCGCCACCGTCGTCCGCGTCGACGGAACCTACGACGACATCAATCGCCTGAGCCTCGAGATCGCCGACGAGGAGGGCTGGGCATTCGTCAACGTCAACCTTCGGCCGTTCTACGCCGAGGGCAGCAAGACGATCGCGTTCGAGATCGCCGAGCAGCTCGGCTGGCGGCTGCCGGATGTCCTCGTCGGCCCGATCGCATCGGGCTCGATGTTCACCAAGATCGCCAAGGGCTTCGATGAGCTCGCCAAGATCGGCCTGGTCGAGCGCAAGGACGTCCGCTTCGTCGGTGGCCAGCCGGCCGGCTGCGCGCCCGTCGCCACGGCCTTCGCGGAGGGCGTCGACGAGATCCGGCCCGTCCGCTCGCCGGACACGATCGTGCGCTCGCTCGCGATCGGCTCCCCGGCGGACGGTGGCTATGCCCTGGAGCTGGCGCGACGGACCGGCGGCTCGATCGAATCGATCCCGGACACCGCCACGGCGACGGCGATCCGGCGGACCGCCACGAGCGAGGGGATCTTCGTCGAGACGGCCGGTGGGGTGACGGTCTCGGCAGTCGAGGCGGCCCGCGAACGTGGCGTCATCCGGGACGGCGACGAGGTCGTCGCGATCCTGTCCGGGAACGGCGTGAAGACGCCCGATGCTCGGCGGTTCGGCCTCGTGGATTCGACCGACGGCGGGTTTGCCGATCCGATCGCGGCTACCTACACGGCATTCAGCTCGCGCTACCCGGGCTGAGCCGCGGCGCCGGCCGGTCATGCACGGAGAGGGTCAACCGACCGCCGGGCCATCTCTCGGACGACGTCTCATGCAGCGGGTGCATCAGATGTCGGCTGGAGGCACGCATCACGCCTGTGCTGGGGCCACGCTAGCCGTCCGGGCGTCCGTTCATGCAGTCGCTGCACGAGACGCTCCGCGGTTCACCCGGTCCTGAGTCGCGGCACGCGGCGCCAAAATCGCAACCGAACCGACTCTTGCATCATCCATCCGATTCATGCAAGGTATGCACATGCGCCGCATCTTCGTGACCGACGAGGCCAAGAAGAAGCTCTGGCGGCCCTGCCGGGAGGCACGGGCCCTGGGGCTCTGACGGCGCGCAAGCGAACACCGACAGGAGTCTCCGGGCACGGAGGCTCCAGGGGCCGCGGCACCAACGGGTGACCGCGGCGTTTTGATTCCTGGCTCGCTCCACCGCCCGGCGGCTCCTCGACTGACGAGGAGACACGCACATGGGATCCACGATCGTCCTTGGCGACGGCCCGCTCGGGCGCGCCATCACGGCCACCCTCCGCGAGCGAGGCGATGCCGTCGAGATGTGCGGCCGACCGGCCGACGGGCAGCACGATCCGGTCGTCCTCGGGCGCGCCGATGTCGTCGTCGACGCATCGCGGGCCGACGCTGTCGCAACCAACATCGAAACGGCACTGGCGGGCGGCGCGCACGCCTTCGTGATCGCGACGTCGGGCTGGCAGGCGGATGTCGATCGCGTCGCGGCGAGCTTGCGCCGCGCCGGTGCGGTCGCCGTCGCCGCACCAAACCTCGCCCTCGGGGCCGCCCTGTTCCTGCGCCTCGTCGGCGAGGCTGCGCGGCTGGCGGGAGCCCTTGGCGGCTTCGAGCCGTCCGTCCTCGAGTGGCATCGCCGAACCAAGGCGGATCGACCGTCGGGGACGGCCCGCGAGATCGTCCGGCGCCTGTCGACCGAGCTCCCGATCGACGTCGACGAGGTCGCCGTCCTTCGTTCGGGCTCGATGCCCGGGATGCACATCGTCGGGCTCGACGGCCCGAGCGAGACGATCGAGCTGCGCCTGACGGCGCGCGATCGCTCGGGCTATGCGGCAGGCGCCGTGGCCGCGATCGATTGGCTTCAGCGAGCCGACCGTGTGGCGGGCATCCACCCGTTCGACGAGGTGGTCGACGAGCTCATCGCGAGTGGTCGACGCGCCGCGACCCCCGCGTTGCAGCCGGCTGGCGCGACCGCCTGACGCGAGCCGGCCACTCCGCTGAAATCAGGAACACGACAAGGAGAATTTCCCATGACGCCGATCACCCGGACGGTTCCCGCCGTCCGACCCGCCCTCAGCGGCGCCTTCACCGCTCTCGTCACCCCGTTCAATGGGGAGGGCGACGTCGACGAGGATGCCCTTCGCCGGCTCGTCCGCTGGCAAGTCCTCGCCGGCATCGACGGCCTCGTCCCGTGCGGCACGACCGGTGAAGCCCCGACGCTCACGCCCGCCGAGCGTGACCGGGTCATCGAGATCACCGTCGAGACCGTCGCCGAGCGGGCCTCGCGCGGCCGGGTGCCGGTCATCGCCGGAACCGGCTCGAACGACACCCGGGCCACGATCGCGGCAACCCAGCGCGCCGCCGCGCTCGGCGCCGACGCCGCGCTCGTTGTCGCGCCGTACTACAACCGGCCCGATGGCCGGATGCTCGAGGCCCACTTCCGGGCGATCGCCGACGAAGGCGGCCTGCCGATCGTCGTGTACAACGTCCCGTTTCGGACCGGCACGAACGTCCCCGCCGAGGTGTTCCTGCGCCTCGCCGAGCATCCGAGAGTCAGCGCGATCAAGGAGGCCAGTGCCAACCTCGAGCAGATCGCCCGGATCTGCCGCGACCGGCCACGCGACGTCGCGGTTCTCGCCGGGGACGATGCCTGGACATTGCCGATCCTTGCCCTTGGCGGAGATGGCGTCGTGTCCGTGGCGAGCAACGAGATCCCGGGCGAGCTGGTCGCGCTGTGCGACGCCGCGTTGGCGGGCGACATGGACCGCGCCCGCCGGATCCACGACAGATGGCTGCCGTTGTTTCTCGCCAACTTCCAGGGCGGCCCGAACCCGGTCCCGGTCAAGGCGGCTCTCGAGCTGATGGGCCTGCTCGAGACCGACACGGTCCGTCAGCCGCTCCTGCCGCTCACGGGCGAGACCCGGGCGGACCTCGCGGCGACGCTCCGCGGGCTCGGTCTGGTTGACGCCGCTGGGGGCCGGATCCAGGACCGGCTCGAGGTGTCCGCATGACGTCGTCGCCGGCCGTGGCCGCCGGTCCGCCCACGCCAGATTCCGTGGCCGAGGTGGCCGGCCTGTCCGCCGCCGAGCTGCTCGCAGCCCTGTCGGCCGGCACTCTCCGTGCCGCCGAACCGGACCCGACCGAGCCCGACGGCTGGCGCGTCCGGCCGGACGTCAAGGCCGCGATCCTCGCGGTTTTCGCCGATCGGGCGACGACCTCATGGAACGTGGGGCCGTTCGCATTCCACGATCGCGCGGCGCTCCCGCCGATCGATCCCGGGCCGGATCGCCGGATCGTGCCCGGCGGAACGGCGATCAGGGCGGGGGCTTACCTTGCGCCCGGCGTGATCGTGATGCCGCCGTCGTACGTCAACGTGGGGGCATGGGTCGGTCCGGGCACGATGGTCGACTCGCACGTCCTCGTGGGCTCGTGCGCCCAGATCGGGGGAGGGGTTCATCTCGCGGCTGGAGTCACGATCGGCGGCGTGCTGGAGCCGGCCGGGGCGCGGCCGGTCATCGTCGAGGACGACGCGTTCGTGGGGGCCGGTGCGCGGCTGCTGGAAGGAGTCCTGGTGAGCCGCGGCGCGGTCATCGGGGCCGGGGTGGTCTTGACCGGGACGTCGCGCCTCTATGACCTCGTCGCCGAGCGCGAGCTCAGCGGGACCGTCGAGCACCCCCTTGTCGTGCCGGCCGGTGCGGTCGTTGTGCCCGGCAGCCGGCCGGCGGCAGGCTCGTGGGCCAGCGCCCGTGGCCTGTCGATCGCGACCGCCCTGATCGTCAAGCAGCGCGATCCCGGGACGAACGCCCGGCTCGCCCTGGAGGATGCGCTGCGCTGAGGCTGTGCGCTGACCGTGCCCAGGCCGCGAGGCCCGGCGCCGGATTCGGCGGTTTCGGCGGTTGCGCCCGACAGGTGTGGTCCGGTGGACTCGGCGACCCTCCCAACCGGTCCGGGCGGGTGCGTCATGGTGGTGAGTGGAACTTGGTACCCGTGCCCCACGGCGGTGGGACCATCGCGCCGCGGACGTCGGCCGGTCGCGGCCCTACGTTCGAAACACACCGGACTCGCCACCGGCTGCCCGCACGAGACCGAACCGCTGATGACCGACCTCGCCGCCACAACGCGCCGCCCCACGACACTCCGCGGCATCGTCGCCGAGCCGCGCCGATTCGCCGCCATGATCGCGATCGCGTTCGCTGTGACCGCGGCGGGCCTGTTCGTCGCCCCGCGCGAGACGCTCGCGTGGGACGTCAACGCCTTCAGCTCGACCGCCGAGGCGAAGCTCGTCAGCCTGACCAACCAGTCACGTGCGGCCGCCGGGCTCCGGGCGCTCAAGGTCGATTCGAAGCTGACCGCGATCGCGCGCGGCCGCAGCAAGGACATGATCGTCCGCAACTACTTCAGCCACAACATTCCCCCGTCCGGCTACAACGTGTTCAAGATCCTCGACAGCAAGGGCTACTGCTACAAGATCGCCGGCGAGAACATCGGCTGGAACAACTATCCCGATGATGTCGCAACGACGACCGTGCATCGCCAGTTCATGAACTCCGCCGGACACCGCGCGAACATCCTCGGCAAGGCCTGGGACGTCGTCGGCGTCGGGGCCTACAAGGGTCCGACCGGCAAGAAGATGTGGACAGTCTTGTTCGCCGACCGGTGCGGGACGACCAGCCCGGCCCCGACCCCCAAGCCGACCCCCAAGCCGACCCCGCGACCGACGGTCAAGCCGAGGCCGGCCCCGACCGCGAAGCCGGCGCCGCGCGCCACGCCCAAGCCGACCCCCCGCGCCACCCCCAAGGCCACACCCACCCCGACCCCGACCCCGACACCCACCCCGACTCCGGTCCGGACGGCCACGCCCGAGCCGACCGACACTCTGGGCCGGGGCCTCGGCCTCGGACCAGGCGGCCAACACGAGGGCTTCGGTACGGGTGGCGAGAACGGCGACGGCGGCAACAGCGGCAATGGAACGCCTCCGGGCCAGGTTCGCGCCGCGGCCCCGGACAGCACCGAGGGCAGCCTCCGGGTCACCGATCCGACGACGCCGCCGAGCCTGTTCGAGTCGGTCGTCGGCGACGTGACCGGGTTCTACTTCGGCAGCTGATCCCGGGTCCCGACCGGCGGCCGTCGCCGGGGACTACACTCGCGACCATGGCCGCGATCCTCGAGGCACACGACCTCGCCAAGCGCTACCGCCTCGGGGCAACCACCGTCGACGCTTTGCGGGGGGTCTCGCTGACCGTCGACGAGGGCGAGTTCGTCGCCCTGATGGGTCCCTCGGGCTCGGGCAAGTCGACCCTGCTCCAGCTCCTCGGTGGCCTCGATCGACCGACTGCCGGCGAGGTGATCCTCCAGGGCGAGACGATCAGCCAGCTGTCCGACGACGCGGCGACGAAGCTCCGCCGAGACCGGACCGGCTTCGTGTTCCAATCATTCAACCTGATCCCACTCCTGGACGTGACCGAGAACGTCGCCCTGCCGTTCACGATCGCCGGTATCGACACCGGCAACGGCGAGGTGGCCGACCGGATCCGCGACGTCATCGCCCTCGTCGAGCTGTCCGGCAAGGAGCGCCACAAGCCGGACCAGCTGTCGGCCGGTGAGCAGCAACGGGTCGCCATCGCCCGTGCGCTCGTCACCCGGCCGGCCCTCCTGTTCGCCGACGAGCCGACCGGCAACCTGGATTACACGACCGGGACCGAGATCCTGGAGGCTCTCTGGCGATCGTGCGTCGAGCGCCACCAGACGGTCGTGCTCGTCACCCACGACTCGAAGGCGGCGGCCTACGCCGATCGCGTCCTGGTCATCAGTGACGGGGAGATCCGCGACGAGATCGTCCTCGGCCGGCGCGATACGCACGACACCGGACCCCTCGTCAGCCGGCTCGCCGAGCTCGGTCTCTGAGCCATGGCCACCCGGCATGGGAGCGGCGGTTGATCTCGCTGGCATTCCGGAGCCTGGCGGCTCGGCGCGGCCGGAGCGCGCTGTCGGTTGTCGGGATCGCGCTCGGAATCGCCGTCCTGTACGCCGCGCTTGCCACCGATTCGGGGATCACGGCGTCGATCGATCGGACGGTTCGCGATCTGGTCGGGCGAGCTGATCTGCGGGTCCAGTCCTTTGGGCCGGCGCGCCTGCCGGCAGAGTCCGTGGCAGACATCGAGAACGCACCGGGCGTCGAGCTGGCGGCGCCGGCCCTCGAGCGGCGGACGTATCTCGCGCCGGCCGCCAACGACCTGGACGTGCTCGGCGCGCCTGTGACGGCGCTCGGCGTCGATCCCGACCGGGAGGCGGCGGTTCACGATCTCGTCCTCGCCAGCGGCGTCCCGCTCGGCGGCCCCGAGACCTTCGAGGCCCTGATCAGCCAGACGCTGGCGACCGCGTCAGGCACGGCCGTCGGCGGCTCGATCAGCCTCCAGGGCCCCGATGACCTCATCGACATAACGGTCGTCGGCATCCTGGTGGGCGACGGGCCGCTCGTCGGATCGGCCGGGAGGACGGTCGTCCTGCCACTCCGCACGATGCAACGGATCTTCGGCGACGAGACCGTCAGCCGGATCGACGTCGTGACTGGCCAGGGGGCAACCCCGGCCGAGGCCGCGGTCGCGATCGGGCTCGCATTGACCAAGCGGCCGTACGTCCTGTCGTTCCCGAATGACGTGGCCGCGTCGCTCCGGAGCTCGACCGCCGACTTCCGGGCAACGACCGCGCTCCTCGCCGCGGTCGCGCTGTTCGCCGGCGCGTTCCTGATCTTCAACACGCTCTCGATGACGGTCACCGAGCGGATCCGCGAACTCGGCCTGCTGCGCGCGGCCGGCGCGACCCGCCGTCAGCTCGTCTGGTTCGTCGTGGCCCAGGCCGTGGTCCTCGGCCTGCTCGGCGCCATCGTTGGCCTCGGGGCCGGGCTCGCCCTGGCCGAGCTGATGGCGCTCCGCCTCCGGACGATCGAATCGATCCCGTTCGAGCGCGTCGACCCGACCCTGGGGGCGGTCCTCGCGGTGGTCGCGATCGGGGTCGGCGTGACGGTGGCCGCGGCGATCGAACCGGCGCGCCGGGCGGCGTCGATCTCGCCGGTCGAAGCC
>JACCVQ010000074.1 GCA_013698095.1 Chloroflexota bacterium
CGACTACAACGAGCGAGGCGGACACGGCTCACTCGGAGGCCGGACCCCGATGTCGGTCCTGGTCAACAACGTGTCCGTGAATCACATCTTGATGAGCCGGCCAGCCTCTCCCGTTTCGCGGGTGCCCGTCAACGGGACGCGTGCTCAGCCACTGGCCTGATCGACCTCATCCGCTTGGCGGCCCGGTGTCACGGACGTATCTGGACGTGATCATCCCCCGCCGAAAGATTCACAGCCTCTTGGTATCTCCCTTGACGTGTTACCTCGGGTGGCGCGTTGGAACGGTGAATCCGAGACGCCGTTGGTTGTCATCGCTGCTATGGTGCCGATCACCGGCGACCAACAGGAGCCGCAGTGGATTGGACGGAGGGGCGGCTCATGCGACGATCAAAATCGCTTGCTTTTGCCTTGATCGCGACGATGGTGATCGCGCCCAACGCCATTGGCGCCGGGGACTCTGTGCGCCCCCTCTCCGAATATGCTATCTCCCCGACTGATACGACCGAAGCAGCGATCATCAAGCTCCAAGAGCTCGCTCAGCAGAGCGGCGGGCTCGGTGTCTACAAAGAGGCGAGCGGCTGGGTGCTTGCCAAGTCGTCGGTGGGCGCCGAGGGCTTTCGAACGGCCGGCGTCGCGGCCCTCACCATTCCAGTCCGGGTGGAGACACAGACCGTCAGTCCAGTCGATCTCGAGTCCCTCGGCGACGCTCTCGAGAAGCTCCACGGTCGGGTAGAAGGCAGCTTCGGCTTCGGCTTCGACGTTGCGTTACGAAAGATGGTGGTGCAGAGCGAGGCACCCGAGAGTGACTTCGCAGCCTTGGAGAAGGCGTATCCCGGGCTGATCTCGTACCGTCCCGGCAAGTGGGGTGAAACCGCGAGCTGGAGCAACGACGGCCAGCCCCATTGGGGAGGTGCTTGGCTTCAGGGCGGTGGCTGGGCTTGCACGTCGGGTTACCCCATCGAGGACTACAGCGGCCATCGTTACATGCTGACGGCCGGGCACTGCTTCACGAACGGGACCTCCACCAACATGGGAACGGCGGTCCGGCCCTCCACAGGCGACCCGTGGCCGTATTACGATGCGGAACTCATAAAGAGCCACACCTACGCTGGCTATGTGTATGTAACCGGAACAGGGGGAGACAGGGTCAAGAACGCGGCGAACCCGGGCGTTGGATATCACTACTGCACGACCGGGCGTAGCTCCGGCTTCAAGTGTGGGTGGACGATTCAGAACGTCAACAAGACCATCTGTTTCAACAACCAGCCGTCCTGCTTCCACGGTCTTGCCGGGTTCACCAAGAGTGACGGTTCGATTATCCAGGAGGGTGACTCCGGCGGTCCGCTGTATGTGACCTACAGTGACTACACGGTGGGTGTCAGAGGAACGATCACGGGCTACTTCTGGGACGTGCTGAGCTTCTCCTATTGGAGCTACGCAACAATGTACCAGCCGGTCGCCGACTTCTACGCGATGCACGCGGTCATCCCTTGACGTGCGATCCCGAATAGCGCTCGTAGCCTTCGCCTTGGCGTCGGTCGTGGCGGCCTGCGCACCGACAGCGCCCGCTCCGCTGCCGTCTGGGGCCACCGCCTTGAAACTCCAGACGAGCGCACCCGCCGGTCTCTTCGACTTCGGTGGGTGCGCGTCCGCGCTGGTCGAACCTATTGTCGTGAAGCGCGACGGCGACAGCCTAGCGTTCGAGGCGCAGGACAGCGGCGAGCGGCGAAAGCTGGTCTGGCCCACAGGTTTCAGCGCTCGTGTGCTGGCGGGCGTAGCCGAACTCGTGACGCCACTGGGCAACGTCTATGCCCGTGCCGGCGACGTTCTTACGACGCTCGGCGGCAGCCCCGGCGATGACGGCGAGATGCACCTTTGTTTCGCGAACTCGGACGCCTACAGGAACGGGCCAAAGCCCTAGGAATCGTCTGCGCGACAAGGCCGCGACTCCATAGGCATGCCCTAGGTGTGATTCCCGGACGCGTTGTTGACCAGCACGGTCATCGGCGACTGGCCACCGAGTGACCTGTGCGGGCGCCGCTCGTCGTAATCCTCGACGAAGCCGGCAAGGCGTCGAGCCGGGCCTGGCTGGTGTCATATCGTCGGACGTAGGCCCACTCCGTGAGGAGCGTGAAGGGTTCCACCTTCCGAATCACGCTGCCCGGCAATACTCGTGGATCAGACCGCCGAGCACGTCCCGTCGTTGGGCCGGCATTCGGGTAGTCCCCCGGATCTGCGGTGTTCGGTTCCCGGCGGGCACGCGTGGGGGTCGGAAATCCAGATCCGGTCACGCGGCGCGGCCGTGGTACTCGTGGATGAGGCCTCCGAGCGCGTCCCGGCGACGAACATCGCGAGGCCTCACGGGCATCGGGTCCCAGGCTTGGGCCCGCGGGGCCGCGAGGTCGAGGGCGCGATGGGGTCGGCCGCGGTTGTAGTGCTCCGCATAGGTCCGGAGCGTTCGATCGAGATGCCGCCGACCGAGGATGAGCGTCCAGTCGAGGCACTCTGCCCGGATGGTCGCGATGACCCGTTCAGCGTAGGCATTGGCGTTCGGGGCCCGGATCGGCGTGAGGAGCACCCTCGCTCCTTCCGAGCGAACAACCTCGTCGAATGCCTTGCTGAACTTCGTATCTCGATCGTGGATGAGGAACCGGATCGTGGTGGAGCGATCGTCGAGGTCCAGGGCGAGGTTGCGGGCCTGCTGGGTGACCCAGGCTGAGTCAGGATGAACCGTTGAGGGGCTGAGGTGGATCCGCCGGGTCCCGAGCTCGATGAACACAAGGAGGTAGAGCGTCCGCAGCCAGGCCGTCTCGACGGTGAAGAAGTCGCAGGCGATAATCCCGCTCGCCTGGGCCCGGAGGAACTCGGTCCAGCTCGGTCCGGTCCGCCTCGGTGCCGGACCCGCTCGGGCGGCTCGGAGCACGGTCCGGATCGTGGTCGCGCCGACCCGGATGCCGAGCTTGCGTAACTCGCCTCCGATCCGGACGCAGCCCCAGCGCGGGTTCTCGCGAGCCAGCCGGAGGATGAGCTCACGGATCTGGGCATCGATCGGCGGCCGTCCCAGGCGACCGGTCCTGCCGTATGTCCACTTTCGTTTCACCAGTTGGCGATGCCACCGGAGGAGGGTCGCCGGAGTGACGAGGAAGGCGGCCCAGCGGTCGCGCGGGATCGCCCGACTGGCCGCCGCGAGGAGGACCCGGTCGATGGCCCGGAGCTTGGGTCGGCCCGACTTCCGCTGCAGCACCCGGAGCTGATGGCGGAGAACGAGGATCTCGAGGTCCTTGGATCCGTCGTCTCGGCCACGCCGAGCACCGCTGACGAGGAGACGGACGAGGGCGCGGAGGACGAGGTAGAGAAGAGACAACATCGGCCGATCGTAGCGGGGCTGTTCGATCCCGAATCGGAGTTTCCGACCCCCACGGGGTTGCGCGGGGGAAGCTCGGCGGCAGCAAGGGCGGAACCATCCGCGCGGCGAAGCTCAGTCCGGACGAACGATCAGCGATCGCCCGCCTGGCGGCTCAGGCTCGCTGGTCGAAGCGTCAGCCGACCGGCTAGGGTCGCGCGGCGCCGTAGCCTCAGGCTCCGAGATAGCTTCTTCATAGAAGTCGAGCCACTTCCTTAGGTGAGCGATGGCCCGCTTCGTCATTGGGCCACCCACCCAACGTAGCTCGCCGGGCCGTCGCTGGCCGACCCTGGGACGAAACTCGTAGGGCAAAGAACGGCCCGCTGGAGCTTCATCCTTCACCCGGACGCCGCCGAAGGTGGCGGGTCCTTCCGATCCGATCCGGGCGAGCGAACAGGTGGCGACGCCCCCGCCGCCGACCCCGAGCGGGCCGCCGCTGACGCCGCGCGTCGCGCTCGGGGTCTTGTCGCCCTTTGGCAGCGGGGGCGACCATTGCGGTCGGCTCTGTCCGTGCAGCGACGCGCCAGGGCCCTTGTCAGCGGCTCTGGCACGATGACCTCCGGGCGGAGCACGACGAGAGACGGTCCCAACCGGCCGCTTGTGCCGCCGGTCGGGCCGCGGGGTCGTGCACCAATCACATTGTCTGCGGGACGTCACGCCGCCGCATCCCGGCGAAGCGTCGGACGCGTCTCAGCGGACGACGATGTCCCGGATCTGGAGCACTGCGGCGCGATCGAGGACGCTCAGGTCGAACACGAGGTAAACCTTGACCGGCTCCGGGCCGTCGAACGGGTCGCGGTACACGCTGAGGATCGGCGGTCGGCCGGGCGTCGTCGGGCGGAGCAAGATGGACACCCCGCCCTCGATCCAGAACGTCTCCGGGCTGGGGTCGACGAGTCGCGCCGAGCGCTCCGTCAGGACCCCGTCCGGTAGTGACGCGTCGCCGAGGAATACCTCGTAATGGCCGAGGTGATCGAGCGGGACGTCGAGGCTCGCGACTCGCAGCGGGTCGGAGTCCGCGACCGATTGCGCTCGGGGCTTCGGCGGCAGCGTGGCGCATGGATGCGTCGCACCGCCGGGCTGCGCTCCGCAGGGAACGTCATGGTCCAGCGCGGTGACGACCGGGATCTGAGCGTCCTCGCTGCATTTGAGGTCGGAGGGCAGTGCGCCGTCGAACGTGAGGCAGAGGAATCCAAGGGTGGTCTCTGTTCCGTCGATGGCAGTGACGACGACGACGACGGAGGGGCCGATTCCCCCGAGGACGCCAGGTGGTCGCGTCGGCGGCGGGTGGACCGATACGGAAGCGACCGCGTCGGCGCCACCGGATTGCAGCAGCGCCCAGCCGAGGATCGCCCGGCATCGGCGCTCGCTCGCCGAGATTGATGCACATCCGGTGATCGGTGTCGTCGGCTGACGGGTGTCCGATGGCGCAGTCGGGCTGGGCGATCCGACGACCGAAGAGACCGATGACAGCGCAAGGGGCGATGGTGTGGGCCGCCCGCCCAGGTTTGAAACCAGAACGAGCCCGATGGTGACGGCGCCGGCGATCGAGCCGAAGAACGCCCACCGGCCGGCCAGCATCGGCGCCCGGCGACGCGGCCGGGCAGCGACCGACCGGGCGAGACGCGAGTGTGCGCCGGCCTCGGCTTCCAATCGGTCCATCGCGTCATGGAGAGCGCGCGGTGCAGATGGCAGCAGCAGATCGCTCAAGCTCTCCCGCAACCGGCGCTCGAGGTCATCAGTCATCGAGAGGCCTCTGCTTCGGCAGCTGGTGCATCAAGAGCAACCTTCATCCGCCGAAGCGCGTGATGTAGTCGCGATTTCACCGTGCCGAGTGGCCAGCCCAACCTGGCGGCGATGCCTTCGAGGGTCACCCCGCCCCAGTAGTGCAGGACGACGACGATGCGCTGGTCCGCATCGAGGTCCCGCATCGCTCGCGCGACCTCGTCGCGGTCGAGTACGGCTGCAAACGGATCGCCGGCTTGTCCGGTCGCCCCGTCGGCGAGGGCGATGAACCGAACGACCTTTCGCCGCCGCATGCGATCCCGGCAGACGTTAACGAGGATTCCATCGAACCAGGCATCCACTCTCGACGGATCGCGCAGGGAGGCCGCACAGCGCCAGGCGCGAAGCATCGCGTCCTGCGTCGCGTCTTCGGCATCGGCGGCGTTGCCCAGCAGCAGACCGGCCAGCCGGAAGCGCCGGTCGACCCCCGCCCGACCGGAGGCCAAGACTCGCAGCTGTGCATCGGTGTGCGGCTCGGTCAGGTCAGCCTCCCCCATTACACGCGTCGGGACGTACGCGACTCCACCCATGGTGCCCAGATAGACGAACGGCGATCCGATACGGTTCTCAGCCCGTGCAGGGAGCTGGCCCGCGCTGGCGGCTTCGTGCTAGAGGACCGGGTGCTCTCAGCCATCGTCACCTCGGGCGAAGCTTTCGTCACGCCTGAAAGGGCCCTCACCGCCCGATCTGAGACCACCATCCGCTCGTCGAACCGCCGGCCCCAATCGCCTCGAGCACACTGCTACTCGTCCGTCTGGGCGATGCCCTCTGGCTCCGGCTGCCGAGGCGCGAGGATCCACACGAGCTGGACCGCCGTCTTCAGTCGGGGTAGGACCCGACGCCGACTCAGGGCCCAGAGTCGGTACATGCGACCCCGGTCGCCCGCGAGGACCCATCGGCGAGCCTGAAAGACGAACACGGTGACATTGGCCCCTGACCGCGTCGCCCCTCCGGTCGGAGGCGGGGAGTCGTCGAGCGTCGGGGTCGGTTCCTTCAAAGGTGCGTTGACACTATGAGTTGATCGTGGCTGTCCCGACGCTCGACCCACAACGACCTCCAGCTCGTTGCGGTGCTCGATGCGCCCGAGGTAGTCGCGATCGACAGTCCTGGTCGGGCAAGTCGACTCATCAGGCGCAACGCCCCCTTATCGCCTCTCCGGAAGACGCAGGGTCCGCAGCGACGAGCCTGAGCGCTCCACCGGAGTTGAGGGGACGAGATGGGGCGACGGGTTCACCGGCGCGGCGTGGACGCGCGCCAGCCGCGGTATGCGACCGGCCTGCTGTGCGCCATCCTGCTGAGTGGAAGCCTGCCGGCGGCGACCCTCGCGTTGTCTGCGCCGCCGTCCGCGGGAGTCTCGACCAGCGAGATCGGCTCGCGGGTTCCGGGGCTCGCCGGGGGCGGTTCGGTCGAGCGGCCATTCGTCGAGACCGGCATCCCAGGCGAAGGCGGGCTCGCGACCTCCGGAACCGAGGTTGCGAACGCCGCTGGTGACATCCTCGACACGTCGCGGGTGACGATCCCAGAGGCCAAGTTCGGATACCTGCTCGAGAACCCAAGGAAGGCTGGCGTGTTTGCCGACTCGATGGGGTTCGATAAGGCGTCTCTCGGATCGGCGCTCCGCAATCAGCTGTTCGAGAACTTTGGCAGCGCGTCATCGTCGGTACCGATGGTCAACGGCGAGGGCCTCCAGATCGGCACGAAGTTCTCGGTGACGAGCGCGCTCACCGGCCCGAGCGGCGCGACATGGAACATCACCTCAGCGTGGGCATCGACTGGAACGGGGCCATCCGGTTGATCACGGCGACGCCATGACCGAGCTCCGTCAAGCACTGACGACGCTCGTAGTTGGCGACCGCGTCGTTCACGTGCGGGTGGATCGCAGCGGTGCGCCGCGGACGATCATCGTGAACGTCGAGGTCGATTACGAGCGGTCGTGGTCGTTCGACGAGCCCGGCTGGCAAGACGTCGCCTTCGGTTTCTCCGAGGGGCGGCTCTACTGGTGGTCAGCTCGGCACGTCGTCCTTGTGCCTCTCGACGAGGACCAGGGCGACGCGGTGATGGTCTCGGCGGATGAAGACATCCGGTTCGCCTTTGCCGTTCCGGAGGGTTGGCTTCTGGTCTGCGAGACGTCGGTGCGGCTCGTCGTCGATGGCGAAGGAGGTGTCGCGGCTCGAACTCGGTGAAGTGCTGCTCGCTGCCCGCTGGGAGGCGTCTCAGCTTGTGGTCCGCGACGCGGAGGGCCACGACATCAAGGTCGCGATCTCCGATGGCCGGTTGACGACCTGATCGCGTTCGGCTGATCGCTACGAGGCGGGCGCGTAGCGGCGGGCTTCGTGGCGCAGGAGCACGCTTTCGGTGAAGCATTCGGGATCGGTGGAATAGCGAATCAGGCGAGTCCCTAGACGATGGATCAAAGCGCCAACTCTGCGGATCAAGGGGGCGTTTCCCCGCAACTCCTTGACGGGCATTCGGCCCGGTATTGGGCCAGACGCGCGTCCGTGGTCGCGCTCGTCGTCTTCGCTGGAATCGTCGCAACCGTTGGCGGATCCATCCTCCCCGAGGCGCCACGCCACGTCATAGTCGTCATCGGACTCGTCCTCGCGATTGGTGGCGCCATCGTCCAGGCAATCCTGGCTTGGCGGCTTCGCTCTGCGCAGCGGCGCGAGAAGGTGGCGGGCTACACGACCCTCTTCAACGATGAATTTCGAGACCTTTGGCTCCTCGACCCAGCAACCGGAGCGGTGGTCCGGCGACCTGGCGAGCCGAGGGCGTGATATGGGGGTCTCCCAGCCTCACTGGTTCGCGGTGATCGCCGGTTGGTTCGCAGTTGGCGGGGTCACAGCGCCTCGGGTCAGGCGAGTGCGCCCAGCGGCCGGCGATGATTGGCCTACTTCGGCGGGGCAGGCGTTGTTCTTGGGCGCCCCGAGCTGCCGCTGAGGCGGGGCGCTTACCGTCAGGAGAAGTCGGCTGACCTCAAGCGACTGCAGCGGGCGCAGAACAAGGCGGCAGCCTCATAGCAGACCCCTGTGTCCGCCTATGACAGCCACTCCAAACGCGACGCCGGACTACCGACGATAGCTAAGCCCTGCGGTCTTCGCGAGAATCGCATCGGCTGCTGGCTCGATCTCGCGATGTCGGGCCGCGGGTTCGCGAAGGTAGGCGAGGACAGCCTCTTGATCCATTGGTGAGGCAACATCCGCCGGTGGCCGATCCCCGAGCAATTGGTGCGCATCCCCGATCCCATCTCCGGCAATCCGCGCCGCCGCGATCGCGATCGCAACCGCAAGAACGGCGCTGACATTATTCCGATATGGGTCGACGCTCACATACTCAAACGCCTCTCCGAAGACGGCCACGTAGGCCGCCTGGAGCGGTGGGGTCAGGAACACAATCGACTGCAAAAGCAAGTTATCGGGGTCGTCCGACTGATCGTCGGGTCGTAGAACGCGATCGAGCAGCTCCGAGTCAACGGGAACGTAGGAGGCGGGTTCTATCGAGTGCCAACTCGGAGCATGGCCAACGAGCACGCGCGTTGGTGTTGTCGTGAGACCAAGCAGGTCGACGAGGACTCGATCCGTCTCCAGGGCCAAGCCCCGCATCGTCAGGACGCGCGAGAGCGTCGTTCCTAAGCTGAAAGACATCGCATTCATCCTGCCGTTGCGGTACTGCGCTATCGAAGACCCGGGACGCCTTCATCCGTCAGAGTGCGCCAATGTCACCCGAGCAACGAGGTTAGGGCGGCAGATCGCAGCGATTGGCGACGGGTCGGGTCGAACGTAATCGAACCGACTGGCACGGTCCCAAGGTGCCGGCCTTCGCTGGACAGCGATCGCCAATCGCGGGTGGCAGGGTACCTGGGGTCGCGTTCCAACTCGTAAACATCGTAGTCGGGCGAGTAGTCGTCGAGACCGTCGTCGAATGGGTTGTCGAGCAGGACAAGCCTCTGGTCAACTTCGATCAGGACAAGGCGTGGAACGTCGTAGAAGTCGCGGTATTCGACGATGGGCAGCGACGTCATGCGGGCATGATAGGAGTCGCCGTCATCGCAAAGTGTCCGGGAATGTCACCCGGTCTCGCGGGCCAAGGTGACATCGATCCAAACTTCGTCGCCCCAGGTTTGGCCCTCGGTCGCTGGATCTCGGTATGGGTGCCCGACTGTGTTGTCGATGATCAGGTCGAGCCGCGGGTGAACGGTCGGATCGACATCAAACGCTTCGATGCCCAACACCTCGTAGCCCTGGCCGGCCACGTCCGCGAGGATGACGCCAATCGAACGCGATGGGATCGGAGAGCGCCCGGGCCCCGCCAAGTGAACTGCACCCGATGCCGCAGACACGCGTCAATCAGTGCCCGATGCATCTCTAAGTCGTCAGCCGGGCGCGACGAAATGGCGCTCATTGGCTCAGCGTACAGTCCGGTTTGATCAGCCAGCGTGCGGGAATGTCACCCGAGTGCACGCCGAAGAGCCCTTAACGATCGTTTAACCCGCGCTCGTTCGCACGATCCAACCCCTTGCGCGGACGCCAGCCACGATGCACGCGATTCCTAACACGATCAGAGCGAGGCCAACCGCCGTCAACCGAATCGTGGCCGAAGATGGTTCGCCGATGGCGAACATCAGGTAAACCAGACCAAGGCCGCACATCGGAAGCCCGGGGATGATGCCGACCACGACCGCAGCAAAGCCCGCGCCGACGCGGACCACCGACACCGAAGACCCGGATTCGTCGCTTCCCCATCGACCTGTCACGCCCGCATCCTACGCTCCCGCCTGCTGGCGATCAAACCGTTCGGTCAGTCGGCGTGCACCAATGTCATTCGGAAGGAAGCGAGGCAGCTTTGATCTGTTCGATATCGGTTTGGCTTCCACTGCCGTGCGAGACGCCGCCCGCGCTCACCCGGTACTGCTCGACCCGCACCGGCCATGGCTCGTCGTACGCGAACCCTTCGAGCACCTGCAGCACGCCGTCGGCAATGAACAGAAGAAACCCTGCTCCGTGTTCGAGGCCCTCGATCGTCGCTGTTACATCGCCGAGGGCCAGCCTCCCAGGTCTCACGGGGGCCGCCGCGACCTTCTTCGAAACGACAAGGGTCGTGAAGAAGCCGTGTCCCGTGAATTTGCGTCTCGCGGCCTGACAGTTCGTGGATTGGCGTCGAAGCGCGTTGGTCACTGGGTGATCGGGCGCTAAGAGGGTCGCGATCAGTTCCCGCTCGAACGTGTTCAGGCGGCTGGGCATACGGACGAGGCTACATGACCGCGTCGTCGCTAAGGGTCCGCCAATGTCACCTGATGCACTCGCAAGAACGTTGGGAGTCAGGAGCGCTTTCGGCTCAATCCTTTGACGGCGTGGGCTAGCCTCGCCACGAGCCCGATCGGCTCCGGTCGCCGAAGGCTCGCCCCGACCGCCAGGGCCTGTCGCCACTCGCCTCCAGAGGCCCTCGGGCCGAAGGCATCGCAAGACCACATAACAAGCTGGCTCTGAGAGAGTCGTACCCGAAGCTCCCATCGGATATCGACCGTCTCGCGCCGTTCGACGAAGGACGCGGAAGCCAGGAAGTGGCCTGATAGAGTCAGCACCGAGACCGAGATGTCTGGGGCTCCGATCAGGGGTGGAAAACGGCGCGCCAGATCCTCTGCCTCCGCGGCCGTTGGTGGTTCCAACTTGGTCCGGCGGGCCGTTGAGATGTGGCAGGCCAAGGCTCTGCTGGGTGGCTCGATTTCAACGATGCCCGCGCGCTCCTCGATCGTCCAATCGTCAGGAAGATCGATCGCGAAGTAGGTCGGCCACTGCCAGGTCCGCATCGCCTCAGAGGTTAGTGCGCTCGCATCAGCGAGCGTGCGCCAATGTCACCCGGTTTGGTCGTGCTCGAATAGACGCTGATCCCGTGCCCGCTCAAGAAACGCGACAAACGTCCTTCCTAGGGGGACCGGGTCGTCCAGGCCGACGAATGGGAGCATGACGATCGAGGTTGGTTTCGTGCGCACATCGAACGCGAAGCCCTCGCCCCCGCCATCGCCGCCGAATAGAACGAAGCCCGGCGCAAACTCGGCGATGCCGTAGCCGATGTTCATTTCGACCAGGTCGGCCGCGGCAAAGAGCGAAACGTAAGACTTGCCGACGAGCCCCTCGCCACCGTCCTGCTCAGCCATGAACGCGGCGTAATCACGGGGCCAGTCGACGCCTAGCTCCCGAGCCGCGTAATCGAGGGCGACGACGTTGCCACGCCCGCCCGGCACCAATCCCGCGGTCAGTGCCCGAACGTTCTCGTCCATCGCCACAAAAGATACAGACCGCTCCCGTCGCAAAGGGTCCGCCAATGTCGCTTGAGAGGCCCCGTCGTCAGTCTGTTTCGCGCCGCTCGGCGTGCTTCTGAAGCTCGATTGTTCGCACGAATACATCCGCTCCAACTCGGCCTGCACGAAGGTCCTTGGCAGCGATCATGTCGAACATCTCGCGACGCGTCTTCCCAAGCTGAGCAGCCGCCGCCTCACGGCGATCACGTCACCTTGGGGGTATACGCCGAACCGTTCGAGGTCCGGCCTATACCAGTCCTGAGCCGTCAGCCAGATCGTGTATTCGTGGAACAGTCGGCGCAAGTCGAACCCGTCGCCGATCTCGCCGAGAAATTCGTCCAAGAGATCGAACAGAAAATCGATGAGGAGCGCCTCGTCCGCTGGCGTCCTCGGATGGTGGACACCGGCCGGAAAAGCGAGTCGTTCAACCAATCCAGGCCAAGCGAGATTGTCCTGTTCGTCGAGTCGCAGATACAGGAACTCGTAGAAACCGGTTAGCGGCGCTCCCGATGATCCTGCGTCGAGTCCGCCAGCGCCTGCAAGTCGACGGCATGCTCGGGCTCGATCAACCGGGTTGACTACCTGTATGACGGCTCGGGCCATCGGATCCAGATCAAGGAGACGACCTCGGCCGGGATCGTCACCACGACCGACCTCCGCTACCAGGGCGACACCATCGTCCAGGAGCTCGTCGGCGGAACCGTGACCCGGACGTACGCCACGGACGACACCGGCCGGATCGTCGAGGTCTGCGACCCCGACTGTGCGACGGGCACGATCTACGTCGTTGTCTACAACGGCCATGGCGACGCGACCGGGCTCTGGAAGCAGGAAACGACGGGTGCCCTGACCTTGGCTAACAGCTACACCTATAGCACCTGGGGCACACCGACGATTACTGTCAATACGGGCGCCGGCTTCACTGACCTGAGATTCCGCTTCCTCTATGTCGGTTCGTCCGACGTCCAGTGGGACTCAAGCTTCGGCCTCAACCTCGGCTATATGCACGCGCGTCATTTCAGTCCGACCCTCGGCCGTTTCATCCAGCCCGATCCGAGCGCTGCCGAAAAGAACCTGTATGGGTACGCTCAGGAGAGTCCCGTTACGAACAGTGATCCGACAGGCCTCTACTTCAGGACTCGAGCGGGTCTTTTCTTTACTCTCCATCGGCCCTCGCTCCGGCGTGCCGCCTACTATGCCTATGTCCTAGGAAGAATCTCCTACCGCTCGTACTACCTGTTCTACTACGCCACCATCATCCGCTACCGAAACCGAACGTTCCGGCAGACTGTATATTTCGCCCCGCAAGACTCCTGCATTGGAGCCACGGTCGCGGGCGGTGTCGGCCTCGCCGCCATGGGCGCCATTGACGCTGCGGTCGGGTTCGCCAACGTCTTTGCTATCGCCGCAGGCGGCATAGGTGAGGTGGCGATGTTGCCGGTCGACGCAGGTGCCTTTGCGGCAACCAACGGCTTTTATGTAATAGTGGAGCAGAGCACCCACAACAACTGCGATGACATCCACTGGAAGTGGTTCTGGGAGCCGTGATGCGATGCCTGCCTTGACGATTGTCGTGTTCGTGTTGGCGCTTGCCGCGATGCGTCACGTCCTGTTCCGAGCCCTGCTCGCCGGCAGGGTCGCGATTCGGACGGTCGCGATCCTATTTGGATTGCTCTGGGCGGCGTTTCCCTTCGCTGTCGAGGTAAGCGACGGAGGCCCGGTCAACTGGCTCGCGGCAACGATATCGGCGGTAGCCTTGTTTGTTGGCGTTGCTGGCGCCGTTCTGGTTCGGTCCAAGGGTCTTACCGCACCGTGACGCATGAGTCCTTAATGAACGACCAGTGTTCGGGATCGGCTTCGAGCCGGAGTCGTCGTCCCTGGTGGAACGAACTCTGCGACGCCGATCCTGCGTAATCCTCGGGGTGCGGCCGGTATTTGGTCGACCGAACATGACGCCCAAAGTGCTCGAGAGTGGCTTGCACGACGGTGGAAATGCCTCGCCCGAACAACTCTTCGGCGATCGGGAGGACGATCGCGTCGGTTGAACCGCGCTGCTCGTGGACGGTGAGGACGACATCGGCGAGGATCGGTCTCGGGTGCGCCGCCGCGGTCAACAGCATCTAGTCGAGGACGGGGTCGGGGAAGACCCCGGAGTCGTGCTGGGCAAGGGCGAGCAGGTCGATCTCGGCCGGCTCATCGCGGTCCTCCGCGTCGATCCGATCCAGCAGGTCGAGGACCTCAGCGCGAGCCGCGCTAACGCCAGCCAACCGGATGCGCCGCTGCTGGCTTCGGGCCAGACGCTCGCCCTCCCGATAGCTTGTGGCGCGGCTCGTCGCTCGTCACGTCGTCTACGATCGAGTTCGCGAGTTCATTGATGCCGCGGGAGCGTTTGCGTGAGCGGCCAGGCATAGCCAAAGGTCACACCGATGCGACCGACGTTCAAGGGTGTCCTGTATTTCGGGCTTAGTGTCCGCGATCTGGCGCGCAGTACCGCTTGGTATCGAGACGTCCTTGGTCTGGAGGTCGAACGCGAGAACATCGGGGGATCGGCCTGGGCTTCCGATTGGGACGAGGTGGTGCTGAGACACTCGGACAGTGGGCTACTGATCGGACTGCTGCAACACCCCTCTAACCCGGGCGATACGTTCAGTGAGTTTCGAACAGGCCTCGATCATCTGGAGCTGGAGGTAGGGTCCCCAGGCGAACTGGAGGCTTGGAGACAGCGGCTCGATACTTACGGAGTAACCCACAGCGGCGCTCACCCACACATCGTGACGTTTCGTGATCCCGACAACATCCAGCTTGAGTTCTTCGTCCGTGATGCACCAATCGGGAAAGTCTCGTCTTGACTCGCATCCTGAAACTGACCAACCAGACAGCAGACTGCGCTAGCCGGCGCGCGGGAGCGGCCGGCCGTGGTTGATGGCGTCACATTGCCCTAACGCTGGTCGGCGCGCGACGTTGTCACGAGCAGGGGGCACGCCCGGGGCGAGGGGGACGCCCCGGGCGCGCGCTGTGGCAGGTAGGACCGAGCCGATAATCGACGTCCCGTCGGTGCCTGACCTCCCGGCGGTCCACCTCGGGGGGGAGCGGACCGCACCACAGCATACCCATCCAGCGGACGTGTCGGGCAATAGGCCCAGTTCCCTATCGGGTTAACCCCGCCGTACCATCACGGCTCACGGTCGCGCGTCCGGGCTCGACCTCCACCCAATGGAGGTCCGCCCATGTCCCGCCGCTCGACGCCCGACCGCCTCAGCGTCGCGCGTCGCGTCGCGTCGCGCCGCACCGCGACCGTGCCCGGCTGATCGGCGAGGGCGAGCTACCGGCGCGGGCCGAGGCGAAGGTCGCCGCCTGGGAGGCGAGAGTTGCTGAGCGTGGCAGGTCCGCGGAGGCAACAGCAGCTGTTTGCGACACATCAGCTATTCGCACGCTCAGGATCAGGCCGTGGATCATGCTCAGGCCTGTGGCACAGCGCTCGAATAGCTGATAACTGGGAGCCTGCCATCGCGGCAATGATGCAACGGACTGGTCCTGCTCGAACGGCTGTTCTATCTAGATCGGGATCGACCCGGGCGGCCATCGCCGAGCCGGCAGTTAGCGACAGACAGCCGACGCCCGAACAGATCGGGACGCCGCCTCGACGATCCTTGTTGCGCGCTTCACTTCTGTCGGACGCGCCAGTACCCACTCCTGCGCCGGCTGAACGCGCTTCGGGCAGCGGGAGCGCGAGGCCTAGTGAGTAAGCCTCGGGAGTGAGTCGAGCGCCGACGAACTCCGGGCCGCGGACGATATCCGTTCGTGGATTGAGTGCAGAAGCTCCGTCCCCCCGACGGCGTCGCCTTCGCCCAGTCTCCGAAGGGCGCGCAGCTTGGCGACGATCTTGTCAGGGGCGATGCTGTGGCCCGGGCGTTCGCCGGAGTCGACCGGTTGTCGCCTCCTCCCGGACGACTCCTATCTGTGCCAGGTAGGTCTTGTCGTCGATTCGGCCCGCGGCATGGCCCCACGTTCGAGCCCGGACGAGTCTACCGACGGGTTGGAGCCACCAGGCGCAGCCGGCATGCGGCGTCCTCGGCGGTGAGGTCGCGCTGCGACTCCGACAACAGTTCGTAGCCGACCATGTGCTTGCGGACGGCTGCGGAGCGCAGGAGCGGTGGGTAGACATGCCCATGGAGTCGCCACCAGGGTCGCGATCGGCCATCGAATGGCGCCTGATGCCAGCCCATCGAGTACGGGAAGGGCGTGTCGAACAGGCCGTCGTAGCGCGCCAGCACCCGCCGGAGGAGGTCGGCGAGTGCGGCGCGCGATGAGCGATCGAGCTCGGGCAGGGAGCCCGCAGCGGACCGGGCGATCAGCAGCGTCTCGAATGGCCAGACTGCCCAGAACGGGACGACCGCGGACCATTCCTCGTTTTCCTCGACGACCCGCGGACCGCGACGCTCGCGCTCCACGTAGTCCGCCAGGAGCACCGAGCCGCTGCGCTCGAAATGCGTCTGCTGGGCGGCGTCCTCGCGGGCCCCCTCGCGCGGGACGATCGAGCTCGCCCAGACCTGGCCATGCGGGTGCGGGCTCGACGCGCCCATCGCCGCCCCACGATTCTCGAAGATCTGGACCCATGGGTCGCGTTGGCCGAGCTCGGCCGACTCGTCGGCCCAGACGTCGATGACCGCCGCAATGCGGTCGGGCGGGAGCTCGCCCAGACTGAGATCGTGCGCCGCCGAGTAGCAGATGACCCGGCAGGTGCCGGCGGCTCCCACCGCCCGGAACAGGCCATCGTCGAACCCGACCGCGCCCGACTGTGGCTCGAGCGCCGGGAAATCGTTCGTGAACGCGTGAACGCCGGCGTACGGCGGATTTGCCTCACCGGACGATCGCTCGTTGCCTGGGCAGAGGAAGCACATCGGGTCGTAAGCGACGCGAGTCGGGGCTGCCGGCTCGTCGACGCCGCCGAGCCATGGCCGCTGGGTCCGGCCGGCTGAGACAAGCACCCACTCATCGATCAGCGGGTTGTAGCGACGGTGGGCGCGGCCGGCCAGCCCATCCGTCGACGGTGGTGGCGGCAACGCGACGGAGCTCGGTACCGGCACCCGGGCGCGGTTGACCGTCGACGCCACGCCGGTCACCGCGAACGACCGAGCTCGATCGTCGTCGTCGACCACGAGATCGCCGCGAGCGACAACCGGAGGCAGCCGTCGACCAAGGAAACGCCGGTCAACGGACGTGGGATCACCCGATCTGGCTCCGCCGCCGTGTTCACGGCCTGCGGATCGTCCTCGTGGACGACGAGAGACTCGCCCAGACTCAGCTCCTCGGACCACGATCGAAGATCGAGAGTGAGGTCGACCGCTTCGGTCGGGTGGCGGTTGACGACGAACAGCGCCAGCGATCTCGTCTCGTCGTCGACCGTCGCGACCGCATCGACCGGGGCGACGTCGCCGTACTTCGCGGTCGGCAACGTCCCGACGGTGATCGGCACCGCCAGCGCCTGCCCCCGAGCGTGGCGGGCAGCCAGGCTGAACGGATGGAAGGTCGTTTGGCGCCAGGCGGGCCCATCCGGCTCCGCGCGGATCGGCGCGATCACGTTCACGAGCTGGGCGAGACACGCGCTCGCGACCCGATCGGCATGCCGGACCAGCGAGATCAACAGGCTGCCGACGACGACGGCGTCGGCAGCCGTGTAGGCCTCCTCTCCCATCCGCTCGACGACGGTCCAGTCGGCCGGCAACGGCGCGCCGTTCGAGCGGCTCACGTTCCATTCGTCGACCGACAGCTTTACCGGCTGACCCTGGCCGCGCGCGCTGGCGAATTCGTCGACGACCTCGGACACCCGCTCGATGAACCGGTCGAGGTCCACGGCGGAGGCGAGGAAGCTCGCGACGTCGCTCGGGTCTTCCTGGTAGTAGTTGTGGAGCGAGATCGCGTCGATGAGCTCCGCCGTCTCGCGGAGCACCGTCCGCTCCCATTCGACGTATGTCGGCATCCACGGCCCGGAGCTGCCGACGGCGACGAGCTCGACGCCCGGGTCGAGCTGGCGCATCGCCCGGGCCGTCTCGGCCGCAAGCCGCCCGTACTCGGCGGCGGTCTTGTGGCCGAGTTGCCAGTGGCCGTCCATCTCGTTGCCGAGACACCACATCCGGATTCGATGCCGGGTCGGCGAGCCGTTCGCGATCCGCGCGTCGGACAGGGCCGTGCCGGATGGGTGGTTGGCGTACTCGAGGAGATCGACCGCCTCCTGTACGCCGCGCGTGCCGAGGTTCACCGCCAGCATCGGCTCGACCCCGGCCTGCGCGCACCAGCGGACGAACTCGTCGGTTCCGAACCGGTTCGGCTCGAGCGTGTGCCAGGCGAGGTTGAGCCGCACCGGTCGATCGGCAATCGCTCCGACGCCGTCCTCCCAGCGATAGCCGGACACGAAGTTCCCGCCCGGGTATCGGACAATCGTGACGCCCAGCTCGCGGACCAGCTCGAGGACGTCGCCGCGGAACCCATCGGGCGTCGCGGTCGGATGGCTCGGCTCGAAGATTCCGGTGTAGACCGAGCGGCCCATGTGCTCCACGAACGAGCCGAACAAGCGGCGATCGACGGCGCCGATGGCCGCCGCTCGCTCGATCGCGCCGGACCCGACGAGCGTCACTCCTTGATGCCCGTCAGTGAGATGCCCTGGACAAGGTAGCGCTGCGCGACGAGGTACACGATTACCGCCGGAATCGCCGCCAGCGCCGTACTCGCCATCAGCCGGCCGTACTGGGTGACGTACCTGCTGGCCGCCGTCGCCAGCCCGACCGGCAGGGTCTGGTGCTCGCCGTGGACTGTGAACAGGGGCCACAGGTAGTTGTTCCAGCTGAACAGGAACGTGAACACGGCGAGGGCGACGAGCGCGGGCACGGACAGCGGGATGATCACGTGGCGGAGGACGCGGAGCGCGTTTGCCCCGTCGATCCGCGCCGCGTCCTCGAGCTCGCGCGGGATTGTCAGGAAGTACTGGCGGAGCATGAACACGCCGAAGGCCCCGGGCAGAAACGGGATGATCAGGACATGGAAGGTGTCCAGCCAGCCGACATTGAGCGCCATCACGTACAGCGGGATCAGCGTGACGATGCCCGGGATCAACATCGAGGCGAGGAGGATCGCGAACCAGGCGTCGCGGCCGCGGAACCGCATCCGCGCCAGCGGGTAGGCCGTGAGCGCGCACAGGGCCACGTACAGGATCGTGAACACGATCGCCACGAGGACCGAGTTGAACGCCCAGTGCAGGAGCAGGCCGCTCTGGTCGGCGAGGACGCCCTGGTAGTTCTGGATCGTCGGGTGGTCCGGCAGCCATTGGACCGGCAGGGCGATCGCGTCCGCTTCGGACTTCAGGGAGGTGCTGATCATCCAGTAGATCGGGGCCAGGAACAGCGTGCCCAGGACCAGCAGCGTTACGAACCGGCCGCCGTCGCGCCGGAGGCTCGTCCGGACCGACCGTCGTCGGCGGGGAGCGGCCGGCCCGGACGGCGCGCCGGGGAACCGGACGGCGGTGGCCATCAGCGGACCGCCGCACGGACTCGCCCGGACATCAATCGGAACTGAAACGCCGCGAGCACCACGAGGAGCAGGCCGAAGACCAGCGACATCGCCGTCGCCGACGAGAGCTGGTGGTTCGTGAATGCCTGCTCGGTGATGACCATCATCCCGCTCTGGGTCGTGCGGGTTGGGCCGCCGTTCGTGATCAGCTGCGACTGGCCGTACAGCTGGAGCGAAGCAAGCACGGTCGTGATCGCAACGAACAGCGTCGCCGGCATCAGGAGCGGGAATGTGATGAACCGGAAGCGGCCCCAGGCCCCGGCCCCGTCCAGCTCCGCCGCCTCGTAGTAGTTCTCGGGGATGCTCGCGAGCGCGGCCAGATAGAGGGTCATGTTGAATCCGACCGTCCACCATGTCGTGCCGACGATGATCGGGATCCAGGCCAGCCATTCACGGCTGATAAACGAGATGGACGGCAGGCCGATGTCGCGGAGGGCGATGTTCACTAGCCCGAACTGGTCGGCGCTCATCCAGCGCCACAGGATCGCCATCACCGACACGGATAGGACCGTCGGTACGAAGAAGATCGTCCGGAACACGCCGCGACCCAGGATCGGACGCTGGAGAAGCAGGGCGAGGAACAGGGCGAGGGCGATCAGGATCGGGACGACGACGGCGGTGAAGAACGCGGTCTGGGCCATCGACCGCCAGAAGTTGACCGCCTCGGGCGTCGAGAAATCGAAGAGCCGCTGGTAGAACAGCGGTCCGACGAACGCCTGGTCCTTGGCGAGCGGGTTGTAGCGGTGGAGGCTGAGGGAGATCCCCGACACGATCGGGTAGACCACGAAGACCGCGAACAGCACAGCGTGGGGCAGCAGGAACAGGTACGCGACGAGCGGGTTCGCGCTATCGAGCGAGGCGAACCTGCGCATGCGAGCTGTCTCCTTGGTCCGCTCGCCGGTTCCGGGCAATTCCACCGCCGGTGATCTCATGGGTCGACCTGGGTCAACAAAGCTGGGTTTGGTGGGCGGTCGTCGGAGGCCCGGGCGGGGGAAACCCGGGCCTCCGGCGACTGTGGATTACAGACCGAGGGCGGCCCGTTGCTGCGTGATGTTGTCGTTCGCTTCCTTGACCCCGTCGGTGAGTGACTGCTCGACGGGCTCTTTCTGCTGCATGATCCGCTCGAGCGCCGCATCCCACGACGTCCGGACGGCCGACACCCACGGCCACCCGGCCGGGATGAAGATCTTGTCGAGGCTCGCGGCGACCGGGGCCATGATGTTGCTCGCGTAGGCCGGATCCGACGCGACGTCCGGGCGAACCGGCAGGGCGCCCGACTCGGTCCATGACAGAACCGCATCGTGGCCCGCCATCCAGCGGCTGAATTCGAGGGCGGCGGCCCGCTTGTTCGGGTCGTAGCCGTCGGCCTGCTTCGGGAGTGTCATGAAGACCGCGGCGCCCCAGGCGGCCTGCTTGCCGGTCAGCTCCGGCTGGAACGCGACGCCGAGATCGGCCTTGAGGGCGTTTCGGTAGTCGGTCAGCTTCCAGACACCGGTGATGTCGAAACAGCTCTTGCCGGACTGGAATGTCCCGACCTCGACCTCCTCCGTCGGCGCCGGAGGCGATACCTGGTCGGTCTTTGACAGGTCGAGGAGGAACTGGGCCGCCTTCTGGCCAGCCGCTGAGTTGAAGCTGGCGTTGAGGTCGGTGTCGACGAGGTCGCCATCCGCCCCGCGGAGCAGCCCGTAGCCGACGGTGCCACCGACCCACGGAAGCGGGACGACGGTGCCCCACGTGGCCGTGCTCGCGGCGTCGAACCCGGCGTCGCCGGGATGCTTGCCGGCGCCATCGGTCGTGCAGGCCTTGGCTGCGGCGAGGAAGTCGTCGTGGGTCTCGGGCACGGCGCTGATCCCGGCCGTGTTCATCAGCTTCTTGTTGTAGTACATGACGAACGCCGCGCTGCTGAACGGCAGGCCGTACTGGCGGTCCTTCCACTTGACGACGCTGACGAAGTTCGGAAAGAACTCCGATTCCTTGACGCCGAGCGCGGCGATGTCGTCGGTCAGGTCCTGGAGGGCGCCGCTGGCCATGAAATACCCGATCTGGTCCTCGGTGACGGCCACGAGATCGGGCGCCTGGCCGGCGGCGGCGCGCTCAGCGAGGGTCGCGAACGTGTCACCCCAGGGCACCGCGGACGCCTCGATTGCGATGTTGGGATGGGACTGCTTGAACGTATTCACCAGCACCTGCATGATCGGCCCGTCGGGTCCGGTGAAGCCGTGTGCGTACGTGAGCGTGACCTTCGGGCCGGTATAGCCGGCTGGAGCCTGCGATCCGCCCGGACCTTCCGAGGCCGGCGCTCCGGCCGACGCCGGCGCGGCGCTGGTCGCCGCGGTACCGGCGGAGCTCGGCGCTGCGGTTCCTCCACAGGCGCTGCTCAACAGGGCGACCAGGGTGAGCCAAACCAACCCCGGGGCGCGCGGGACGCGACCTGCCCTCGCTTGCATCGCGAACCTCCTCCTCAATGACCATTGAGCCTCCGCAAAGTTAGTAAAACCAATATTGTCAGAGTGCTCTCAGGAAGAGTATCGCGTCTGTCAATGGCCCGCCGAATCATGTATCGCGGCCACGACGCGGCGGCTACGCGGAGCTGGCCGGCCTGCCCTCAGTGTGCTCGATGGTCAGCTCGACATCGTGCGGATAGTTGCCGAAGCCCCGCCCGAAGAGGTTCAGACCGCCCGGCCAGCGCGCGTCCGCGCGGACGCCGAGGCGCACCGTGATCGGCTGCTTGGGCTGGAGGTCGAGCGTGCCGATCCGCACGTCCGACAGGGCGACCCCGTCGATCGTCGTGCCGGTCGAACCCACCCGCCAACGCTTCTGGACACCGAACTGGGTGTTCGCCGTGGGCCACCAGGCGGGGGTCAGATACCCACGCTGGCCGCCGAAGTCCGCCGGGCACGTCCACTCGCCGAGGTGGACGCCGTTGACCCACACGCTGATGTCGCTCGGCCATTCCAGGTTGTGCATCGGCGCTTCGCTGCAGACCTCGGCCGAGAGCTCCAGCCCCAGGACCTTGGAGCCCAGCGGGACACGGTACGGGAAGCGATACTCGACGTAGCCCGATCGGAACCACAGGATCTGGGCGGTGATCCGCTCCGGATCGTAGAAGGAGTGGGGATCGTCCTGGAGCCCGATGAGCGCCGATGGGCTGGCAAGTCCGCACGTCGGCTCGACCTGGAAGTCGGTGAAGGCACCGATCGGCATGCTGATCTCGACCGCCTCGTCGCGGTGCTGCGGATCGCTCGGCAGGTCTACGAGGATCGCGCCGAAGCGGCGGGCGACGACCTTCTGGAGCCCGCGCGTCGCGGGCAGCATCTGGCTGTGGACGAGCCCCGCGTCCTCTAGCATTGCGATGTGGCGGTTCGCGGTCGACGCCGGCATCCCCAGATCGTGGGCGATCTGGTTGACGGGGACCTGGCGCGTTCCCAAGTAGCGCAGGATCGACAGCCGTGGCTCGCTGCCGAGGGCCTTGAAGATCTCGACCGAGAGCCCTCCGCCCACCTCGGCATCGATCCGCGCGAGATTGCCCTCGATCTCGAGTCCGCCGGTCGTTCGGTCCATGGCCGCAAGGATATCGTCCGGGAGGCCGTGGAGTGCGTCCGGGCCGTGTGATAGTGTCCCTGGGAGTACTCTCGGAAACACGGGCTCATTCACGCGCGGTTGGGGACCAGCATAGGAGCGACGGTGGTGGCGTTCTCGCGTCCTCGGCTCAGCCTCGACGGGATCTGGTGCTTCACCCCGGATCCGGACAGGACCATAGACGTGGTCAGTGCCAGCCGCGCCGAAGGGGTTCCGATGCCGGTCCCCTCGTGCTGGGAGGCCCAGCTCGGCCCGACGACGCCGCTTTCGACCGCGTGGTACATCCGGTCGTTCGAGATCCCGGCGGACGCCCGGGACGGCTGGGACCCATTCGGGGCGGTCGTCCGGTTCGGCGCGGTGAGCGACCGCGCAGAGGTCTGGCTCAACGGCGTCCGGCTCGGTGCCCATGAGGGCGGCTACACCCCGTTCGAGCTGGCCGCGGGTGGCGCGGCGCGGGCGGGCACGAACGAGCTCGTCGTGCGGGTCTCGAACACGGCCGGGGCGATCAGCCGGTACCCCGCTTCCGACGACGCCAGCCTCGCGGCGCTCGACGCATCGGCCGATGGCGCGGGCATCCGCGAGATCCCGATCGGCAAGCAGACATGGTACTCGAGCCTGAGCGGGATCTGGCAGAGCGTCACGCTGGAGTGTCGAGCTCCGATGGCGCTCCGCGACGTGTCGGTGACCGCCGACGTGGGGGCCGGACGCGTGACCGTCGCGTGGTCACGAACCTCCGGCGATGTGAACGCCGACAGCCTCGAGCTCCGCTTGCGCGTGGTCGACGCGGACGGGGCCACGGTGGGAGCGGGCCTGGTCGCCGATCCGCCGCTGAGCAGCGTGGTCGTCCTCGACGTGTCCGACCCGCGACCCTGGGAGCTCGACGACCCGTACCTCTACCGGTTCGAATGCGAGCTGCTTCAGGCCGGCACAGTGATCGATCGTGTCGACGGACGGTTCGGGATGCGCGAGATCGGCATCGCGGACGGGAACGTGACGCTCAACGGACGTCCTCGCTACATCCGCGGCGCGCTGGACCAGGACGTGTACGACGGGACGATCTGGGTCCCGCCGTCGCGGGCCGCGATCGAGACGACGCTTCGCAAGGCCAAGGCGATGGGTTTCAACCTCGTTCGCTGCCACATCAAGGTTCCGGACCCGACGTACTTCGACGTCGCCGACGAAATCGGGCTGCTGGTCTGGGCGGAACTCCCGAGCTGGAATCGACTGACGGACGCGAGCCGCGAACGAGCGCGTCGGACGCTCGCCGAGATGGTCGAGCAGCTCCGGCATCACCCCTCGATCGCGATCTGGACGATCGTCAACGAGGACTGGGGCACGGATCTCGTCCACAGCCCGGAGGACCGCGCGTGGGTCCGGGCGACGTACGACTGGCTGAAGGCCCTTGATCCCACGCGGCTCGTCGTTGACAACTCCGCCTGCTGGACGCGCGACGGCGGCAACTTCCACCTCCGGACGGATATCGCGGATTACCACGTGTATTTCGCGATGCCCGAGCACGCCGACCGGTGGCGAGCGGCGACCGAGACCTATGCCGGCCGCCCGCGCTGGCTGTGGGGTCCGGACGGCGAGTCGTCGCCGAGCGACGCGGCGCCGCTGATCCTGAGCGAGTTCGGCAACTGGGGACTCCCCCGGCCCGCCCGCGACAGCGAGTGGTGGATGGAGACGGGTCCCGGTCCCGCCCGAGCGGACGGCGCCGTTGGCCGATTCGCAGCCCAGCGCCTCACCCGGATCGCGACCGACGCCGATGCCCTCGCCGATGCGACGCAGTGGCACCAGTTCGAGGCGATGCAGTTCGAGGTCGGCGACCTGTGTCGCCGCCCGTCGATCGCCGGCTACGTCGTCACCGAGCTGACCGACGTCTTCTGGGAGGCGAACGGGCTCGTCAACCTCGATCGAACGGCCAAGGCCTACGACGCGCGGCTCCCGGATGTCTTCGGCGGCGACACGATCTTCGCGGACCTCGAGCGGTGGGATCTGTGGGGAGGCGGATCTCTCCGCGGCGTGCTTCACGCCCAGCTAGACGAGCCACTCGCGAGCTCATCGCTGACGGTCGACTGGCGCCTGACCAGTGCGGGCATGGCAGCTCGGGGGTCGGTCGATCTTGCACTCTCGAGCGACCGTCGCGGCGCGACTGGAGTGCTCGACCTTCCGGTTCCAACACCCGACGCCGCGACAGAGGCAGAGCTTGCACTCGAGCTCCTGGACGCCGACGGCGCGGCGATCGCCCGTCAGTCGTACCGCCTGGTCGTCGCGCCGCGGTCGGCGCGGACGTCCGGGTTTCCGCGAGCCGTCGTCCTCTCAGCGGACGTCGCCGGCTCGGCCACCGAGGCACGTCTCGGCGCGATGGGCCACCAAGTGGCGGCGCACGGCGAGATCCTCGTCACGGCGCGGCTGGACGACGACGCGGTCGCCTTTGCCCAGGCGGGCGGTCACGTCGTGGCGATCCTCGACGGCGGCGCGGAAACCGGCTGGCCGTGGGTCACGATGCCGTCCTCGCCGGGCGATCGAGTGACCGCCACCGGGCTGGCCCGCCCGGTGTCGGTGCAATCGCGGTACCTTGCAGTCGATCCGGAGACGGGCCGATCGCTGGATGTCAGCGGAGACTGGATCTCGTCCTTCTCGTGGATCGATCCCGTCGTGTTCGACGCGCTGCCGCATGCGCCGCTCCTCGGATTCGCGTACTGCGACGTCCTCCCCGACCAGATCCTGCTCGGCGCCGACGATCGGTCGATGTCAGCCGAGGTCGTCGCCGGCGCGTTCGTCGGCTGGATCGCCGAACCGGTCGCGTTTGCCTGGCGGTTCGACCAGGGCCGCGGCTCGATCACGGTCACGACGCTCCATCTGGGGTCGGACGGGCCGGTGGCGTGGCTCCTGTTCGAGTCCCTGGTTCAGCACGCGGCGGCGGGCACGGCGCCCGCGGGGACAGCCGCCGTCGCTGCACTGGCGGGTATCGCCGCCATGGACTGAATCAGCCGCCGATCGCGCCTGTCGCGAACCGGATCTCGCAGGCGGATCCGTGATTCAGGGCGACGGGCGCGAGCTGCAAGAGCGCCGTCCCCGAGCGGGACACTTCGAGCGCCTGCCGCCAGCCGGGACACTCGCCCGTGCCGAAGCCGATCGTCAGCGGCGCGGCGACCCGAGTCCAGGTGCCCCGGCCAAGGTTCGTGTTCGTGAAGATCACGCGCCCGCTCTCCGGCTGCTTGGCCCCGTAGCCGTTGCTGACGTGCATCGACGAGACGAAGAGCACCCCGTTGGGGCCCCCAGCCGGCGACCACGTGACATAGGGCGTGTGCCCGGGCTGCATCCCGTCCGACGACGCGATGCTCGTCCCGAGGTCGGTCTCGGCCCCCCATCCGGCGCCATCGGCTGACATCCGGAAGCGGACTTGGCAATCGGGTTGCCCGCAGACCTCGTACACCATCATGAACATCCCATCCGGAAGCCGAATGACCTGCGGCATCCCCGGTCGCTGCGTCCCATCGCCGACGGCCACGTCGAACACCTCCGAACCCCACGTCCGCCCGCCGTCGGCGGAGACGCGATGCGAGATCGACTGGCTGACGTGGCCGGTGCCGTCGGGTCCGCCGGTGCTCTTGCCGAAGCGTTCGTCCGAGAAAAAGCAGATCAGCCGATTTGCTCGGTCCAGGCTGAGCGTCGGCTCCCAGAGCCCGGCCCCGAACACCTGGATGCTGTCCGGGATCGAGTCGCACGGACTGATGTACGTCCAGGTGGCGCCCAGATCGGCGCTCGCATAGACCTCCAGCTCGGCACCGAACGGGCTCGGGAGGCCGTGTGGCGCCGGCCCAAGCGCCAGTGCGGACAGAAGGATCGTGCCCGCCGGCAGGATGTTCGCGCCGTCACCGATCGAGATCGGCAGCTCGAGCAGGGCCGGCTGGTACAGTTGCCAGCCGTGCCGTGCGTCGGCGAGGATCGGCAGGTCGGACCAGGTCTGGCCGTCGTCGTCGCTTCGGTAGAGATGGATGCCGAGGGGCTCGCTCGATCCATCGGTCCCGTAGTTCAGCCCGTTGTCGTGAGCCGCGATGATCCGGCCGTTGGCAGAACGGCTCTGCGCCAGGCGGACCGTCCAGGTGTAATTGGCGCTCGCGGTCGGATACCGCGCGCGATCGGGCGTGTAGAGGGTCGGTCCGCCGCGACCGGCCGGTGGTCGCGACCCGCTGAGAAGCGCGGCAGCCAGCGCGGCCGCCGCTAGGGCGACCGCCGCGACGAGGCCGAGGAGAAGGCCGTTCCGGGACGCGAACCTTCGAACCCATCGCCCGCGCGTCACCGCCCGCGCCAACTAACGCGGCAGCATGCTGAAGTACCGCCAGGTAGCGGCAGCGTTGTAGTCGCGGATCCCGACCTGCCCGTTGGTGATTGTGCAACCCGTGTCCGTATAGCCGATGACGCCCTGGTCGTACGAGGCAGTCGACTGGGCGGTGACCGTCAGCGCGCAGCCGACGTGCTGGAAGGTCATGTGGTACCAGGTGTTCGTGGCCACGCCGCCCGGGACCGTGACGAGGCCGGGATCCAGCCGGGTCCACGAGTTGTTCGCGCGGCCGAGCACGACCTGATTGTTGGAACGATCGATCCCCGCGAAATAGCCGGTGTAAGCGTCCGCGCCGACGGCCGGGTTCGTGACCCTCGCGACAAGGCCGACGGTGCCGGTACCCGACGTGACCTTCAGGTCGGCCACGATGCTGTTGTTGCCCCAGGTGGAGAGCCCCGTGAGGGCCTTGTCACCGGACGTCCCGACGGTGCTGTCGCCCCACGTCTCGCCCGACAGGGACCATGAGCCGCCGTATGTCGTCCAGCCGGTTGTCGAACCCGCGCCCCACGGCGCGTACGCCGGGACGAACGTGGCCGTCGCGCCCGGCGTGACCGAGATGTTGCGCCACGAGGCGCCCGTGTTGAAGCTGCGGACCCCGATCTGACCGGCGGCGAAGCAGCCGACGTCGCTCCGGTTGTAGGTCGTCTGGGTCGTCGTCCCGACCCGCTGGACTGCAACGTTCAGGGCACAGCCCGTCACCTGGACCGTGAGGTGATACCAGGTGTTGGTCGCGACTCCACCGGACACGAGGACGTTCCCCGGATCGAGCCGCGTCCACGAGTTGTTCTGCTTGCCGAGGACGAGGGTGCCCGTGGGCGCGTCGACCCCGAAGTAGTAGCCGGTCAGGGCATCCGCGCCGACCGCCGGGTTAGTCACCCGAAAGACGACCCCTGCGTTCTGGCTCGAAGTCATCTTCACGTCGGCCTGGAGCGTGTAATCCGTCCAGGCGGTGGATCCTGCGGTCGCTTTGTCGCCACCGCCGGTCGCGCTGTTCGTGTAGGCCTCACCGGAGACGGACCACGTTCCGCCGTATGTCGCCCAGCCGGCATCGTTGCCCGACGCAAGGGGCGCGTAGAACGGCAGGGTCCCGGTGTCTCCGGCGGCGAATCGGATCTCGCACTTCGGCCCGGCGCCGAGCGACGTGGGGGCGAGCTGGACCAGCGAGGTGCCGGTCAGGGACACCTCGAGTGCTTGGCGCCAGCCCGGACACTCGCCGCTGCCATAGGCCACGGTGAGCGGCGCAGAGACCTCAGACCAGTTGCCGGACCCGAGATTCGTGTTGGCGAAGATGACCTTGCCGTTCTGCGGGGCGCGCGAGCCGTCGCTGTTGTTCACGTGCATCGCCGAGATCAGCAGCGTTCCGTTCGCGCCGCCCGTCGGCGACCAGGTGACGTACGGCGCGTGGCCAAGCTGCTTCGTGCCGGTCGACTGGATCGTGGTACCGAGGCTGGTCACCGTGCCCCAGCTCGTGCCGTTCGAGGAGGTCCGATAGCGGACCTGACAGTCTGGCTGGCCACACACCTCGTACGTCATGAAGTACGTGCCGTTCGGGAGCTTGACGACCTGTGGCATGCCGGGGCGCTGAACGTCGTCTCCGACGGCGATGTCGAACACTTCCGAGCCCCAACTCTGGCCTCCGTTCGTCGATACGCGATGGGTGACCATCTGGCTGTAGTGCCCGGTGTTGCCCGGGCCGCCTGAGCTGCCAGCCGCCCGTTCGTCGGAGTAGTAGCAGACGAGGTTGTTCGAACTGTCGAGGCCGAGGGTCGGCTCCCAGATGCCTGCACCGAAGACCTGGTTCGTCACCGGGATCGAGTCGCACGAGCTCAGGAAGCTCCAGGTCGCGCCCTGGTTGGTGCTCTTGTAGATCTCCATGTCGGCACCGAAGGGGCTCGTTTGGCCGACCGGGATCGTGCCAACCGCGAGCGCGGAGAGCAGCAAGGTGCCGGCCGGCAGGGCGGTGCCGCCCGAGCCGATCTGGACGGGCAACTCGTAGAGGGCCGGCTCGAACATCTGCCAGCCATGGACCTGGTCGGTCGCGACGGAGATGTTCGACCAGGTCTGGCCGTTGTCATCGCTCTTGTAGACGCGGATCCCGAGCGGCTCGCCGGACCCGTTCGTCCCGTAGTTCAGGCCGTTGTCGTGGGCCGCGATGATCCGGCCATTGGCGGCGCCGCTGTGCGCCAACCGCACCGTCCACGTGTAATTCGCGCTCGCCGTTGGGTAGTTCACGGTATCCGGCGTGTACAGCACCGATCCGGCATATGCCACGGCCGCGATCGGGGAACCAAGCGTCTGCGCAGCCAGGAGGAGCGAAGCGCCGGCGGTGGCGATGCGCGTCCGTAGCCTCCGCCGGTTGGGAGTGGGGAACCAGACGATCTTCTTCATCGCTTTTCGCTCCGGCTAGCGCGCCACAACAACTGAGAGTCCTCCCACTAATGTAGTTCGTTTGTCAAGCCGGAGGCGGTGAGCTTCTCGTTGGTGCGTGAACCCGTCAGTGCCAAATAATCAGTGACTTTGTCAGTCTCTGAGATGGAGACGATCTCGCTAAACGCGGACGACCAGCGCCGAGCCTGGGTCCCTCAACCTGCTCGGGAGGGGCGAGCTGACGACGACCGAGGCGGCCCGCCTGCTCCGAGTCTCGCAACCACGGCGAGCAGCGCTTGCTGCTCTCGCGAGACCGAGAGAGCCGCCTCGCTCCCGCGACACCCTTGAAGTCGAAAGGTCGGCGCGGCGGCCATCGGCGGCCCCTTTTCAGGGCTGGCGTGCCCGTTGGATCGACCATCTGCGTTTGGATGACCGACCAGTTTCACACGACGCTAAACCGACGGCAGAGTCGATCCTGGGGCGGGGAACCCCCGGATCGAATAGCTGATAGTTGTGGCCTCTGGACGGGGCCTCCACGCACGGTAGCACTGCGCATGACTTCGGAGGCTTACGCATCGTGGGCTGAGCGAGAAGACCATCCCGATCGCAGCGGCGGAGCATAGTCATCAGCTCTACTGAGCGTGCGACCGCCAGAATCATCGGCTGTAATGCCATCCCGAGCCCCTGGAGCACGCTGGGGGACGCGATCCAGGACGCGTCACGGGGTTCACGGATCCGACGCCCTGGATGGGTGCTCTGGTCGCCACGTTCGGGCAGCCGAACGATGGACCTGACGACCGGTTTGTGGGACGATTTCAGGTAGTTAGGATCGGCTCGAGGCCGAAACGGGCCGTAGCGGCGATCCTGGGCGGTCAGGGGTCCCGCGCGAATAGCTGATAAGTATGCCCATTTGTATCGGGCGTCCACGCACGGTAGCACTGCGCATAGGGCCAGAGACTTACGAAACAGCTGCTCTACCGCTGAGCTATGTCGGCGCCGGCCAAGGATAGCCCATGGTCCAAGCGAGAGGCCAGCCGATCGATCCGATCGCGCACGCGCCGTTCCGAGACGTCAGCGTGACGCCGCAGGTCCGGCATGCGCGAACTCGGCCGTCCAAGCGGGCCGTGTCCATGGATCCGGAGGAATCGCGCGCCGCCTGACCCGACGGCGGCGTTGGAGTGTGTACATGTCCAATGAGTATCCGATGGTCTCGCAGTTCCGCTCGGACTCCCCCATGTGCCCGAGCCGTGGCTTCAGCGGCTGCGCCTTCGCCACGACCGAGGCCCTCCTCCGCCGTTACCGACCGGGCGACCCGGCCGTCCGCCAGGACGTCCTAGCCGAGTCGATGGGCCGCCGCCACCGCGTCTGGGCGAAGAAGCACGGCGGATCGTCGACGCACGGCCTCTGCCCGAGCGCGTTCTGCTCCTGCTTGGAGCTCAAGGCGCACAACGTCCCGCTCGCCTACGGCCGCCTGTCCGTCAACCAGCTGCAGGCCCAGCTCCGAAAGCGCCACGCCGTCCATCTGGGCGGAACCTACACCGAGATCCACCTCGACCCGGCCGATCCCGTCCCGACTGGCGCCGCCTGAGGGTCCGCCGAGTCGGTCTGGCCGGTCGGTCCGGCAGGCCGCCGCCACGCCTCCATCGCGGCTCACTCCGGCCCAGACAAGCGTCTCGGGGGCGTCTCAGCCGCCGAGCGCCGCCTCGACCACGCCGGCAGGATCGGGCCGATCGTCGGCGACAGCTTGCGGTCGGCGGCCGACGACATGCCAGACGTCCATGTCGCCCTTGCCCTTCACCGCAATCGTCCCGCGCGGCTCGCACTCGAACTCGTCGGCGATGAGGTCGTGGGTCGCGCGGGTGATCTGGACCCGGCCCGGCGTTCCCTGGGACTCCATCCGGCTGGCGGTGTTGACCGCGTCGCCCCACAGGTCGTAGAGGAACCGCTTCCGCCCGATCACCCCGGCCACGACCGGGCCGGAGTTGATCCCGATCCGCAGCTCGAGCCCGAGGTGGCCGACCTCGTCGCTGGTCCGCATCGCCTCGACCATGTCGAGCGCCATCCCGGCGAGGGCCTGGGCGTGGTCGGGTCGTGGTGTCGGGACGCCCGCCGCGACCATGTAGCAGTCGCCGATCGTCTTGATCTTCTCGACCTCGTAGCGCTCGGCCAGATCGTCGAAATGGCTGAACAGGTGGTCGAGCACCCCGACGACCTCGGCCGGCGGAAGATCCTCGGAGAACGGCGTGAAGTCGACGACATCGGCGAACAGGATGGAGGCGGCGCCGAACTGGTCGGCGATGGTGTGCGAATCGGCCTTGAGCCGGTTGGCGATCGAGCGGGGCAGGATGTTGAGGAGGAGGTTGTCCGCCTTGTCCTGCTCGACCCGGAGGGCAGCCAGGGCGTCCTGGCGCTGCTTCGCGAAGAGGGCCAGCAGCGTGAAGACCATCGTGCCGCCGACGGCGATGTTGAGGGCGAGCATCGTGGTCGTGAACCACGCCGGCAGCGGCGAGGTGTTGGCGAGGATCTCGCCGACCACCCCCGATCCGAGGAAGACGGCGAGGAACGCGACGTACCAGCGGATCCCGGACCGCACGCCGCCGAACACCAGCGCGCCCATCGGGGCGAGGATGCCCCACACGCCGACGCCGGTCGAGGTGATGAAGCCGCCGAGCGGGATCATCGACAGGTTCGGTGCCAGCAGGATGTCGAGGAGCTCGATCCGGAGGAGCACGCTGAAGTCGCGCGTCCGGGCGAAGGCGGCGATCGCCCCGAGCGACACGACGAAATACACGAACGCGAGCACGCCGGACGGCGCTCCGAACGCGAGGTACAGGCCGCCCCACAGCAGCGAGATCGGGAGGATCAGCACCGAGATCAGGACGAGGAGGGCCTTGCTGTGACGCGTGTCCTCGTCGTCACCGGCATTGGCGCCGACCTGCGCGAGGCGGCCGATCAGGGCGTCGGCGGCGGCGCGGGCGCGAACCATTGTGCTCACGTCCAGACGGTACTGCCTGACCCCACGCTGCGAAAAGGCAAGGCCCATCGTCACGCCGTGACGGGCTCGCGGGCGAACGCCGCGGCCCGGATCGCCTTGAGCCGCTTCATGACGTCGTAGGCGCCTCGAAACCGGTCAGGTGGCGCGCGGCGTTCGCGATCGGCGACGCTCGCTCCTCGGCGTCCCCGCCTGACCACCCGCCTAAGGCCCGGCCTCGCGCCGGACGTGGACTACGCTGGCGAGACGGCGGTCCGTGGCGGACCGCGGGCCCAGTGGAGGCACCCGATGACCAACCTCGCCGATCTCGCCGATCTCATCCCGATCCAGGTCTGGGACGGCGTTGTCGCCCGTCGTGTCCAGGGCGAGCGGCTGACACTCGCCGTCGTCGAGCTGGCGCCCGACTCGATCGTCCCGGAGCACCGTCACGCCAACGAGCAGTGTGGGCTCGTGATCGAGGGCGAGGTCACCTTCCGGATCGCCGACGAGGAGCGCCTCCTCGGTCCGGGCGGGACGTGGCGGATCGTCGGGGACACGCCGCACTCCGTGGTCACGGGCCCGGCCGGCGCGGTCGTCATCGACGTGTTCGCGCCGGCCCGTCACGACTGGGATGACCGGCCGGTGGTCGGGACGGCCGACGATCCACCGCCGCTCGCGTGGCCGCACACGACTTGACGCAGGCGGAGCCGTGCGGTGCGCGCAACGACGACGGCGGCTGCGCACCGGGGAACTGGTCGACGCGACGGATGGGGTCGTTTGGGCGCAAACTTACCGAATACCGGCGCCTTCGGACTCCGCTCGTCCCGGCGCCGGCCCCGCTCGTCAGGCAGGTTGTCCCGTCGCATGAAGGAAACCCCGCGGAACCCGTACCAGGAGCTGGGCGCGGACGTCGAGGCCGACCCCCGGACGATCCGCGGCGCCTATCTCGCGAAAGCTCGGACCCACCACCCGGACCTCGGCGGGGACGTCAGGGCGATGGCCCGGATCAATGACGCCTTCGAGCTCCTCAACGACCCGGTTCGGCGGGCGGCGTACGACGCCGAGCACACGAAATGGCTGCGCCGCGAGAAGGACCAGACGCCGCACTGGACGGGCGCCGCGGGGGCGCCGCCAGGACGTCCGTCAGGCCCAGTGCTCGACTTCGGGATCTTCGCCGGCTGGTCGCTCGGCGAGATCGCACGTCGCGATGCCGGCTACCTCGTGTGGCTGTCCGAGCGCAAGGAGGGACGCCCGTTCCTCGCCGAGATCGAGCGTCATCTGGCCCCCTTCCGGGAGCCGTCGAGCCCGGGTCCGGCTGCGGGGCGCCGGCGCCGTTGACGCCCGGCGCCGTTGACGCTCGGCGCGCCAGGGTTCGAGGCGTGAGTCGCGTGGGGCCGCAGATTCGATCTGGCGACCCCGGAACCTGAGCCGTGCCATGATCGTCGCTGGGCCATGATGCGAACCTCCGTTGTCTCCCGATCCAGGCGTACCACGATCCTGGTGGCCGCCACCGCCCTCCTTCTCGGCGCGTGCACCCCGGCCACCGCCCCGTCGCCGTCTGCGGCGCCGCCCAGCCAGCCCCCCCCGACGGCCGTCCCGACCGCGACCGGCGTGCTCTCGACGCAGGCCGCCGCGGCCCTCGTCCTCAGCACCGATCCGCGGTTCGCCGGCATCGAGCAGCAGAACCAGGGCCTGATCGGCCAGTGCTGCTCGTGGACCGCGACGCCGACCGCGACCGGCTACGCCGTCGTCATCGAGATCGGCTGGGGCGACTGCCCGGCGGGCTGCATCAACCGTCATCACTGGTTCTACGCCGTAAACGCCGACGGGACAGTCACCCTCGATCACGAGGATGGCCCGCCCGTGCCGGCGGGCGTCCCGGGTCCGGCCGATGGGACAGCTGGCGGCCCTGGCATTCGCGGGATCGCCACGGCGGGCCCGGTCTGTCCCGTGGTCCGCCCGAACGATCCCAACTGTGCCGACCGACCAGTCGCCGGCGCCACCGTCCATGTCCTGGACGTGACGGGCCTCGAGGTGGCGACGCTCCAGACCGATGCGAGCGGGAGCTTCGTCGTCACCCTCCCCCCCGGGCAGTACCGCGTCCAGGCCGACGCCGTCGACGGCCTGATGGGCGGCGCGCCCACGCCCGCCGACGTCATGGTGGGGTCGGGGCTCGCCCTGGTTCAGCTGACCTACGACACGGGCATCCGCTGAACATGAACGTGCCGCCGTCGGAGACC
>JACCVQ010000096.1 GCA_013698095.1 Chloroflexota bacterium
GCACTTCCGACGTCGGCGGGGCGTCTGCGACCACCCTAGCGGGCGGTCCTTATCTGCGGCTTAGCTGCGACTCCGCGTGGAACGAGGCAGCGGCGGATCAGTGGGTCGTCAGCGAAACCGGGCGAACCTCGTCGTCGGCGACACGGGCCACGGCAAGCGCGGCTCGCGCGATCGATCGCCGGACCCGGACGCCAATCGGCTCCGACGGATGGGCCAGCCTGGCGAGGCGCTGGGCATCGGCTTCGGCGGCCCGCTCGCGGGCGACCTCGAGGGCGAGGAAGACGTAGTGGGTGTGCATGGAAGAGATCTCCGGGAGCGTGAAGTGGCGGGGTGGGCGGTCAGCGGACGTGGTCATCGCCCATCGGCTCACGGCTGTCGGTGCCCCAGGCGACCGTTGCGAGATCGAGCCCGACGAGACTGGCGACGATGATGAACAACGCGATCAGGGCATCCATCGGGACCTCCGGCTTTCATTGGCCGTAACCGGTATTTGTGGCTTGTTTGGTTACTCGTACAATAGCCCCTTGCGCGTAACCTGTCAACGGCGATATAGTGGTTAGGTGAGTATGCAGGGACCCACGATCAACTCTCATCGGCCGCCTACCAGCGACCACGTTCACGGGGACGTCCCGCTCGGCACCGCCTTCGATTTCCTGAACACGCTGGAGCTCGACGACGGTGCACTCGTCGAGCGATTGAGCTCGCTCGAGACGGCGGCCACCTGGCTCGCTCGCGCCGCCGTCGTGCCCGACGCGGCCTCGATCACGGGCCTCGCCCGAAGCGACGCCGACCGCGAGGCGCTCCTCGACCGCCTTGTGGCGACGCGCACCGCGCTGCGCGACGTTGCCCACGCGGTCGCCCACGAGCGGACCCCCGAGCGTCAGGCGATCGACGAGGTCAATCGAGCGCTCCGGTCACGCGAGCGGGTCGAGCTCGTGGCGGCGGATGACGGCGTCCGGCTCGGACACAGCCACGTCGGTGACGCAGTCGACGACGTCCTCGCCCGGATCGCGGAGCCGATCGTTCGCGAGATCGGGTCCGGTCACGATGACCGCGTCCGGGTCTGCGCCAACGACACGTGCCGCTGGATCTTCTACGACGAGTCGCGCTCCGGCCGCCGCCGCTGGTGCGATATGGCGACCTGCGGCAACCGGGCCAAGGCCCGGCGTCACCGAGAACGCCAGAAGACCGCCGACGAGCCAGGCGACTCGCGTCCCTAGGTGACCCGACTCGGATCAAGCCTTAGGTTAGCGACCGTACGGCCAGTCCCCGTGGTCGTTGTCGCCGGGAGTCGCGGTCTCTGGTATGCCACGGAGGGGAAGCCGATTGGTCGTATCGTTGGCTTCCTGATCGTCGCATCCGCTGCGCGGTATCTGGCGGCATGATCGCGACCGCAGGATGCTCGGCGCGACCCTGTGCGGCAGAAGGGCCAGAACACGCGGGCCCGTTGGGCGAACCTTGGGCCCGAGCGGCGGTCGACAAAATCCTGCTTCGGCCGCTTGACTCGCTGGGCACTCGGATACAAATTTGCTATATGTAACTAGCAGGTTCTATCCGAGGTCCTCGTGCGAGTGAAGATGGCCTCATCTGGACGATCCTCAAGGCCGGCGTCATCCACGGCCGCGGCCGTGCCCTTCCTGATGCCCGCGGCCATGCTCGGGCTCGGCGGTCTCCTGCTGGTCCGCCCGGGCAGATGGTTCGGTGGTCTCTCGCTTGCCGATGGGCTCGGGATCCTGGCGCTCGCCCTGGGCAAGGGGATCCAGAGCACATGGTGCTCGCGAAGGTGGGCACAGCGGACATGTATTGGCGCGGTGGCCCTTGGGCTCGCGCTCGCTACCGGGGCATGTGGAGTCGATCGTCCTCCCTCGGTGTGGGTCGACAATCGCTCATCGCAGGCCGCAACATCTTCGTCACGGATTTGAGCGCAACGTCCGCTCAGTGGTACATCGTCCGGCCGCATACGTCGGCTCATGTCGGCAGCGCCGGCCTTGGCACGGGCCACGTCCGGGTCAACGTCCTCGGCTGGGGTCACGAGGTGCGCAACGTCGGGCCGTGCTCACCGGGCCACTACGCGGACACCCTATACGATCTTCCGCCGGCTGCGTCGGTCAGGCTGCTCATCGACGAAAGCGGCCAACCATCCGTTGGCCGGGAGTCGGAGCCGTCGTCTCTTCCTAGTCTCTCGAGCGCGTCCCTCGATGAACTGACTGAGGATCAGCTCTGCCACCGGGTGCAAGAACTCCTGGCGGCGTCACCGAGCCCTGCGTGAGATCGAGCCGGACGATCGTGGGGGCCAGAGTTGCGCTCGCTCGGGATTCCGGATTCCGGTGCGCGCGTGGTGTGCGGGCAAATTCGTTGCCCTGCGCTGTACAACGATGTACCATCTGAGGCGTGTCGAACACGATGACGGTCAGCAAGGCTCGAGCGGCCCTCCCGCAGATCCTTCAGCGTGTCCTTGCTGGTGAGGAGGTCACCATCACGCGTCATGGTGAGCCGGTCGCCGTCATCGTCCGGCCCGACACGCTCCGAGCGCGCCGAGCCAGCGAACGCCTGGGCGACGCTGATCGGGTGCGGGATCTCATCGCCAGCGGCCGACGAGCGACATTGCGTTCTCGCCCGACTCTGAGTGAGCAGCAGGCCGAGGAGCTCCTGGCGGACGTTCACGCAGCCCGGTCGAGTCGGTAACCCGGCCGGACGTGGACGCGTTCGATGCCGACGTCCTGATCTACGCCGCGGTCGCCGACCACCAACTGGGAATGCGCGTGCGTGCACTGTTCCCGATCCAGCCCGTCGAGGAGGGTACCGGAACCGTCGCGGGAATCGGCTCGGTGCTGTTGCTCCCCGAGCTTCTCGCGAAGCCACTCCGTGAGGGAGCCGTCGACGAGCTGAACGAGCTCGGGGCGCTCCTCGGCCGTCTCGACCTTCGTCCGGTGGACGAAGCCACGGCCGAGCTGGCCACTGCTCTCGGTGCGGCCTATCGGCTGCGCGCCGCGGATGCAGTCCACCTCGCGACCGCGGTCAACGCTGGCGCCGATCGCTTCATCACCAACAACGCAGCAGACTTTCCGAAGACGATCACGGAGGTCGACATCACCTATCCGGTGGACCTCACGGGATGACCGACCGGGCAACATGAGGACCGGGATCAATCGCCGAGTCGGAACGGCGGATAGACGTCGGTCTGGAACGAGGCGTAGGCAGTGACCCGCGCCGTCCAGCGGAGCCAGCCCCCGAACACGTCGTAGCCCCATTGGGCCATCCGCCCGTTGAGGAGGACCGGGATCCAGGCAAAGAGAACGCCGAATGCGACGCCGAGGCACAGGAACCAGAGGACGATCGCGTGCGGGATCAGGACCAACGCCCGGGCCCAGTATCCGAGGAGCGGGATGCCCCAGAAGCCGTTGATCGGCGGTCGCCACGGGATGGTCACCACCACCGGATGATCGACGCCGATCCCGAAGGGCGGGTAGCTGTCGGTCAGGAGGAGCCAGTACGCGAGAACGCGAGTCGACCAGGCGATCGATCCGCCGATCAAGGTGGTGGCCCAGCCGGGCGTCCGACCTTGAATCAGGATCGGGATCCAGAGGACCATGAATGACAGGCCGACGACGAGGCCGATGATCCAGAGCGCGATGACGTGGGGCAGGAGCACGACGAACCGGGCGGCGTGTCCGAGGAGCGGGATGCCCCAGAGTCGATTGATCTGGGCGCCTTCGTCGAAGTTGACACCGACCGGATAACCCGGCCCGCCCTGACCCGCCACCGCTGCCGTCATGGCCTCATGCCTTCGCGTCGACCGCGGCGCGAACCTCTGTCGCGAGCCGCGTCATCGACTCCTCGTCGTACGGGTTCGGGAAGCCCGCGATGAGGTGCTGGTAGCCGATCTCGAGATACGGCGCGATGAACGCGACCACGTCCTCAGGCGTCCCGACCGGCTGGTCCTTCCACGGCTCGGCCTTGCCGTTCCCCTCGAAGATCGCGTCGGCGACCTTGCGCGCCTCGGCCCGTGAATCGCGGATGACGACGACCCCGATTCCCGACGTCCGCTCTATCTCCTTTGGGTCGCGGCCGACCGCCTGGCAGTGGCGGAGGAGGACCTCCTCCTTGTGGCGGACCTTCTCGATCCCACCGCCGACATTGTTTGCATCGGCGTACTTTGCAACGAGCTTCAGCGTCACCTGCTCGCCGCCGCCGCCGATCAGCAGAGGCAGTCGTTTCTGGATGGGCGGCGGGTTATTCCGGACCGCTTTCGCTTTGTAGTGGATACCCTTCGCGGTCGGGCGGTCGTTGCGGAGCATCCCGCGCATGATCGGGAGCGCCTCGGCGAGCCAGCGGAGGCGCTCCGGGAAGCCGTCGCCGAACGCGAGCCCGTACGCCTCGTGCTCCTCCTCGAACCACGCGCCGCCGATCCCGAGTGTCGCCCGTCCGCCCGAAATGTGGTCGAGCGTCGTCGCCATCTTCGCGGTCAGGCTCGGTTCGCGGAACGTGTTCGCGCCGACCATCAGCCCGATCCGGATCCGCTTCGTCGCCTGGGCCCAAGCCGCCAGCGTCAGCCAGCCCTCGTGGATCGGGCCGTCGCTGCTGCCGACGATCGGGTACAGGTGATCCCACGTCCAGAGGCTCTCGAAGCCGAGCTCCTCGGCCCGGATGCCGGCGGCAAGGAGGGACGGCCAGTCGGTGTACTGGTTCCAGCAGAGCGCGCCGAGGCGAAGATCGGACATGGTGGGCTCCAAGGCGGGAAGGTGGGGAAGCAAGCCTACCGCCACTGGGCGATCGATTCGCGACCTGCCTTGCACGCCATGGCTATCCTGACGAAAATGGTTTCAAACAGGGTTGGTTCCAAGGGACAAAGCGTGATCCCGAAGGGACAGCGCGATCGCATCGGGCTCGAACCGGGGGCGACCGTCTTCATGGATCAGGCCGCCGACGGCACGATCACGCTCGAGTTCGGCTGGAATGACGTGATCGACGCACCTGCGTACTTCGCACGCTTTCCGGTTCGCGAGGGCGAGGAAGCTCGAACTTCCATCGACATCCTTCACGCCCTCGACGCCGAGGACGAATCGAGCTTCGACAGGAAGTACGGACCGTGGCCCGAATCGTGAGCGTCATCGACGCCACGCCGCTTGTCGCGCCCATCCGTCGGCAGGGCGGCCGCTGACTGCGGCCCAGGATCTGATCGAGATCCACTGGCTGGGCCTGACCTAGTTGTCGTTCCCGCTCACGTTGTTGACAAGTTGAGAGCCCTCGTGTTCGGTATGGGGTTGTCGAAGCTCCATTCCGACGGAGGGCTCTCATGCTTCATCGTACGGCCAAGCTGACGCCGTTCG
>JACCVQ010000099.1 GCA_013698095.1 Chloroflexota bacterium
TGGGCGCCGTCCAGGAGCACGTCGCGGCCATCGATCGTGAGCAGCTCGAGGCGGCCCGGCCAGCGGGCGTCGGCGTACCCGCTCCGGCGCGCCTCGTCCGGGACGGTGGCGATGCCGGCGGACTCCAGGGCGTCGAGAACCGCGTCGGCGACCGCCACATTGGCTGCCTGATGACGGCCGCGGAGCCCGACCCGGGTCCGGCCCAACCGCGGCAGCTCGACGACGAGCCCGTCGCGGTCGACGTCCAGCACCGGCGCCGGCTCGACGATCGTGAGCGGGACGCCGAGCCGGGCGGCCCGGCGTCGGACGATCGCGAGCGCGTCGCCCGTGGCGCCGGTCACCGCCCGGTCACCACGCTCGATGATCGCCGCCTTCTCGCGGGCGATGTGAGCGATCGTCGGCCCGAGCCGGTCGGTGTGGTCGAGATCGACATTCGTGATCGCGGCGACGCCACCGTCCCACGCATGGGTCGCGTCCAGCCGCCCGCCCAGGCCAACCTCGACGAGGGCCAGATCGACCCGCTCCGCGGAGAACCACGAGAACACGACCGCGGTCAGAAGCTCGAACTCGGTTGGATCGCCGAGCCGTCGCGGGAGCCGGTCGGCGGCCGCGATCGCGCGCTGGACCAGCTCGGCGAACGTGGCCGCGTCCACGGGCCGACCGGCGATCTGGAGCCGCTCCCGGTACGACACGAGGTGTGGCTTTGGCGTCTCGCCGGCGCGCAGGCCGGCCGCCCGGATCGCCGCTCCGGCGAGCGCCAGGACGCTGCCCTTGCCGTTCGTCCCGGCAACGAGCGCCCCGCGGATCCCGAGCTGCGGGTCGCCCAGCTCGCGCAGGAGGGCCAGCGTGCGTCCGAGCCCCAATCGGATCCCGAAGCGGCCCCGCTCGGCGAGGGCGGCGAGGGCGGCGTGGTAGGCGGCGCCGGCCGGGTCCTCGTTCACTCGCGCGACAGGTCGTCCTCGTAGAAGACGCACTGGTTGAAGCGCGGCGTCAGGCAGACATCGTTGATGTAGCCCTGCTCCAGATGAACGCCGCCCCGGAGCTGGCAGCGCGACACGTTCGCATCCTGGCGAATCAGGGCTTTGAGCAGATGCGGCGCCTGGATCGGAATCGCGCCGCGCGAGCCGGTCATGTAGAAGTGGGGGCAGACGTTGCGTCGGAGGTTCGGCAGCCCGAATCCGCCGCGGCTCGGCGGCATGGCCGGCAGGGGGGATCGGACGGGCGGGCTCTGCTGACCGGGAAAGGCCGTCCGGATCGGCATCGGCGGGCGCAGTGCCGGTGAAGCCGATCCAGTCGAGCTGCCCGGCTGACCGCTGCCCGGCTGACCGCTGCCCGGCTGACCCTGGGCGCGTCGATCCGGGTAGGGCAGGTGGGCGGGCGGCGGCGGCGCGGTGGGTTTGGCGACGCGGGCGATCGGGCCCACGCCGAAGGCGGGCCGCCCGCTCGGGCCCGCTGGGCTGTCGCTCTTCGGGTCTCGTGCCTGCATCCATCCCTCGATGCGGCGCGCTGGAACGAGCGGCTGCGCGCCGGACGGCGCAAGACTACAACGCAACGCTCCGCGGCGACATCCTTTCGCGCTCGAACCGCGACGCATGCGACAATCGGCGCCGATGACGACTCGGCGAGGTGGGCGACCGCCGCAGGTCCGGCCGCGGCCACCCTCGACGGGGCGTCCTGCCCCGATCAAGGTCCGGCCCAGAGCGCCCGCGCCAAGCCGCGCGACGAGCCATCGCCGTGTCGAGCGCGGCCCCGGAATCGCCCTGCCCTTCCAGCTCCTGATGGTGATCGCGCTCGTCGCCCTCGGCGGCGCCGTGCTCCTGATCGCGACCGGAGGGCTCGGCCGGGCGGCCGGCGCGATCGGTTCGACGTTCAACGGCTTCGTCACCGACCTGACCTCGACCCCGGTCCCGAGCGCAGCCCAGATCACGGTCTCGGATGCGCCGACCCTCGCGGCGCCGGCCGAGCCGTACATCAGCCAAGCGGCGATCGACCTCGTCGGGACGGTGCCGGCTGCCGTCGTCGGCGACACCGAATCGATGATCCGGATCTACGTGACGATCGGCGACGGCGAGCCCGGGATCGTGACCGAGGTGCCGATCGGTCCGTCCCAGCGGTTCACCGTCCCGGACGTGGCTTTGAGTCCTGGGACGAACACATTCAGCGCATCGATCATCGGTCCCACCGACCTCGAGTCCGACACGTCGGCATCGGTCGCCTACATCCTCGACACGACGAAGCCCAAGGTCACGATCAACGCGCCGCGCAACAATTCGGTGGTCAACGCGACCTCGGTGAAGCTCCTCGGGCTGACCCAGGCCCGGAGCGCCATGAGCGCCCACAACCTCACGACCAATGCCACGGTTGCCGGGGCGGCCGACGGAACGGGCGCCTTCAGCCTGATCCTGCCGATCGACATCGGGATCAACAAGATCGACGTCAGCGCGACCGACCCGGCAGGCAACGTGAACAAGGCGACCGTCTCGGTCCGGCGCGGGACCGGCGCGCTGACGGCCAGCGTCTCGGCGTCGTTCTATCAGGTGAAGGTCTCCCGGCTGCCGGAGCCGGTGAGCCTGTCGGTGTCGGTCAACGATCCCGACGGCCGGGCCCTCGCCGGCGCCACCGTGACGTTCACGATCACGATCCCGGGTGTACCCGCGATCGCGTCGTCGACGTTGACGACCTCGAGCCGGGGCACGGCTACGTTCACGACGACGATCCCCAAGGGTGCAACCGCCGGCCGCCAGATCTCGGTGACCGCGATCGTCGCGACCCAGGAGTTCGGCGACACCACCGACCGGACGGTCATCAACCTCCTGAAGTAGATCGCCCGTTCTGGCGAATCCCGATTCCGCGTGACAGGCTCGCCCGTCGCAGCTACCATCGGCCCATGCCGTCGTGGCGCTGCCCGCACTGCTCGACTCCTCAACCGGAGGCGTCACGCTGCTGGGTCTGCCACCGCTCGTCGACCAGCTGCGGTACATGCCGAAACTTCCGTGGCTCGGTCACGGCCAAGTTCGGCTTCTGCGGCCTGGATCGTCAGCGCCTGCCCCTCAACGGCGACGAGGTCCGGTCGTGCTGGGAGGACGGCGCGGTGCCGATCCCGCCGGATCCGGCGATGCCGGGCTTGCTCGATCTGCTGGCCGTTCGTGCCCTCGGCTCGTCCACGGAGGGCGCCGCTTCCGATGATCCGCCGACCGATCCGGGACGACGCCGACCGGTCAGTCCGCGGACCGAGTCGGGGAGCCAGCGGCTGTGGGTCGAGGTGAAGGCCTAGCGGTCGAGGCTCACGGAGGGCAGGTGGCCAGCGACGCCGGATCGGTCACGACGAGATCGATCGCCGTTCCCGATGGCCGCTTCTGACCGGGGTTGGGCGACTGGTCGATCACGATCGAAGCGTCGGTGGCGACGTAGCCATCCGGCTCATCCGACACGGTCCCGACGATGAACCCGTCCCCGACGATGTCGCCGGTCGCCTGGGCCAGCGTCGTACAGCGATAGTCGGCGACCGTCAGCTGGGCTGGTGGTGGGGTTGGGGTCGGTGGCGGCGTCGGCGGTAGGGTCGGTGGCGGGGTCGGGGTCGGGGTGGGGGTCGGTGACGGGCTCGGTGACGGGCTCGGTGACGGCTCGGGTCCCTTCGAGAGGACGTACGCGATCTCGGTTCCCTTGTTCACGACGCTCCCGCCGACGGGGGTCGAGTTGATCACGCGGCCGGCGGCGACCACCGGATCGAACGCCTCGGTCTTGGGCCCGAGCCCGAGCCCGGCCGTGGCGAGCAGGTTGAACGCCTCCTGTTCGGTCCGGTTCCGGAGATCCGGCACGGGGACCGTTTCCTGGCCGGCCGCGACCTTGAGGGTCACGACCCCGCCTCGATCGATCTTTGCTCCTGCGGCGGGGTCCTGCTCGAGGACCGTGTTGGCCGCGACGCCGCTGGCTTGCACGAACGACGACGGATTGACGGAGATCCCGTTCTGGGCCGCGAGGGCCTGAGCATCGACGAGGGAGAGGTTCACGAAGCTTGGGACGGTGACCTGGGTCACCGGCGTCGTCGGCGTGCCGCCGGACAGCAGCCGGAACACGAGGAAGGCAACCGCGGCCAGGATCAGCAGGGCCACGATCGCGGCGACCCAGGTCGCGCCAGACGTTCCCAACGGCTCGTCGTCATCGGTTGGGCGGACCGGCGGCCGACCGTCGCGGCCGCCATGACCGTATGCGTCACGAGAGTCCGACCGGGTCGGCCGTTCCGGAAGACCGTCGTCGTAGGCCTCCGGCACGTACGGAATCGCGTTCGGGTTCGCGCGCGCCGTCGCAGATGACGGCCGGACGGGCCCAGCGCCCGCGGCTCCGACCGCTCCAGCTCCTGCGGCAC
>JACCVQ010000116.1 GCA_013698095.1 Chloroflexota bacterium
CGCGACGAGATGGCGCCACTGACCGAACGCGATCTGCTCAACCTGCCGCGCTACCGGATGGCCGTCCGGACCGAATTCGATGGCCAGTCCCGGGTCCTCACCGCCGACATCCTGCCGGAGGTGCCGAACCTGGGCTCGGCCCGCCTCGTCCGGCGTCTCAGCAACGCGCGCGATGCCCAGGCGACAGTTACGTGAACCGAGGCACGACAGTGTCGCGACCGACGCCGCGGTCACGACCGCGACCGCAACCGCCATACACGACAGTTGGGCGACGATGAGCGCGACAGAGAATCGTGCTCAACCCGGCCCGAGCCCGAAACCCGACTCGCTACGCTCTGTACGCGCGGGCGCCGTCTGGACCGGACTCCCGGCTCGAGAGCAGCACCTCCTGCTGTGGCTCCTCGGTGCTGACATCGTCACCGCCGAGCTGGCATCGCTGCTCGTCTACCGACAGCTGAGGACTGCCCAGCGTCGCCTGGCCCGCCTCGTCGAGCTTGGACTGCTCCGCGGGTTCTGGAGCGCCAGCGCGCACCGTCCACGAGGCCGATACGCCTACGTCCTCACCAGGGCGACACGGATCGATGTCGAGCGCCTCGCCTGGCCTCACGGTCGCCCTGACCGGCCGCCGGACCTGCCGTCGTCCCCGCCGATCCACGAGCTCGCGACCCTCGACCTCTTCGCAGCCTTCGTGCGGCATGGCGACCCGTTGCTCAGGGAGGGGATCTTCACTTGGGTTCCTGAGCGGGTCTGCGCTCACGTCTTCGGTGGCTTTCTCCGACCCGACGCGCTGGCGGGCATCAGGGTCGGCGATCGGGCGATCGCACTCTTTGTCGAGCGCGATCTCGGCACCGAGCGAGGCGAGGTGTTGGCGGAGAAGATCCGCCGCTATCGGTCGGTCTTCGCCCGTATGCCGGACCTCCCGGTCAATGTCGGGTTCGTCGTCGACTCCGAGCGCCGTGCGCGGACCGTGCACGAACTGGTGAGCCAACGGGGCGGGCCTGACAGCGGCATGAGTTTTCTGACGGCGATCGACGAGCGGATGCGCCGGGATCCTCTCGGCGCAACGTGGACAGACGGGAGTCGGCAGCGGCCAACGCGAGACCTGATGCCGATCTCGACAGGTGCCTCGTGGCCCATCGTGACGCCCGGCTACCTGTCGGACGCCGAGGCCATCTCAGCATTAGACGACCGCGGTCTTTCGATGCTGCCTGAGCTCCAGCGACATACCCGATGATCCCGGCCGCCACGAAACACTGGAGTCGCCCGGTCGGGCTCGACCGTGGGGGGAGACGGGAGCCCGACCTGGCATCGCCCATCCTACGTGCCAGATGTCGGGCGGGTACGATGTAGAACATTTGTTCGATCTGATCTGGCGGCGGGTCCAAATCACGGAGGTCCCAAGCGATCCAAACGGCGCAGTTCAGGGTCCTCGGCGAACGGAACCCACGACTCGAGCATCGTCACGGAGACCGCCGGGCGCGAATGGATCGCACGATCCCGATGGTGTGGGACCGGCAGCCCAGGGCCTACCGAGGCACGTGCGCGAAACCTGGCGGTCCCTCGACGAAACGTTCGATGTACTTGCGCACGTGCTTAAACCGACTGCCCCGATGCGATCCGGAACGCTCGCGCCGGCGACGCATTGGCGATTTGCGTGGCCTTGGTCAGATCGGCGGCTCCCGCAGCCGCCTCGGCCGCGGCAGCCTTGAGCAGCCGCTTGTCGAATTCGTTCGTCAGCCAGCGCGCCCCGCCGTAGCCAACCAGGAGTGCTGACGCAAGTGCGCCAATCGCCAAGCTGATGGCCGCGGCTGTGGAGCCTTCGGCGGGCTGGCCTATGACAAGCACCGTCGCCGCCGGACCATATAGACCCCAGGACACGGCCGCGCCGATGGCCCCGAGGATGATGTTGCCGAGCACGCCGGCCTGCCAGACGACCGTCCGCCCGGCGTTGTCCTTAACGGGCTTTGGAAGCGCGAACGAGTTGTCTTGTCGATAGGGCATTGGCGATACCACCGAAGCCTCCAAACAGCGCAACGAGACCGAATGCCGCCCAGACGTCCATTTGCCGAGCCTCCCTCTTCATGGCTAGTCCGATTGATCGTGCTCCGATCAGTCCTGCATTGTCGATGGGTGAAACCCTATGGATATACGAGGGCCGGCCCGTCAGCCCTGTTTCAGACGAGTCCCTTTATTACGACCTGTTCGCTGTGTGGGCAAGGCGAGCCACTGCTCTCGTTCCGCAAGGACCGCCAACTCCGTCCGAGTCAGGACGCTGAATCGCTCAAAGAGTCGGCCCAGGTACGCCTCGACGGTCTTTCTGGAAACGCCAAGCTCGACGCTGAGCTCGTCATTGGATCTGCCGGCCATCACCCCTTCGATGATCGCTCGCTCACGCGTCGTGAGCGGAGTCCAGCCTGCCTTCCAGCTCGCGCGCAGTTGCTCCGCAGAGAAGGCGAGCTTGCCGCCCACGACGTCCTCGATGGCGGCGACGATCTCGGCGATTGACGAGGTTTTGAGGAGGAATCCGCTTGTTCCGAGTGCCAGGGCGGCATTGACATATTGGGTCGTCAGGAACGTCGAGAGGACGATGAAGGCGGGCGCTATCTCCCGAGTCTGATACTCCGAGAGAAGCTCGGTGCCTGAACCATCGGGCAGACGTAAGTCGAGCAAGGCGATGTCGGGTGCGTCGGCCTCGATCATCGCCCGAGCGTCCGCCAACGTACCGGCCGTGCCGACCACCTCAATCACCGGGTTCATGCCCAGCGCGCCGCGAAGTCCCTCAATAACGAGCGGGTGATCGTCGATAACCAGGACACGGATCGTCACAAGGACCACCGAAGAGCGACGATTGTGCCAGAAATCGCGGCCGGCTCGTGTGTCAAGCGTGCGTCGATAGCTTCGGCTCGTCTTCGCATTGAGGCAACCCCGAGATGACCACCTCGAACGGCATCTTCGAGCTCACGCTCTCGAATCCCGCGACCGTCGTCAACGACGTCAATCGACACCGCGCCCGGGCTGATTTCGCCGCGCACGATGATGTGGTGGCAGCCGGAATGACGAATGGCATTCGTCGCCGCCTCCTGAATAATCCGGTAGGTCGCCAACTCCACCTCAAAGGGCGGACGATCTACAGGGCGATAGCCCGGGGTGCTCCGTAGGTCGATCTCGATTGGAATAGGTCCAGACTCGGCGAACAGCGATTCAACTGCTGGTACGAGCCCAAGATCGTCCAAGACAGGTGGGTGGAGCGCGACCGCGATCTTCCGGAGCTGGGCCGCTACGGATCGCAATGTCTCTTGTTCCGGCGCGTTTTCCTGGCGTTCCTCGAGCCGCAGAATGACGCCGACCAAACTCTGTAGTGGGTCGTCGTGTAACTCGCGCGACAGACGCGCACGCTCAGTCTCGGCCGACTCGATCGCCACGCGTTCCCGCTCCTCGGCGAAGATCGCCCGGTCGATCCACATTCGGGCCGTGGCCCGAATAGGCCGGTAGATCAACAGCGCCGCGGCAACGAGCAGTATCGGGAACCACGGCGGCGGCGCCGCGAGGAGCTGGAGGGCAACCACCACGACAAGAGCGCCGCCGGCCGCGGAGACGTCTACGAAGCGCAGGCTGGCCGAGCGCCGCGAGAGCGCACTGGGCGTCACGCCGAGTCCGATCGCCAGAACGCCGCCGGCGACGATGGCGGCCCAATTGAAGCGCCAGGTTTCGACGTCGGCTGCAACGCTGATCCCGAGCGCATGCGAGGCGATGGTGGCCAGGTCGAGCACAATGGCCACCACCAGGACCACTCGAGCCCGGCGGCGGTCCGTCCAGCGCACCAGCCAGATGCCGCCGGCGACTGCCGCGACCGATCCCACGATGGGACCCATCGTCGGATCATGGCTCGCAGCGAGCGGGATCCACGCGATAAACAGGCCCAGTGTCCCGAGGGACTCCGCCCGACGACGGTGGCGTCTGGTGGCGACCAATCCAGCCAGCCCGAACCCGGCCCCGAAGGCTGCTGGGACCAAGCCCAATCGCAGGGTCGCAACAACCGCGCGCTTGGTGAGAGCGTGCTCCGCGCTCCCGTCCGACGTGACAATTGACCAGCCATTCGGATCGGATGCGTCGGTCCTGGCCACGACGACATCGCCCGGTCGTATGCCGGTACTCCACGCCAGACTGGTCGGATCGACCGATTGCACATGACCGCCCTGCGGCTCCAACGAAACGCCGGCGAGGGCTGGCTCGCCCAAGGCCGTCAAGACGCCGATCAAACCTGCCATGACCGCCAATGCCGGCAGGCCGATCGACAGCCCTCGCGACAGCGTCGACCACGGTGCGAGTCGCGTTGATGGGGTGAATCCCTCGCTGCGGCGGAGGGATGCACCCACTCGTTGTTCCATGTCCCCGTCTCTAGCGTCGCTCCCGATTGACCCGACGGGTCAGCCATGGGAGGGGCTTCGATGCGCGCGGCTTGGGCTATCGCCTGCCTTCTGGCGGTCTTGACGATGTGGTCGGTGGTCGGCGTCTCGGCCCAATCGCCAACGGGGGCCGCGAAACTCGTGATTGAGGCGGACCTTGCCGGCCGCCCCATCAAGCCCTACTTGGTCTCGTCATTCTACTGTCACGACTTCGACTATCCGGCCATTCACTGCTTCCGGACCGCCACGGAACTCGAAGCGGCCGAAGCCGCTCGGGCGGGTTCATCACCGGGGCTGTCTTCGGCCTTCTCGGCGGCCGACTACGTGACGATCTTCGACGGAACGATTTGGTCTGGCGCGTACATGGACGTGAGCCAGAACTACGACGCGCTCTTCAGCATTGGTTGGAACGACCGTGTGGGTTCGTACAAGGCGCGTAACAGTGCATCGGGAAAGTTCTGGACCGACTGGTACGCGTCGGGCACGAGCCGCAGCTTTTGCTGTAACACGCAGGTGAGTAGTCTGCCGGCCGGCCTGGACAACGCGTTTTCGTCCGTGTATCGCCAATGACCGACGCGACGGGCCGCTCGCGCAGCATCGCCGAGTTCGAACGGCAACGGGCCCTTATCGACGCTAGTGTCCCGCGCCAGAATCGGCTTGAGTCTTTCGGACGGCCTTGGCGAGGATCTGGTCGGCCGTCTTGACCCAGTGGAATGGGGTCGCGCCGGCGTTCCATTCCCGCGTGAACCGCTCGATGGCCGCGGTCAGCGCCCGGGTGCTCTCGAAGGTGCCGCGTCGGATCGCCTGCCGGGTGAGGATCCCGAACCACGTCTCGACTTGGTTCATCCAGGACGCCGAGGTCGGGGTGAAGTGGAAGGTGAAGCGGGGATGAGCAGCGAGCCATGTCTGGACGTCGGGGGTCTTGTGGGTGCTGACGTTGTCGAGCACGACATGGACCTCGCCGTGCGGGTAGGCGCGGGCGAGCCGGCGGAGGAAGGCCAGGAAGTCGGCGCCGGTGTGCCGGGCTCGCGTCTCGTGCGTCACCGCGCCCGTGCCAACCTCGAGCGCGGCGAACAGGCTGAGCGTGCCGTTCCGCTTGTAGTCGTGGGTGTGGCGCTCGACCTGGCCCGGCCGGAGCTGGAGCATCGGCTGGGTCCGATCGAGGGCCTGGATCTGGGTCTTCTCGTCGACCGACAGGACGATCGCTCGTTCTGGCGGGGCGAGGTACAGCCCGACGACGTCGGTCACCTTGGCCACGAGCTCGGGGTCGCGACTGAACTTGAACGTCTCGCTCCGGTGCGGCTTGAGCCGGCCCTCGTGCCAGACCCGGGCGACCGTCGAGGCGCTCACCCCGACTCGTTTCGCCAGGCGCCGGGTGCTCCAGTGGGTCGTGCCCTCGGGCCGGGTCAGGGTCTCGGCCAGGATCCGCTCACGAAGGGCGCGGCCATACACTCGCGGCCGGCCCGGATGCGGCGCATCGGTCAGGCCGGCGAGGCCCTGTTCCTTGAACCGCCGCCGCCACAGCAGAACGGTTGGCACCGACACGCCGAGCTCATTGGCGATGGCGACGTGAGCGGCACCTTCGGCCGCCCGCAGGATGATCCGAGCACGCATCACGGCGCGCTGCTCGGTCGTGCCCGCCCGGGTCATCGACCGGAGGGCTTCAGCTTCGGACTCACTCACAGCCAACGGGGGCGCGGGATGAGCAGCCATGCCACGGACAGTACGCCTGTCCGATTCAAGAATCAAGCTCATTACGCGTCACGACACTAGTTCGTCAGCGGCCGTCCGTCAGCAGGCTTCGCTCTGAGATTCCGGAGACGCCCCAATGCTCGAAATCCCAAATTGGTCCACGTGACCACTCACGCCTTCGAGCCTCCAAATACGAGCGATCTCACGGAACGAGCGTGCCGGTCGCCAGCGGGTGGGCCCTTGGTGACCGATGGCCTCCCGCGTCTGCGATGGGATCGCCATCTTGCTGGCGCTCGAAATCAGCCCCAGGGGATGAAGTCCTCCCGAAATTGAGTAGGATCTGGTTGCACGGACTGGATCATCTCGAGGTCGCGTCGTTGGTCGACAGTGGGGAGATCCCTTGAATTTACGGGGCCTCGTCCTGCGAGTCGGTCCCGCCAACCCCTTCCCCCGGACCATTGCCGCCCAACGCATAGGGTTTCACCCACTTCTCGCCGCCGCTGTCGCCGCTTAGCGTCGGGGACAGGCCCGGGGACGCGGATGCGCAGCATCGCGA
>JACCVQ010000131.1 GCA_013698095.1 Chloroflexota bacterium
CTGCTGGGGGGCTTCGCCGTCCGGGTCGGCGTCGGCCGCAGGGTCGCCGGTCTCGCTGGTGTCGGCACGATCGGGGTCGTCGTCCTCGTCGCCGTCGCCGGCGGACTTGTCGGCGTCCGGCACCGGACGACCGCTCGCCTCGGCCTGCCGGCGCCGCAGCTCCTTCATGAACTCGTCGAACATGTCTCCCACGCGGGGCGAGTTTAGCTCACGGCCGGCCGAGGCCCTCGAGGGTCCGGCGGAACGCGGCCAGAACCGTTTCGTTGAGCTCGTTGGGGCGCATCGCGGCGGCCCGCATCGGCTCCCAGCGGAAAGCCGCCCGGATCGCCGCCGGGACACGCCAGGGGCGGGTCGCGTCGTCGGCGGGGACGACGGTCGCGATCCGGATCGAGAGCCGGCCGGCGTCCTCCAGGATCAGCCCGCTCAGGGCTCCGGCGAGCGATGGACCGAGCCGGACCAGGGGCGGCTCCGGGCGCGGGCCGCCGACCGGAGCCAGGTCCACGAACGACACGACCCCCTCGTCGTCGGTGACCCAGACGATCGCCAGCCACCAGCCGTCGTCGGTGGTGGTCGGCTTGCTCATGCCGAGCCGGAGGGTCTGTCCGTGGGCCTCGATCGACTGCTCGCGCAGGAAGGACGGGCCGGGCGGCGGCAGGCGGTCGGGCACGGCGGAACGATAGCCGAGTCGCGGACGGCGTCCCCGGAACCGGGATCAGGCGGGGGGCGCCTCGTCCCGGTCGACCTGAGCGTCGCTCCGGTTCGCATGGGTGTCGACGGCGCCGATGTCGTCGTCGACGGCGACGGCCTCCGCCACGGCCTCGGCCTCGGCGTGGGGCGTTGCCGCGAGCGGCTCGAGCGAGCGACCTTCCTCGACCGCGGCGTCGGCCACCAGTGACTCGACCTCGGCCTGGGCGTTGGTCAGTTGCGCCTCGAGCTCGAGACGAAGCATCTCGCGACGGACGTCTCCCGTCGGCGGCGCAAGCGAGCCGGGCGCAGCGGCGGTGGTTGCAGATCCTTCGTCATAGTCGCCGCTGATCCAGGACAGCAGCCGGCCGCGCGGCTTGGCCTTGACGGCCCGGGCGTTACGCAGGATGGCCTCGGCGTCGATCGCGGTCAGGCCCGGCACCGCGGAGGTCTCGCCGTCACCGAGGAGCGTCGCGCCGCACGACGGGCACGTCACTTCGTGGTCGGAGAGGAGCGGCGCGGAGCACCAGTTGCAGCGCGGGGTTGGCGTGGAGCCCTCGGTCGTCGCGTCCAGCATGGCGTCACTCTACTCGCTGTACAGCGGCTGCGAACCACCCGATCGGGCTAGGACGAGGGGTGTTGCCTACTCCCACTCGATCGTCGCGGGCGGCTTGGAGCTGATGTCGTACACGACCCGGTTGACGCCGCGGACTTCGTTCACGATCCGGCTCGAGATCTTGCCCAGGACGTCGTACGGCAGCTTCGCCCAGTCGGCGGTCATTCCGTCCTCGGACGTGACGGCCCGGATGGCAACGACGTTGGCGTACGTCCGGCCGTCGCCCTGGACGCCGACCGAGCGGACCGGGGTCAGGATCGCGAACGACTGCCACAGCGATCGATACAACCCCGCCGCCTTGATCTCGTCGATCACGATCCAGTCGGCATCGCGCAGGGTGTCGAGTCGCTCCGCGGTCACCTCGCCGAGGATTCGGATGGCAAGACCAGGGCCGGGGAACGGCTGGCGCAGGACCATCCCCTCGGGCAGGCCCATCTCCAGCCCGACCGCCCGGACTTCGTCCTTGAACAGGTAGCGGAGCGGCTCGATCAGCTGGAAGCTCAGGTCGGCCGGCAGCCCGCCCACGTTGTGGTGGGTCTTGATCTTCTGGGCTGCCTTCGTCTCGGACGTGGCGCTCTCGATGACGTCCGGATAGAGCGTCCCCTGGGTCAGGAAGTCGATCCGCCCATCGCCCTTGATGCGCTCGGCCTCTTCCTCGAAGACGCGGATGAACTCGTCGCCGATGATCTTGCGCTTCTGCTCCGGGTCCTCCACCCCGGCGAGGCGGGCCAGGAACCGCTGGCGGGCGTCGACCATGATCAGCTGCATCCCGAGGTCCCGCTCGAATGTGACCCGGAGGAGCTCCGACTCCTTCTTGCGCATCAGCCCGTGGTCGACGTAGATGCAGGTCAGCCGATCCCCGACCGCGCGGTGGACGAGGGCCGCGGCCACAGCCGAGTCGACGCCGCCGGACAGGGCGCAGATCACGAGGCCGTCGGAGCCGGTTGCGGCGGCGTGGGCATCGACCCGCTCGCGGATGCCGGCGACGGTCTGGTCGATGAAGTTGGCCGGCGTCCATGTCGCTGACGCGCCGGCGATCCCGACCACGAAGTTGCGCAGGACGTCGCGGCCCTTCGGGGTGTGGACGACCTCGGGATGGAACTGGATGCCGTACAGGTTGCGGTCCGGCGCCTGGAGACCGGCGAATGCCGTCGAGTCGGTCTGGGCGGTGGACGTGAAGCCCTCGGGCAGGCGGGTGATCGAGTCCCCGTGGCTCATCCAGACCGGCTGGTCGCGGTCGAGCCCGTCGAACAGCCCGGACCCATCGGTGATCGTGACCGACGCGGGGCCGTACTCGCGCTTCGACGCCGGGAGGACGTCGCCGCCCAGCTCGAGAGCCATCAGCTGGGCGCCGTAACAGATGCCGAGGACGGGGATCCGACCCGACCAGATCGCGCCATCCGGCTTTGGCGCGCCCTCGTCGTAGACCGACATCGGGCCGCCGGACAGGATGATCGCCTTCGGATTGCGGCGCTCGATCTCGGCCCATGGGGTGTCGTGCGGGATGAGCTCGGAATAGACGTTCAGCTCGCGGACGCGGCGCGCGATCAGCTGCGCGAACTGGCTGCCGAAGTCGAGGACGATGACCGAGTCGGGCTCTGCGGCGTCGGGTCGGTCATCGGCCGATCGGGTCGGCGCTGCGGCGTTGAGGGCGGTCTCGAGGTAGGCCTCGACCTCGGCGTCGTCCGGGGCAAGGACGCGGTGACCCGCGTTGGCCTGCTCGCCGTGAACGGTCTTGCCGCGCTGCGGTCGATCGGGGGCGGGGTCGGCCGGCGCGCCCGGTCCGGTTGGTGCCGCGTCCGACTCGGCCGGGTCCTCCGTCGATTCCTCGATGACCGCCAATCCGCCCTCCTCGCCCGGGGGTGGGCCTGGCCAACCCGCCGCTCGAGTCAGTCTACGGGACGACCGCTCCAGCGGCGGCGGCGCGACTGAACCGCCCGATCCCGACGAACCGGACAGATCAGTCCCGGTTGCGCATCGCCTCGGCGGCCATGTCGACGTACGCGCCGAGACGCTCGGCGACGCCTGGCGGTGCGCTCGTGTCAGCGATTGCCTCGTGCATCAGGCGGAGCCAGGCGTCGCGTTCGGCGGGGCCGATGGGGAACGGCATGTGGCGCATCCGGAGCCGCGGATGGCCGCGCTCGGCGTCGTACGTCCGTGGCCCGCCCCAGTACTGGGCGAAGAAGAGCGTCAGTCGGTGACGGGCGCCGTCGAGATCGTCGGCCGGATAGAGCGGCCCGAGGACCGGGTCGACCGCGACCCCGTCATAGAACCGCGAGATCAGGGCCTCGAAGTACGGCATTCCGCCGGCCGCGTCGTAGAGCGTCTGCTGCTCGATCACGGTCCGGATTCTATTCGGGCGGGCCGGCAATGCGACGGATGGCGACGTCGCCTACGCGGAGACGCGGTCCCACGAATCGAGACGACCGGCCCGCTGTGTGCGGTCGGTCGTCTCGGGGAGCGGCGTATTCAGTTGTCCTGGAAGAGCGGCGTATTCGGTTGTTCTTCCGTTGTCGAGGTCGTCTTCGATTGTTCTTCGGTTGTCTGGCAGTCGTCTGAGATCAGGTCAGGCGGCCGATGTGAAAAGTGTTGGAATGCGCCAGTCGAGCTCCGGTGCGACCGCCCGGTCAGCGGTCTCGCCATGCTCGGCGGCCCATGCCGCGTAGAAGGCGGTGCGGCGCTTCGAGACGATCCGGGCGTCCTTGCAGGGACATCCCTCCACCAAGCAACGACGGCCCCGGTCCACTGCCTGATGGCTGGCCTGCTGGCTGTCCATGGCGGCGGTCTCCGTCTTCTGGCCCTGGCCCTGGAGTGTCCGGGTCCGATGCTCGTCACTGTGCACGTCGGTCGATTACAACGGCATCGACGCTCGACATCGCCTCATTACGACCGATGACGTACTTCTCACCCGTCACGACGGCCAGCGAGACGAAATGTGAGCGGCGTGTCGCCAGGACGACACCTCACCACGGTTGGTCCCGGCGCGCGGCAGTTCCCGCCCAAGCGACACGTGCGGCCGCCGACGAACGGCGGAAATGCCGAAGCGGCGCCGGTCAGGAGGGACGGCGCCGCTTCGGCTGGGAGAGAGAGACGAGCGAGGGGAGGAGGGAGGCCTCGATCGTCGACACGTATTCGGTTCCGACAGTCCGCCCGGAGGAGCGGGGGCCGGTGTTCAGCGCGACGGTTCAGCGCGACTGTTCAGCGCGAGCGACTGACCCGGGGACGGGGACGGGACCGTCGCGGACCGCCGAGCTGACGCGCGGCGAGGTCCAGAACGAACAACGTTCCCAGTGACACGATCAGGGTCCCGAGCGGGTCCATGCGTCCATCCCTTGAGTCAATCGGCAGGTGCCGTGTCCGGATGATGCTCGGCGTTCCATCTCAGCGCCATCGCCCGAAGGTCCGCCGACCTCTGCGACAGATGACGTAAGCGGATCGGATTCGTTGCATGGGGCGAGTCCGGATCGCACCGGCCTTGCAGCCCGGCCGCCTGGCGGGTCCGCCGGGTCAGCCGGGTTCGAGCGGTCGGATCGCGAAGATCGGCCCGCTGCCGAGACCCTCCGACGGCGTCCCGTAGCGGAGGATCAGCTCACGGACAGCCCGACCGCGGCGCGGATCACGATCGTCGAGAACCTCGGCAACGCCCGCGAACGTGACGCCGCCGATCGTGATGTCAACCACCGGATCGGCGAGGAGGTTGCCGGCCCAGGCGCTGTCGGGGGCGCCGGCCGCCACGAGGATCGAGCCGTCGGGCTCGGCCACGAAGCCGACCGTCACGAGCCGGGCTTCGCCCGATCGGCGGCCGCGGGTCTGCAGTCGAACGAATCGGTCGTCGTCCGCGAGTGACGCGTCGAGGGCTGGCGAGCGGTCAGTGCCGCGGGTCATGCCAGAGGTGAGGCCGGAGCCGAGGCCGGCGGCCGCCGCGGGATCGTTGCCGTCGTCGGGAGCCGTCAGCGGCCTCGCTGCCAGGATTTGCCTTCGGTCGCGACCGACGGGGCAAAGACCATCTCGACGCGCTGCATCTCGCGGATGGTCCGGGCGCCGAGCGCGGCCATCGACTGGCGGACCGCCCCGACCAGGTTCTCCGAGCCGTCGCTCGTGTGGGCCGGCCCGAGCAGGATCCGCTCGAGCGAGCCGATCGTCCCGACCCTGATCCGGGTTCCGCGCGGCAGCGTCGGCGACGGCGCGGCCATCCCCCAGTTCATCCCGCGACCGGGCGCTTCCTCGGCCCGGGCAAGGGGCGAGCCGATCATCATGACGTCCGCACCGGCCGCGAGGGCCTTGGCCAGCTCGCCGCCGCGGCGCATCCCGCCATCGGCAACCACCGGGACGTACCGCCCGGTCTCGGCATGGAACGCGTCGCGAGCGGCGGCCACGTCGCTGATCGCGCTGACCTGCGGGATGCCGATCCCGAGGACCTCGCGGGTCGTGCACGCGGCGCCGGGCCCGACACCGACGAAGACCGCGGCGGCGCCCTGCTCCATCAGGGCGAAAGCGGCGTCGCTGTTGGTGGTGTTGCCGACGGCGACCGGGATCGGCATGGATCGGGTGAACTCCTCGAGCGAGAGCGGGTCGTAGCCCGACGCGAGATGGCGGGTGCTGCTCACCTGGGACTGGACCAGGAACAGGTCCGCGCCGTGCTCGGCGGCGAGCGGGCCGAGGCGACGGGCGGCAGCGGGCGTCGCGGCCACGGCGGCCCTCGCGCCGGCGGCGTGGATCTCGGCGATCCGGCGCCCGATCAGCTCGTCGCGGACCGGAGTGGCGTAGACCTCGGCAAGCAGGTTCTGGACGTCAGCGTCGCTGGCTGCGGCGATCCGAGCGAGGATCTCGTCAGGCTCGTCGTAGCGGGTCTGGACGCCTTCGAGGTTGAGGATCGCGAGCCCGCCGAGCGCGGCCAGGGCGCCGGCAAATCGCGGATCGACGACAGCATCCATGGCCGAGGCGAGGATCGGGATGGCGAGCCGGATCCCGCAGAACTCCTGCCCGAGCTCGACATCAGCCGGTTCGATCGTCGACGTGCCGGGCGCGAGCGAGACGTCATCGAAGCCGTAGGTCGGCCGGAGGCCATCGACCTTGGACCGGAAGACCCGTCGATTCGCGATAGCGCTGACGGCCTCGGCGGCGGTCTGGTCGAGCAACGGGCGTCTCCTGGCGGCGTGTCGTCGATTCTAGCCGACCGACACAGCCGACGAGGGTTTCGCGCCGGTGCCGCTCCTCAGGCCTCGAGGCCGGCGGCGATGCGGTGGAGCTGCTCGAGGTGCATGACGTCGTGGACGCCGGCGAACAGCAGCCACTCGCCGCAGCGCAGCCGGCCGACGAGCGGATGGTCGAGCGGGCACGGCTCCTCCTCGTGGCCGGCCACCAGGCGCGCCGACCGGGCGACGATTCGCTGGCTCTGTTCGATCTTGCGGACGAGATTCGCCCGGCCGAGGCCGGACGAGCCCGGGATGCCTGGCACCACGGTTGGCGCGTCCGCGGGCCAGCGACCCGACGCTGCCAGCCCGGCGGCCATCACGAGCCCCGCCCGGGCCCCCGCGTCGTGGCCGATCGCCTCGGCCACGGTCCAATCCTCCTCGCCGCCGGGCAGGTCGAACGCGTCGTCGGGCAGCTCGTCGACCATCGCCACAATGGCTGCAGCGAGCGATTCGAGCTGGTCGAGAAGACGTTCGGTCGAACCCGCCCCGGCGCGCCGCCGGACCTCGCGCCGAACGCTGAGGAACTGGCCTTCGTCGATGCCGCGCCAGGCCGCGACGACATCCGGCGCGACCCGTTCGAGATCGGCGATCCTCTGGTCGACCATGCGGCCAGCGTAGCGCGCTCGTCGGCAGTCGGGCAGTCTCAGCCGCCGTCGGCGTGGCGCCACAGCCACGCCCGGAGCGGCAAACCGGACACCACGACCTCGGCCACCATCGGACGCCCGACGTCGGCGGTGACGTCGGGCGCCTCGGTGGGTCGCGCAGCATCAGGGCGGCATAGCGCAGGACGTCGCGCTGGTGGGCGGCGTACATGGCCTCGAAGGCGGTCGGCTCGGGCTGGGCGTCGTGGACCCGTCGGGCGATCACACCAGCCCAGACGAACGACGACCGCGGTTCGTCCCGGTCCGGCCGAGATTTGCGCGTTGTGCGGTGTTGCGGCGATAGACCTCCTCGAACGAGGTCGGCCCGGTGGCGCCGGGGAGCTGCGGGGCGATCACACCATCAATGACACGCGAGCCGGGCGGTTTGTCCCGCTGATCGGATGCGCGACCTAGCGGTGGCCGTTCGCCATCTTGCGCGCGTCCGGCCGACTCCGGAGCCGGATCATCGCCGCGATCCCGACGACTGGTCCGATCGCCAGCACGATCCAGGCCAGGAGCCAGCCGTCACCACCGGTCGGATCGATCAGGCCCACGCCAAGGATCGTGAACGACGTGAGCGAGAACCCGAACGCGGTCTGGACCGCCAGCGCGGACCCGGCGGTCCCGGGTGGCGCCAGCTCCGAGACCGCCGACGAGAACTGGGCCGAGTCGGCGACGACCGAAGCGCCCCAGACGAGGGCGACGAGCGTGATCAGCCACGCTGGAGCGCCGAACAGTAGGCCGGCCACGACCGCCGACGACGCCGAGATGCCCATCGCGGCGATCGTCGTCGTCGTCCGCCCGACCCGGTCGGCGATCGCTCCGGCCGCCGCCGAGGCAACGCCGCCGACCGCGACGACTCCGAACGCGACGAGCGACGCGATTGCGGCGTTCGCGGCGCCGGCAGCCGCGAAGCTCGCGATCAGGAAGATCGGGATCCACGTCCACATCGCGAACAGCTCCCACATGTGGCCGAAGTAACCGAGCGATGCCAAGCGGACGGAGGGCTCGCGGAACGCAGCCGCGGCGATCGACGGGGAGAAGCGGGGCGCCGCGACCTCGAGCGGCCCGGATCGACCCAACCGCCCGACAAGAAGCCCGCCAGCGACGGCGGCCAGGCTCGCTCCCACAACGACCGGTCGCCAGTCGACGCCGGCGTATGCCCCGATGCTCCGGAACAGGAGCGGCAAGGCGACACCGACCGTCAGCGCGCCGTTGACCACGCCGATCGCCAGCCCTCGGTCGCGCCGGAACCAGCCGGCAGCCAGCTTCATCGCGACCGGGTAGACCGCCGCCAGCGCGGCGCCGGTCACGAACCGGAACGGGATCGCCGACGCGGGATCGCTCGCCAGGAGCCCGAATCCGAGGTTGGCGGCGGCGGCCACGACCGCCCCGATCGCGAACAGACGGGCGCCCGGGATCACGTCGGGTGCCCCGATCGCGGCCAGACCGAGCGCTCCGGCGGCGAACCCCAGCTGGGTCACGACCGTCAGGAATGCGAGGTCGAGCGGGCTCACGATCCAGGTTTCGCGCAGGATCGGGGCGACGGCCGAGGCGCTGAACGATGGCGCCATCGCGAGCAGCGTGCCGATCCCGAGGATCGTCAGCTGCGGCCAGCGATCCGGTGTCTCGCGATCAGGCGGACTGGCGTCCGCCACTCAGATCCGCTCGAACCGCTCGACGGGCATGACGAAAACCGTGGCACCGCCGACCTCGACCTCGAGTGGGTACGGCATGAAGAACTCGCCCGGCTCCATGATCGGCGGCATCGGGTTCACGACCTGGGTCCGCGAATGGCACGTGTCGCGGACGATCTCGAGGGCCTCCTCGACCGCGTCGTCGTCGACGCCGAGGATCACGGTCGTATTCGACTGCTTCAGGAACCCGCCCGAGCTCGCCAGCCGGGTCGCTCGGAACTCGCGGTCGAGCAGGGCGTCGACGAGCGCCCCCGCGTCCTCGTGATGGACGATCGCGACGACGAGCTTCACGCCGCGAGTATAGGCACGGCTACCGAGCGAGCATACATGTTCGCGCGGCCGCTTCGAGCCGCGTTGGGGGCGGTGTACGATGCGGCCGTCGAGCCGGCCGCGTGTCGCGTTCCGTGCACTGTGCCCATGCCACGTCCCAGGAGACCGTCCGTGCCTGACCAGACCGATCGACCCGCTCCGCTCGAGGCCCTCGCGGCCGGCGTCGCCGCGGCCGTCCACGGCGTCGATCTTGACGACGGGATCGGGTCGCTTGTCGGAGCCGCGATCGCGGCGCTCGGCGCGACCAGCGCGATGGTCAGCCTCCAGGATCCCGATCGGCCCGACCCGGAGCTGACCCTGACGATCGGCCTCGACGAGGCCGCCCAGCAGGCCGCCGTTGCGGCAGTCGCCGATCCGGACCATCCGCTCACGGTGGCGGCGCGCGACCGAGTCGAGACGCGGGCGGGCGCGACGATCGCACTCCCTCTGATCGCCGCTCGCTCCGGGATCGAGGAGACGCTCGGCGCGCTCGCGGTCACGTTCGCCGACGAGGCCGCCGCGGCCGCCGCCGATCCGACGTACCTGCGCCTCCTCGCCGATATCGCCTCCCTGACCGTCGATCGGGCCCGTCTCGCCTCGACCGTCGCGGAGCGCTCCGAGTGGTTCGAGCGCCTCGCCCACACCGATCCCCTGACGGGTCTCGCCAACCTCCGGACGATCTCGCGGGTTCTCGAGCTCGAGCTCGCCCGGGCGGGACGCCAGGGCGGCGAGGTCTCCGTCGCGCTCTTCGACATCGACGATTTCGGGGCGACGAACGCCGAGGCTGGCCGAGACGCCGGTGACGACGTTCTTCGCTCAGTCGCGTCGGTCCTGGCGGGCTCGGTCCGGCTCGTCGACACGGTCGCCCGCTATGGCGCCGATGAGTTCCTGCTCGTGGCGCCCGGTTCGGCCGGGGCGATGGTCGCCCAGCGGGTCCTCGACGGCGTCGCCGAGCTCGCGTCAATTGGAGGCCGGACTGTGTCCGTGACGGCGGGCGTTGCTCGCTTCCCCGCCGACGGCACAGACGCCGATAGCGTGATCGAGGCGGCCAAGGTCGCGCTCGAACGAGCACGCGGCGTCGCTCGCGGAACCGTCGAGACGACCGAGGCCGGCTGACTCAGGTCCGGATCGGCCCCCGGCGATCGGCACCGATCGCGTGCCGGCCGTCGAGGCCCGCCGAGCCCGGCGGACCGGCCGCCACCCCGGAACTGACGATGGGGCCTGTCGGGGCCGGATTGCCCTCGTTCGGCTCGAGGGTCAGCGCAATGGTTGCGCCGAGCGGGGTCGCCGCCGGGCGCGTGGTGAATGCCGCCGTGCCGTCGCCACCGACCCTGAAGCCGCCGACCGGGACGGGGTCGGTCTGGCCCACGATGACCCACGCCTCGTAGACCTGGCTGGCCTGGGTCGGGGCGAGGTCTCGCATCGCGAGGACCACCGAGCCGTCCGGCGCGATCGCGGCAAGCCCGTTCGCAGTCGTGTCTTTGCCCGGCTTGAGGATCACGGTCTTCGCACCAGTCTGGGCACCAGCCTGGATCACGGATGCCACGGCCCGCTCGAAGCGCGTCGCCGCGTCAGCCTGGCGCTGAACGTTCCAGGTCCAGCCGCCGGCCGCGACGATCGCGAACACGGCGGCGATCCGGAGGACCCAGTCGAGGCGGCCCGTCCGGGACGCCCGGCGGGCGTCACGCTCGGCGGCCGAGGGAAAGGCGATCGGCGTCGCGGGGGCTTGCGGCGCCGGC
>JACCVQ010000127.1 GCA_013698095.1 Chloroflexota bacterium
GCCGCGAGCCGCGCCGCTGCCGGGTCACCGGCCATCCCATCCGCAGCGCCGGCCGGGGCGCCCCGGCGCCCCAAGCCGACCGGCCCCCGCCGCTCCCCGCCCAGACCCGCGTTGAACGCCGCCGGGCCGGCAGCCGAGCCGGATTTCGCCGCTCTCAAGACGCAGCTCGTCGAGACCGTCCGCGGCCACTACCCGCAGGCCGACCTCGACCCGATCGACACGGCGTTCGACCTTGCCGTCGAGGCCCACACCGGCCAGCGCCGGGCGACCGGCGAGCCGTATGTCACCCACCCGATCGCGTCGGCCCAGATCACGGCCGAGCTCGGGATCGATCCGATCGCGGTCACCGCGGCACTTCTCCACGACGTTCCCGAGGACACCGAGTTCGGCCTGACCGACATCGAGGACCGTTTCGGGGCGGAAGTCGCCCGGCTCGTCGACGGCGTCACCAAGCTCTCGAAGTTCAGCACCCACAGCCACGAGCAGCAACAGGCCGAGAACATCCGGAAGATGCTCCTGGCCATGGCCGAGGACATCCGGGTCGTGCTCATCAAGCTCGCCGACCGGCTCCACAACATGCGGACGCTGTACGGCCTGCCGTCCGAGAAGCAGCTCCGGATCGCCCGCCAGACCCAGGAGATCTACGCCCCGCTGGCCGAGCGCCTCGGGATCTGGCAGATCAAGTGGGAGCTCGAGGATCTCGCCTTCAAGGTCCTCGAGCCGGAGCGCTTCCGCGAGCTCGCCAAGCTTCTCGACACCCGGCGTAAAGGCCGCGAGGACTACATCAGCCGGGCGATCGCCGAGCTCGAGCCGCGGCTCAAGGAATCGGGCATTCAGGCAGACCTCCAGGGCCGCCCGAAGCACATCTACAGCATCGACAAGAAGATGCAGCGCAAGTCGGCCGAGTTCGCCGAGATCTACGACGTCTACGCGATCCGGATCCTCGTCGACGAGGTTCGCGACTGCTATGCCGCCCTCGGCATCGTCCACGCCCTGTGGCGCCCGATCCCGGGCCAGTTCGACGACTACATCGCGGTCCCCAAGAACAACCTCTACCAGTCGCTCCACACGGCGGTCATCGCCCTGGACGGCAAGCCGCTCGAGATCCAGATCCGGACTCAGGCCATGCACCAGGTCAGCGAGGTCGGCATCGCCGCCCACTGGCGCTACAAGGAAGGCTCGAAGTCGGACCGGGAGTACGACGCCAAGCTCGCCTGGCTGCGCCAGCTCATGGAATGGCAGCGCGACGTCGGCGACTCCGACGCAACCGAGTTCGTCGAAGGCATCAAGCTCGACATCTTCCAGGACCAGGTGTTCGTCTTCACCCCGAAGGGCGACATCAAGGACCTCCCGGCCGGCGCCACCCCGCTCGACTTTGCGTACCGGATTCACACCGACGTCGGCCACCGCACGATCGGGGCCAAGGTCAACAACCGGCTCGTTCCCCTCGACTACCGGCTGAAGAACGGCGACATCGTCGAGGTCATGACGACCAAGGGCGAGCACGGCCCGTCGCGCGACTGGATGAACGTCGTCCGGACCTCCCACGCCCGGGAGAAGATCCGCCAATGGTTCAAGCGCAAGGACCGCGACGAGAACATCGTCCACGGCCGTGAATCGCTGGAGCGGGAGCTTCGGCGGCTGGCCCGCAAGACGATCCAGGGCGTCGGGGCGGACAGAATCGCGGAGCTCGGGCGGGCGTACAACCACGACACGCTCGACGACTTCTACGCCGCGATCGGCTACGGCGCCGTCAGCGCCCAGCAGGTCGTCGCCCGGCTGGGCGTCGTTGACGACACCGAGGTCGGCCTGCCGACGGTTGCCCCGGCCAACATCCCGGCCCGGACCGGCGGGGTCCGGGTCAAGGGCGTCGGCGATCTCCTCGTCCGGTTCGGGAAGTGCTGCCACCCGATCCCGGGCGATCCGATCGTCGGCTTCATCACCCGCGGCAAGGGCGTGACCGTCCACCTCCGCTCCTGTCCGACCGTCCTCAACGAGCGCGAGGTCCCGCGCCTGATCGAGGTCGAGTGGGAGGCCGCGCCGGCCCAGACCTACCCGATTGCGATCCGGGTGGAGGCGTACGACCGGACGGGCCTGCTCAACGACATCACCCAGGTCGTCGCCGAGAACAAGGTGAACATCCTGGCGGCCGCCGTCCACACGAATCCGGATCACACCGCGATCGTGACCGCGACCCTCCAGGTCGCCTCGGTCTCGCAGCTCGCCCGGGTGATGAGCCGGATCGAGGGCCTGAAGGACGTCATCAACGTCCAGCGCGACCTGAATTAGGGCGTCGCACGACACGGCGTGCCAACCATCGCTGCCTGACGCCCTAGACTCCACTCGATGCCGAACCTCCAGGCCCCGCGCGGGACGCGCGACCTGCTCCCGTCCCAAACGCCCGCGTGGACCCGACTCGAGCGGCTTGCCGCCGACCTCGCCGCTCGCTACGGCTACCGCCGGATCGAGACCCCCCTGTTCGAGCAGGCCGCCGTCTTCGAACGCGGCGTCGGCGCGGTCACCGACATCGTCGAGAAGGAGCTGTTCCGAATCGCGCCCCGGACCGAGGAATCGGAGTCCTGGGCGCTCCGGCCGGAGCCGACGGCGGGCATCGTCCGGGCCTATATCCAGCACGGGATGCAGACCCTGCCCCAGCCCGTGAAGCTGGCGATGACCGGGCCGATGTTCCGCCACGACCGCCCCCAGGCCGGTCGCTACCGCCAGTTCTGGCAGTTCGACGTCGAGGCAATCGGCGATCCGGGCCCGGCGGTCGACGCCGAGATCATCGAGCTGGGTCACCGTTTCTTTGCGGACGCCGGTCTGGCCGACGTCCGGATCCACCTGAACTCGATCGGGGACGCGGCCTGCCGCCCGGCCTATATCGAGACCCTGGCCGCCCATTACCGGCCCCACGCCGCGGAGCTGCCGGCCGTCGAGCGCGAGCGGCTCGAGAGGGCGCCGCTCCGGCTCCTCGATTCGAAGGACCCAAGCATGGCCCCGCTGAACGCGACCGCCCCCCGGATCACCGATCACCTGTGCGGCCCGTGCCGCGAGCACTTCGACGCAGTCCAGGCTCACCTTGCCGCGCTCGGCGTCGAGTTCAGCCTCGAACCGGGACTTGTTCGGGGTCTCGACTACTACACCCGGACGGCATTCGAGTACTACCTCGAGGGTCGCCAGGGCCAGCAGCAGGCGCTCGGTGGTGGGGGTCGCTACGACGGCCTCGTCGAGCTGCTCGGCGGCAAGCCGACGCCCGGGATCGGGCTCGGGCTCGGGCTGGACCGGATCCTCCTTGCGCTCGAGGCCCAGGGGGTGCCGCCCGCAGCCGATCCGGCCCTGACCGCGGTCGTCGTCGGGGCGGACCCGGCCGCGACGGCGGATCGCCTGCGGGTTGCGACGATCCTGCGATCCGCGGGGATCCCGGCGCGCGCGGAGCTCGGCCAGCGCAAGCTCGGCAAGCAACTCGAATCCGCGGCCAAGGAGCGTGCTCATTTCGCGGTCATCGTCGGCGACGAGTTCGCCGACGGCCAGGTCCAGGTCAAGGACCTCGAAGCCGGGGCGCAGAAACTCGTCGCGATAGCCGACCTCGCCCGCCACATCGAGCGGGCCCAGGCCAGCCACCGTCACGGAGCCCCGGTCGAGCGATGAGCGGCGCGGACCGCTGGTCGGGCGGCGACGCCTACGAGCGCTACGTCGGACGCTGGAGTCGCCTCGTCGCGCCGATCTTCGTGGACTGGCTGGCGATCGGGCCGGGCCGGCGATGGCTGGACGTCGGATGCGGCACCGGCGCCCTCACCACAACCGTGCTGGCCCGAGCCGACCCCGCGAGCATCGTCGGGATCGACCCGTCAGCCGACTTCGTGGCTCACGCCTCCCAGCGCGTGGGCGATCCGCGCGCGAGGTTCGCGGTCGGTGACGCCCAGGCGATCCCGCTCGATGCCGGAAGCGTCGATGTCGTCGTTGCCGGGCTCGTCCTGAACTTCGTTCCGGACCCGGCCGCCGGCCTGGCCGAGATTGTCCGCGTCGCGGCGCCCGGCGCGACGGTCGCGGGCTACGTCTGGGACTACGCCGAGGGCATGCAGCTCATGCGCCATTTCTTCGACGCGGCGATCGCGCTCGACCCGGCGGCGATGGCCGAGGACGAGGGCGTGCGCTTCCCGATCTGTGCCCCTGAACCGCTCGAGGCGGAGTTCGTCGGCGCCGGTCTCCACGCGGTCAAGGTTCGTGCGATCGAGATTCCGACCGTGTTCGAGAGCTTTGACGAGTACTGGTCGCCGTTCCTGTCGGGCGTGGGCGCCGCGCCCGCGTTCGCGATGCGCCTTGACGAGGACCGACGCAACGAGATCCGCGATCGCCTCCGGGCGACGCTCCCGACCGAGCCCGACGGCTCGATCCACCTCGTCGCCCGGGCGTGGGCGGCCCGGGGCCGGACGACTGGCACCCGGGACAACGCGCGGCGCTCGACCGTCTAGCTCGCCCGGAGGGCGTCGGTCGGTGGCAGGATCGCCGCCCGGAGCGCGGGATACAGCCCGGCCAGAGCCCCGATCAGGACCGTCGCCCCCACCCCGATCGCGACCCCCACGATCGAGATCACGATCGGCCAGCCCTGGCTGTCGGCATAGGCCGCCGCGATGATGGTGCCGGTCGCCACGCCGAGGACGCCACCGAGTACGGCGAGCACGACCGCCTCGACCAGGAACTGGCCGGCGATCGCGGGCCGCGTCGCGCCGAGCGCCCGGCGCAGCCCGATCTCGCCCCGCCGCTCGAGGACGGCCATGAGCATCACGTTGGCGATGCCCAGCCCGCCGACGCCGAGGGCGACCGACCCGAGTCCCAGGAACAGCGCGGTGAACGCCGACGCCGCGGCCGCCCGGGCCTCGAGCGCGTCGGACGGCCGCTGAACCTGAACCGCCTCGGGGTTCTGCGGGTTGGCCGTCGCGCCGAGCACCGCCCGGACGTCGTCGATCTGGCTTGGGTCGACCCGGACGAGGATCGTCGTCGGCGCGGTCGTGGCGTCGAGGAACGTCCGGGCGGCGGGCATCCCGACGATCGCCGCCCGATCCAGCTCCGGGGCGAGCGGCAGCGGATCGAGGATGCCGATCACCCGGAACCATTGGCCGCCGAGCCAGACGGTCAGGGCGACATCGAGATCGTTGATCCCGAGCCGCTCCGCGGCGACGGCGCCGAGGACGACGGTCGGGAACTGCTCCGACGCCGCGTCGAGGAAGCGCCCGAGCCGAACCGTCGCGCCGAGGGTGTCGAGGAGTGTCGTCTCGGCCGCCCAGACCGAGATCCCGCCCGTTTCGCCGCTGTCGATCCAGTCCGTGCGGCGCACTGTGGCGTCGATCGCCGTCGTCGAGGTTGCCGCCTGAACCGGTGCGATCCGGCGGATCATGCTCGGCGCCTCGTCCGGGAGTGCTGTGTCGTCGCCGAGGAACGACTGGCCCGGCGACACGGTCAGGAGGTTCGTCCCGAGCCGGTCGAGGCTGGCCAGGAGCGACGCCCGGCTCGAGTCGGAGATGGCCAGAACCGCAACCATCGCGGCGATCCCGATCGCGATCCCGATCGCGCTGAGGGTCGAGCGAAGCCGCCGGGCGGCCACCCCGCGAGCGCCGATCCGGAGGAGCTCGAACACACCCGGCCCGGCCGGTCGGGGCAAACCGCTCGGTCGCCGCTCGCGGACCAGGGCCGGAGAGCTGGCTGTCGTCCTGGTGCTCACGACAGCCCACTCGACGGGCGCGTCGCAACGGTTCGTCGGTCGGCGACGATCCGACCGTCCTGGAGGTCGATCTGGCGGGGCAGGGAAGCGGCCAGCTCGCGATCGTGGGTGATCACCGCGATCGTGGCGCCGTCGCTGGCGTGGAGGTCGCGGAGGAGGTCCATCAAGGCCCGTCCGGTGACGCTGTCGAGGTTGCCGGTCGGCTCGTCGGCGAGGAGGATCGCCGGCCGGCCGACGAGAGCCCGGGCGATCGCCACCCGTTGTCGCTCGCCGCCCGACAGCTGGCCCGGCTTGTGGTGGGCCCGTGGAGCCAGCCCGACCCGTTCGAGGGCTGCTCCGGCCGCCACCCGACGCTCCCTCCCCGAGACGCCGCGATACAGCAGGCCATCGGCGACGTTGGCCAGGGCGGACTCGCCGTTGAGCAGGTGGAAATGCTGGAAGGCGAACCCGATCCGCCACGCCCGGAGGGCGGACAGCCGGCGATCGGACAGGCGGCTCACGTCCGCCCCGGCGACGATCACCTCGCCGCTCGTCGCCCGATCGAGCGTTCCGAGCACGTGGAGGAGGGTCGACTTGCCGGACCCCGACGGGCCCACGATCGCGAGCAGCTCGCCGGCGTCGATCGTGAGATCGACCCCGACGAGGGCGTCGACCGGCGGCGCCCCGGGATAGCGCCGGCCGACCCCGTGGAGCTCGATGACGGGCTCGGGCCCGCTCGCCAGGTCCGGCATGCTCGGGGGCTGAGGCGTGAAGCCCGCGATCATGCCGGCACCACGACGTCGGCGCCGGCCTCGAGACCGGCGCCGCTGATCTCGACCCGGTTGTCGTCGTACAGCCCGATCGTCACGCCGACATAGCGGCGGGCTCCGGCCGCGTCGACGAGCTCGACCGCGTAGCCGCCTTCGAGCAGAGCGACGAGGGCGTCGACCGGGACCGCGAGCACGTCCGGATGCGATTCGGTCGTGACCTCGACCGTGACCGGTGCGTGGTCGAGATCGGCCGCGTCCGTCGGGTCGTCCAGATCGATCGTCACCGGGACGGTGGCCGTCCCGCTCTGCTGGTCGACCGTCGCGACCCGCCCCACGGATCGGACGCGCCCCGCGACGACGGAGTCGTCAGGGAGGGTGATCGCGACCACGGCATCCACGACCAGGCGGTCGCGTTTCGTTGCGTTGAGCTCGACCGTCACGACCTGGGTCGTCCCGCTGGCCTCGATCATGGGGGTGCCCGGCCCGATCCCCGACCCGAGCGTTGCGTTCAGCTCGGTGACCCGGATCGCCGTCGCCAGGACGATGACGTCGCCGTGCTCGATCACGCCGTCGCGAGTCTGACCGGTCGCCTTCTCCCAGGCCTTCACCGCGGTCGTCGTCTTGGCGTCCCAGACGCGATCGACCTTCATCCCCGACGGGGCGTGGCCGAGCGCCTTGAGGTTCTGCTCGATCGCGCGGACATCGAGCCCATTGGATACGCCTGACTCGAGGGTTCGCCAGAGCGGCCGATCGCCGAGGAACAGGCGCGGCCGGCGACTGCCGTCCAGCTCGAACAGGCGCGCGCCGCGCTCGATGACCGTGCCGACTGCGGGCAGCCACGTCACGGTCCCACCGGACCCGGCAACCACGGTCGCCTCGCCGTCGTAGCCAAGGACCCCGTCGAGCTCGACGGTCGTTGCCATCGTCCGTCGTTCGATCGCGGTCGTGCTGACCTCGGACGCCGCACCTGACGGAGTCGGCGACCCGCCGATCGGACCGGCGGCGATCAGGGACCCCGCCGGAACGGCGCCGCTGGCGACGGCACCACCAAGGACCGCCACGGCCGTCAGCCCGACGAGACCGCCCAGGATCGCACGCCGCCTCATGGCTTCACCACCGTGCCCGGCTGAGCCCCGCTGGCGCCGCCGAGCTTGCCCGGGAGCTTGTCGCCGCAAGCCTTCTCGGCGTCCTGGAATTCCTGTGACTCCGGATCGAAGCCGGGGCCACCTTCGGCCTCGTCGTCGGGCCCGCCGATGATCACGCTGTTGCCGCCGCTCCCGAATTGCGGGTCGGGCATGTCGATGCCGTGCTCGCGCATGCACTTCGCGAACTCCAGGAACTTCTCCTGGAATTCGGGATCGACCTCGCCGCCGGGGCCATTGACTCCGCCATGCGGGAGGAGCGGCCGGCAGGCCTGATCGGCCGCCAGGAAGTCCTCCTTGTCGACCTCGCCGGCCGGCCCAGAATCACCCTTGCTCGTGCCCCTGACCGGTCCGCCTCCGACCTCGTCGGTGACTCTCCCGATCTGCACGTCGACACCGTGCTCACGCATGCAGTCGTTGAATGCTTCCATCGCCGCTTCCGGGTCGAGGGACGCCGCCGGCGAGGCAGATGGCGCCGCCGATGGATCGACGAGGGTCGCGACGCCGCTCGGCGCCGCCGCACCCGTGCAGGCCGCGAACAGCACGAACAGGACGAGCGAGAGCAGCCCGAGCGGGGTCGAGCGCGGCAGTGATCGCGTGCGGGATCGGGTGGCGCCGGGTGGTCCTGCTTGACCGGTCGCGGACATGAGGTTCGACATCACAGTCTCCGAATGGGCCGAGCCCGCCGTCACGGGCCCGACCCAGGTTTTCGCAGGCCGGGCGTCGGGTCGACGGACACCGCGACCTCTCCGTTGTCGGGGCAACGGGTCAAACGTTCCTCAATGCCGATTTCAGAAACCTTTGAGAAAGCCCGCGTACAAACCGGGAGTACCCGGTCCGTCGTTGCCCGCTATCCCGGGCAGGACCCGCCGGCGGAGGTCCCGCGGCCGATGCATCTTCTCCTCGTCGAGGACGACCCACGCCTGGCCGAACTCGTGACGCGACTCCTGGTCGGCGACCACCACGTCGTCGAAACGGCCCGGACCGGCGAGAGCGCGCTGGAGCTGGCTGACGGCGCGGGCCTGGATGCGATCGTGCTCGACGTCGGCCTGCCGGACATGTCCGGTCTCGAGGTCGCCCGCCGGATCCGTGACCGCGGCTCGCGGATCCCGATCCTGATGCTGACCGCCCGCGACGCGATCTCCGACCGGGTCGCCGGGCTGGACTCCGGCGCCGACGACTATCTCGTGAAGCCGTTCGCGGTCGAGGAGCTGGCGGCCCGGATCCGGGCCCTCGGCCGGCGCGGCCGGGAGCGAACCGGGGACGCCTCGATGTCCGCCGGTTCGATCGTCCTCGATGAGGCCGGCCGGATGCTGACAGTGGCCGGTCGCCGGGTCGACCTCAGCCCGCGCGAGTACGCGATGATCGAGTGCCTCCTCCGCCACAAGGGCCAGGCGCTGACGCGCGACCAGCTCCTCGATCACGCCTGGCCATACGACAGCGAGGTGACGCCTGCGATCGTCGACACGTACGTCTACTTCCTGCGTCGCAAGCTGCGCGGGGCGGCGGACCGGATCGAGACCGTCCGCGGGATCGGCTACCGGATGGCTGCCGGATGACGGCGGCGCCGCGCCCTGAATCGGCGCTCCTTCGGCGCACCCGCTGGCGGCTGATCGCCTGGAGCGGCGGCACGACGCTCCTCGTGCTGCTGGTGCTCGGCGTCGCGCTCTACGCCGCGGCGTCGGGCAGCCTGGCCCAGACCGGCCAGCAGCAGCTCCGCGACCGCGTCAAGGAGCTGGCCGCCAACCAGATCTCCATGACGATGGGCGGCCCGCCCGGCGCGATCGCCGTCACCAATGACCCGTCGAAGATCGGCGTCGTGTTCGGGGGCCAGGCGTCAGGGACCCTCGCCCAGATCGTGCCCCTGGCAAAATTCGCGACCGCGCCCGACATGGGCCTCGCGATCGTCAGTGGCGACGTCGGTGCCGGGCGGACCACGAGGATCACCGATGCCTCGATGCTCGCGGCAGTGGCCCGGGGTGAGATGGTGATCCGCGAGATCACGGCCGGCGACACGCCGTTCCGGGTGCTGGCCATGCCGATCGAGACGCCGGTCGGCACGTTCGTCGCGATCGTGATCGGGGATCGGACGAACGAGGTCGGGACGCTCCGCACGCTGCTCGTCGTGCTCCTCGGCGGCGGGCTTCTCGTCCTCCTCGCATCGCTCGCCTTCGGGTACGTCTATGCCGGTCGCGCCCTCGTTCCGATTCGCGAATCGCTCCGGCGCCAGCGCGAGTTCGCGGCCGATGCCAGCCACGAGCTGCGCACCCCGCTGACGATCACCCGGGCGTCGATCGCCGAGCTCCGTCGCGGTCGCGACGATCAGGCCACGATCGAGCGAGTCATCGTCGATCTCGACGCCGGGACGACCCGCCTCGAGCAACTCGTGGGCGACCTGCTGCTCCTCGCCCGGACCGACGCCGAGGCGATCGATCTGGAGCCGGTCCCGACCGACCTCGCCCACCTCGCCGCCGAGGCGACCGAGACGCTGGAACCGGTCGCGGCGGCCCGTGGGATCCGGCTTGTCCTCGACGTCCAGCCGTCACCGCTCGAGGGCGACGAGGTCCGCCTACGCCAGCTCGTCGACATCCTCGTCGACAATGCGATACGTCACACACCTGACCACGGCCGCGTGACGGTCGCGGTCCGACCGGGTGGCACGCTCAGCGTCGAGGACGAAGGCTGCGGCCTGCGCGTCGCCGATGTCGAGCGGGTGTTCGAGCGGTTCTGGCGCGCGCCCGACGCTCCGGCGGGCGGAACGGGCCTGGGGCTGGCGATCGCGCGCTGGATCGTGGAGCGTCATCGCGGCACGATCAGCGCCGGCAACAGGACAGCGGCGCCCGGTGCCAGGTTCGTGGTCCGCTTGCCTGCTGGCTGAGTAGCCAACGCCGGAGCGCCGCCATCCGGGCCGAGCGTCGAAGCGCCACCGTGGGCTCGCGCCGCCCGCCGGGCGCCGGTCCCGTACGATACGCCGGCCATGACCGACTCCTCCCCGCCCGATCGGGGCGCAACGGACGCGCCCGCTGCCGACTCCGCCGCGGACGTCGCCGATGTCGCCGACCTGCTCGCCACGCCCTACCGGACCCACACCTGCGGCGTCCTCCGAGCAGCCGATTCCGGCACGATCGTGCGCGTGTCCGGCTGGGTCCACCGCCGGCGCGACCACGGCCAGCTGATCTTCCTCGACCTCCGCGATCGGTACGGGATCACCCAGGTCGTGATCGACAGGACCGGCCAGCCCGACGCCCACGCCGCCGCCAGCCGGGTCCGGAGCGAATTCGTGGTGACCGTCGAGGGCGAGGTCGCGGCACGCGTCCCCGGTACGGAGAACCCGCGCCTCCCGACCGGCGCGATCGAGCTCCGGGCGACCGCCGTCACGGTCCTGTCGGAGGCGAAGACACCGCCGTTCTACATCAACGACCCGGACGCCACGATCGACGAGGCGCTTCGCCTGCGCTACCGCTATCTCGACATCCGGCGTGAGGCGATGGCCCGCCGGCTCCTGCTCCGGAGCCGTCTCGTCCAGGCGATCCGCGAGGTCCACCACGCCCACGGCTTCGTCGAGGTCGAGACGCCGAACCTGATCAAGTCGACCCCGGAGGGCGCCCGCGACTTCATCGTCCCGTCGCGCCTCCAGCCGGGCTCGGTCTACGCCCTGCCGCAGAGCCCGCAGCAGCTCAAGCAGCTCCTGATGGTGGCCGGCATCGATCGCTACTTCCAGATCGCCCGCTGCTTCCGCGATGAGGACCTCCGGGGCGACCGCCAGCCGGAGTTCACACAGCTCGATCTCGAGATGAGCTTCGTCGACGAGGACGCCGTGATGGCGTTTGTCGAGAAGATGGTGATCGAGGTCTGCCGGGTCACGACCCCCGACCGGCCCTTCCAGGAGACGCCGTTCCCGCGCTTCACGTTCGACGAGGCGATGGACCGATTCGGCAGCGACAAGCCGGATCTTCGGTTCGGGATGGAGCTGGTCGACCTGGGTCCGCGGCTGGTCGATGCCGCCGAGGTGCCGAGCTCCGGCTTCCGCGTCTTCGACGAAACGCTCGCCGCGGGCGGACGGGTCAAGGCGATCGTCGCGCCCGGCATGGCCGGCGCGACACGCAAGGAGATCGACGAGCTGACCGAGCGGGCGAAGCGATTCGGGGCGAAGGGCCTGGCCTACCTCGGCCTGGCCGAGGGCGGCGAGATCCGGAGCCCGATCGCGAAGTTCCTGGGCGACGAGCTGACCCGCGGCCTGATCGACGCGACCGGGGCCGCCGAGGGCGACCTGATCCTGATCGTCGCGGACACGCCGGCCGTCACCGCCGACGTTCTCGGCCGGCTCCGGGTCGAGCTCGGCGGCAGGCTCGGCCTGGCCGACCCGGACGTCCTCGCGTTCTGCTGGGTCAACCGCTTCCCGATGTACCAGTGGGACGCCGAGAACGAGCGCTGGGACGCGACCCACAACCCGTTCAGTGGGGTCCTGCCCGAGGATGAGGAGCTGCTCACGACGCTCGATGGCGATCCGGCGAAGCCCTCGCCGCAGGATCCCGCCGGCCGAGCCCGAGCGCTCCAGTACGACATCGCCCTCAACGGCTGGGAGCTGGGTGGCGGATCGATCCGGATCCACCGCCGCGATCTGCTTGCTCGGAGCTTCACCCTCCAGGGCCAGACCGAGGCGGGGATGAAGGAGAAGTTCGGGGCCGTCCTCGAGGCGTTCGAGTACGGTCCGCCGCCGCATGGCGGGATCGCGCTCGGGATCGATCGCTGGGCGGCGCTCCTGAGCCACCAGTCGAACATCCGCGAGGTCATGGCGTTTCCGAAGACCCAGTCGGGCGGCGACCTGATGCTCGATGCGCCGTCCACGCCCGAGGAGGGCCAGCTCGCCGAGCTCGGGCTGTCGTTCGTCGGGGTTCGCGGGCGCGCGACGCCGCCACCGCCGGCCGAGTAGGACGTGGGCGGCGGTCTCGACGGCAGCCTGACGGACGTCGCCGCGGACTTCGCAGGGTGACGTCGCCTGCGGCGGTACGCCGTCGCGACGCCGACAGCGACCTGCCCGGTCCCCTCGCCGCGATCGCCGCCCGGCCCCGCCTCGCCGCCCTGCTCGGGGCGATGTGCATCGCGTTCAGTGGCATCTTCTACTCGTGGGCCGAGGTCTCGCCCTCGACCGGGACCGTCTACCGGGCCCTGTTCGGGTTGCCGCTTCTCGGGCTGGTCGCCTGGCTGGAGCATCGCCGCTACGGCGGCCTGCCGGCTCGGACCGTTCGTCTGGCACTCCTGGCCGGGGTGTTCTTCGCGGCTGACCTCCTGTTCTGGCATCACGCGATCGAGTTCGTCGGGGCGGGCCTCGCCACTGTCCTCGGCAACCTCCAGGTCCTCGTCGTCGGGGTCGTGGCCTGGATCGCGTTCGGCGAGCGGCCCAGCCGGAACACCTTCCTCGCCCTGCCGATCGTGCTCTTCGGCGTCGCCCTGATCTCGGGCGCGATCGGCGGCCGGGCCTTCGGCGCGAATCCCGGGCTCGGCGTCGTGCTGGGGATCGCGACGGCGTTCTGCTACGCCGGCTATCTCCTGATCATCCGGCGCGGGAGCGGCGATCTGCGCCGGCCAGCAGGCCCCGTGGCAATCGCGACCGTTTCGACCGCCGCGGTGGCCGCCCTCGTCGGCGTCGTCGGCGGAGACCTCGATCCGCTGCCCGCACCCGCTAGCCTCGCCTGGCTCGCCGTCCTCGGCCTGACGTCGCAGTCGCTCGGCTATCTGCTGATCTCGCTGTCGCTGCCCCGGCTGCCCGCCGTCCTGACCTCGATCATCCTGCTCGCCCAGCCGGTGATGACGGTCGGCCTCGGGATCGTCCTGCTGGCCGAAGCACCGTCAGCGACGCAGCTCCTCGGCGTGGCCCTCGTGATCGGCGGGATCGCGATCGCGACGGTGCCGTTCGAGCGAGTCCGGGCATCGCTGCGTGGCGCGCCCGCCTGACTGCCCGGCTCGGCAACGAAGTCGGCCCCCGATTGCGACGCTGGGCGCGCACTGTGACGAACCGAGCCCACTCCGTCGCCGGATTGCGCACCACCCGCCCAGAATGACGAACGAAGGCTCGGCCAGCCTGCGTTTCGGCCCTCCGGCCGCTGTAACGCGCACTGGGCGCGCACTGGACAGGTCAGACGATTGGTCCTCGTAGCTCCAGGTTTCTTCTGGGGTGGCCAGGCCGGGACAGGCCGGTCGTCAGTCGTCGCTGGCGCCTTCGACCCCGGCCGGGGCGTACGGCGCGAGGGCGGGACCTGCCAGCGGGCCGTCGTCCGGTCCATCGGCCAAGCCGGCGCCCCACTCGTGGACGTGGCCCGCGGCGGGCTCCACGGGACCGATGTACGCGGGCAGGTCGGCTCGAGCCGTCCCGACGTCGAACGCGACCCCGGGATCGCCGAGATCGACGAGGCGGACAGGGACGCCTGCAGCGATGAGATCCTCGATCACGTCGGGCGGCATCCGGTTCGCGCCAACGGCGCCGAGCTGGGGGAGCACACCGACGGGCAGGAGGACCGGCCACCCCGGCTCGCCCTCCCACGTGGGGCGCAGAAGCGCATCCGGAGCGACGCCGTGGAGCTCGACGAGCGAGGTGACGGTCTCCGGTCCGACCCAGGCCAACCGGGCCGGCCACAGCAGGACCGCATCGGTGTCGTCGATCTCGTCGCGCGCGACGTCGGCGCCGCGCGCCATCTGGCCGCGCGGTCCGTGCTCGCGGGGAGCCGGCTCGGCAAGCGTGACCGGGGCGCCGGCCAGGGCGCTCGCGACGGCCCCGTCCGGATCGAACGAGACGACGACGATCGGCGTGGCGCCGCCAGACCAGGCCGCGTCCGCGATCCGCCGGACGCCCGGTGAGCCGTCGGCATCGGCAAGGGCGGACTCAGGTGAGGCGGCGAGAATCACGGCGGCAACGGTCATGACACGATCGTAGCAGCGTCCGTTCGAGGACCGAACAGGCCCGTGGGCTACAATCGGCCGCCCATGACAAGCACCGCTCCGTCCCTTGCGCGCGCGACGCGCACGGACATCCGTAACGTCGCGATCGTCGCCCACGTCGACCACGGCAAGACCACCCTCGTCGACGCGATGCTCCGCCAGACCGGCACGTTCCGCTCGAACGAAGCGATCGTCGACCGGGTCATGGACTCGGGCGATCTCGAGCGCGAGAAGGGGATCACGATCCTCGCCAAGCAGACGACCGTCGACCACGACGGGACGCGTCTGAACATCGTCGACACCCCCGGTCACGCCGACTTCGGTGGCGAGGTCGAGCGCTCGCTCCTGATGGTCGACTCGGTGTTGCTCCTGGTCGACGCCGCCGAGGGCCCGCTGCCCCAGACCCGCTACGTCCTCCAGAAGGCGATGGCTCGCCACCTGCCGGTTGTCGTGGCGGTCAACAAGATCGATCGGGCCGACGCCCGCCCGGCCGAGGTTCTCGACGAGATCTACGAGCTGTTCATCGATCTCGGCGCAGACGCCCACCAGATCGAGTTCCCTGTGATCTACACGAACGCCAAGCTCGGCACGGCGACCCACAGCCTCGACGAACCCGGCACGGACCTGCGGCCGCTCCTCGATGTCCTCGTCGCCGTCACGCCGCCGCCGACCTACGACGAGGGCCACCCGCTCCAGCTCCTCGTCACGAACCTGTCCGCCAACGAATATGTCGGGCGGATGGCCGTTGGGCGGATCTGGAACGGCCGGATCCGGACGGGCCAGCGGATCACTGTCCTGCGCGAGGAAGCGGACGACACGGCCGGCACCGTCGAGCCGGGCCGGATCGTAACCATCTCCGGGACGGTGACCTCGCTCCAGACGGCGAAGGGGATCGACCGGGTCGACATCACCGAAGCCGGCCCCGGCGACATCGTCTCGGTCGCCGGCCTGCCCGAGGTCACGATCGGCGACACGATCACCGACCCCGGCGATCCGCGGCCGCTGCCCCGGCTCGACGTCGACGCCCCGACCTTGAGCATGACCTTCGGGGTAAACACCTCGCCGCTGTCCGGCCGCGAGGGCAAGTACGTGACGTCGCGCCAGATCAAGGCCCGTCTCGACAAGGAGACCCTCGGCAACGTCTCGATCGAGGTCCTGCCGACCGACAGCGGCGACACCTACGAGGTCCGCGGCCGGGGCGAGCTCCAGCTGGCGGTCCTCCTCGAGCAGATGCGGCGCGAGGGGTTCGAGCTGACCGCGTCCCGGCCTGAGGTCCTCCTCAAGACCGTCGACGGCCAGGTCCAGGAGCCATACGAGCGGGTCACGATCGACATCCCGCCCGACTATATCGGCCCGGTCCAGGAGGCGCTATCCGCACGCAAGGGCCGCCTCGAGCAGATGACCACCGACGCCGACGGCCGGGTCCGGATGGAGTTCGTCCTGCCGGTCCGCGGCCTGATCGGCTACCGCGGCCAGCTCCTGACCGACACCCGTGGGACCGCGCTCCTCCACCAGATCGGCGAAGGATACGGACCGTGGGCCGGCGAGGTGACCCACCGCACAAACGGCGTCCTCGTCGCCGACCGGAGCGGGACCTCGAACGCGTATGGCCTGTTCAACCTCGAGGACCGCGGCGAGCTGTTCATCGGGGCCGGGGTCGAGGTCTACGAGGGCATGATCATCGGCGAGTGCGCACGCTCCGGCGACATGAACGTCAACGCCACCAAGACGAAGCAGCTCAACAACATCCGGACCCACTCCCACGACGAGTCGCTCCGGCTGACCCCGGCCCGGCCGATCACCCTCGAATCGGCGATCGAGTTCATCGCCAACGACGAGCTCGTGGAGATCACGCCGCTCTCGATCCGGCTCCGCAAGCGAGCGCTTTCGGAGCACGACCGGCGGCGCGAGAAGGGCAAGGCCGAGGATGTCCGCCGCTCGGCCGAGAGGGAAGCCGCCGCCGGCTGAGCGCGAACCGCGGCCGGCTGAGCAAGCCGCCGGCTCCGGGCTCCTAGTGAGGCCGACTCGACGATCCGGCGCCCACCGCTCCGGGCGCGACGGCACTCGTCGGGATCGCGCGGTCCGGGTCGGGGTCGCGCCAGCCCCACGGCTCGTCCGACTCCTGGACGCCGATCGGCCAGCCGATCGTCCGGTCGGGCGGGACGAACAAACTGGCCATCACGTCGGACGAACGGCTGAGGGCGCCGATCACATGGCGGCCGATGAACAGGCCGAGCGTCCCGATGGCGAGCCAGGCGACGAGGGTCGACAGATCCATATCTGCTCCGTTCCCCTCGATGGTCTCACTCGACGCAAGGGTTTCGGAGCCCGATCCATGGGCGACGAACGGGCGCAGTCTGCCTCCGTTCGGGCTTCAGGGATGAGGAAGCAACCGGCGCGGAGCGCCGGGATCGTCAGGACCCGGCGAAGCGCTGCTTCAGCTCATTGAAGAGGCGCTCGGCGTGTCGCCGCTCGTCCTCGGCGAGCTCACGCCAGAGCTCCCGCTTGCCATCCTCGGCGTAGACCTGGTAGGTGTCGATCGCCTCGAGCTTTGAGGCGAGCGCCATCAGGATGTCGTAGGTCAGATCGTCGACCGGCGATTCGATCCATTCACCATCGCTCTCGTCGAGCTCGGCATTCTCGGTGTCCATCGGCTGGGACATCGTTTCGGGGCTGGGAACCGTTTCGGGGGTGTGCATGGGGAATCCTCCTTCGGGTGGACCGCCAGCGTGTCCCGTGCAGCGTTGCCGCGACCCGGGCGCGCCCGGTCGGCGGCTTTCGGGAGGATGTCAGTCGATCGGTCGGGCTATGTCGATCCTCTTGGATATGGGGCAGCCCGGAGGCTGCGGCGTACAATCGCGATCCATGGCGATCTACCTCGACCACGCGGCGACGACCCCTCTCCGGCGCGAGGTCCTCGACGCGATGCTGCCGTTCCTCTCCGAGGACTTCGGCAACCCCAGCTCCGGCCACGCCTTCGGACGAAAGGCTCGAGCGGCCCTCGACGATGCCCACGAGCGGGTCGCCCGGCAGATCGGCGCCGAGGCCCGCGAGATTGTCTTCACATCCGGGGGCACGGAGGCGATCAATCTCGGCCTGAAAGGCGCGGCCTGGGCCGGCAAGGCCCGCGGCCACCGGATCGTGACCTCGGCGGTGGAGCATCACGCGGTCGGCCACACCCTGCGCTACCTCGAGAAGTTCGGGTTCGAGGTTGTCGAGCTGCCGGTCGATCGCTACGGCCGGGTGGATCCTGACGATGTCGACACCGCGCTGACCGACAAGACGATCCTCGTCGCGATCATGCTCGCCAACAACGAGGTCGGGACGATCCAGGCGATCGCCGAGATCGCGCGCCGGGTCCGCGCCCGGCGCGGCGTCCTGTTCGCCGTCGACGCGGTGCAGGCGGCGCCGCACCTCGAGATCGACGTCGAAACGATCGGCGCCGATATCGTCGCGATGAGCGCCCATAAGTTCGAGGGGCCGAAGGGCGTCGGCGCGCTCTACCTCCGCCATGGAACCCACATCGTGGGCCAGCAGCAGGGCGGCTCGCAGGAACGTCACCGCCGCGGCGGGACCGAGAACGTGGCCGGCGCGGTCGGCATGGCCGCGGCCTTCGACCTGGCGTGCGCGGATCGACCTGAGACGGCGCGCCGGCTGCGGCGTCTCCGGGAGCGGCTCCAGAAGGCGATTCTCACGGTCGAGGGGACCGAGCTGACTGGTCATCCCAAGGACCGCCTGCCCGGTCACCTCTCGCTGATCGTGCGAGACGCCGACGGGGCCTCGATCACGGTCGGGCTCGACCTTGAGGGGATCGCGGCGTCGGTCGGGTCGGCCTGCACGACCGGCTCAACCGAGGTTTCCCACGTCCTGACCGCGATGGGCTACCCGGATGAGGAGGCGCGCGGTGCCCTCCGGCTGACCCTCGGCCGGACGACGACCGATGCCGAGATCGACATCGCGGTCGGGATCGTGCCACGCGTCGTCGGCGCCCTGCGGGTTGGCCAGGTCGCGGTGAGCGCGGACCCGCTGGGGCAGGGGATCGGGGTTTGAGCCGGATTCTCGTGGCGATGTCGGGTGGGGTGGACTCGTCGGTCGCCGCCGCGATCCTTCACCAGCAGGGCCACGACGTGGTCGGGGTGTGGATGCGCCTCCACGACGTGGCCGACACCTATTCCGAGTTCAAGAAGAGCTGCTGCTCGCTCGACGCGGCGGATGACGCCCGGCGCGTCGCCGCCCAGCTCGGGATCCCGTTCTACGTCATGAACCTCGAGCGCGAGTTCGATGCCGGCGTCCTTCAGCCGTTCCTCGACGCCTACCTCGACGGCCGGACGCCGAGCCCGTGCGTCGACTGCAACACGTACGTGAAGTTCGGGGCCCTCCTCGGCCGTGCTCGCCACTTGTACGAGTGCGAGGCGGTCGCCACCGGCCACTACGCCCGGCGCGACGTCGGGCCGGACGGCCAGGCCCGCCTGCTCCGTGCGCGCGACGTCGACAAGGACCAGACCTACTTCCTGTACGGCCTGCGCCAGGACCAGCTCGAACACGCCCGGTTCCCGCTCGGCGACCTGACCAAGCCCGAGGTCCGGGCCGTCGCCCGTGAGCTCGGTCTCGCCACGGCCGACAAGCCCGAGAGCCAGGAGATCTGCTTCGTGCCCGGCGGCGACTACCGCGCCGCACTCCGTGAGCGGGCCGGCTGGGACCCCCGGCCCGGCGCCGTCCTCGACGCCGATGGCGCCAGGATCGGCGAGCACGGCGGCTCGGCCGGGTTCACGGTCGGCCAGCGGCGGGGAATCGGGATCGCCGCTGACGCACCGCGCTACGTCAGCCGGATCGATCCGCGCTCCAACACGATCCAGCTCGGACGGCGCGAAGACCTCGAGACCCGGATCGTCCCGCTGAGTGGCGTGACATTCGTCGCGGGAACCGCGCCCACTGGACCCGACGGATCGTTCCGGGCCGCCGTCCGCATCCGACATCGAACGCCGCCGGTTCCGGCCACGGTCCGGCCGGCGACGCCGGACGAGCCGCGCCGCGGCGGTCGCTGGATCGTCGAGACCGATATCCCGGTCTGGGCTGCCGCGCCCGGCCAGGCCGCTGTCCTCGACGACGGTGAGGTCGTCCTCGGCGGCGGCCGGATCGAGCCGTCCGACACGCCCGTCGTTCGCCCGAGGGTTCCCCATCCGGCCGTGGGCCGCGAGCCCGTCGCAGCCCGATGATCGGACCGGCGATCGTCCTCGCCATCCTCGTCGGCGTCTTCCATAGCGCGTCGTTCGTCCTGATTCGTGGTTCGGCCGGCGGGCAGGTGCCCCTCCTCATCCTCGCCGCATCCCTCGGGGCATGGGCCGGCGACGAGCTCGGCGGGCGGCTTGGCCTCGACCTCCTCCGGATCGGCGACTTTCGACTCGTGGCCGCGTCGCTCCTGGCCTGGGTCGGGATCGGCCTCGTCGCGCTCGTCGCGATCCTCGGCCCGACCCGCCGCGCGAAGGCCGGCTCGTGAGCGACGACCTCCACGTGCCAGCCCCGGTGGAGGCCATGATCAGGGCCGTCGTCGGCGGCTCAGGCGACAGCGGCGACGAGCGGGCGATGACGTTCGCGCGGGGACTCGCCCTGGGCGCCCTCGTCGGAGCGGCAATCGCCGGCTCCACGATCTGGCAGCGTCACCTGGCCAGACGCCAGGTCCGGTCGGCCCTCGGCTCGGACGCATCCCGACGCTGAAACACGACTGCAACTGATCGGACGCTTTGGGCCGATTCGCTGGCGCGTACCGGCGGTCACTCTGGGCGCCGGCGAGGTCGCGGTTCGCGGCCTCCTTGCCGGAGGAGGTCACCGATGCGACATGCATCCACCGCGGCGAAGCTGTTCGCTGCATTCGCCCTGACGTTTGCCGTATCGGCGTGCGGAACCAACAGCGGCAGCGGCGCCCCCGCCAGCGGCGCCGCAGGCTCGCAGGCGGCCGGCGCCAGTCCTGACGCAGGCGCGAGTGCCGGCACCGGCGCAAGTGCCGGAACCGGTGCAAGCAGCGCCCCGATCAGCGGCGAGCTCACCGTCTGGGCGATGGGCAACGAGGGAACGAAGCTCAAGACCCTCGCCGACGAGTTCACCAAGGCGAACCCGGACGTCAAGGTCAGCGTCACCCCGGTCGACTGGGGACAGGCCGTCGCCAAGCTCCAGACCGCGATCGCCGGCGGCACGACCCCCGACGTGAGCCAGATGGGTACCGACATGATGGGCCAGTTCGGCGCCACGGGAGCCTTCGAGCCCGTCCCGGCCGACATCGACAAGAGCGCCTACTTCGAGAGCGCCTGGAATACGAATATCGTCGATGGCGCTGTGCTGGGCGTGCCGTGGTACGTCGAGACCCGGCTGCTCTATTACCGCAAGGACATCGCCGAGAAGGCCGGGATCACAGCGCCGCCGGCGACCTGGGACGACCTCAAGACGATGGCCAAGGCGATGCAGGAGAAGGGCGGAGCCAAGTACGGCATCTCGCTCGGCACGAAAAACTGGCAGGAGTACTTCCCGTTCCTGTGGTCGAACGGCGGCGACGTCCTTGACGCGGAAGGAAAGCCGGTCCTGAACAGCCCGCAGGCCGTCGAGGCCCTGACCTACTACAAGTCGTTCTTCACCGAGGGCCTCACGCCCAAGTCGGTCCCCGAAGGCTTCGACATCACGCCGGCCTTCGTCACGGGCGACTACCCGATGTTCTTCTCGGGTCCCTGGCACCTCAGCCTGATCAAGGAAGCCGGCGGCGCCGAGTTCACTGACAAGTGGGCGATCGCCCCGATGCCGAAGAAGACGACCGCGACCTCGTTCGTCGGCGGCAGCAACGTCGTCGTCTACAAGAACTCCAAGAACAAGGACGCCGCGTGGGCGTTCGTGAAGTTCCTGTCCGACCCGAAGACCCAGGCGCTGTGGTACACGACTGTCACCGACCTGCCGGCCGTCCAGGCCGCCTGGGAGGACCCGGCTCTCGCCGCTGACCCGAACGTGAAGGTCTTCGGCGAGCAGCTCAAGGACACGAAGGCCCAGCCGGCCAGCGCGGCATGGAGCGAAGTGTCGTCGGCAATCAACGACACGCTCGAGAAGATGACGACCGGTAGCCTGGAGCCGCAGGCCGCCGCCGACGAGATGCAACAGGAAGCCGGTTCGCTCGGAGCCAGCTGACGTGACTGCACCAGCACTCTCCCGGCGGGGCGTCGCGGACCAGGCAACGCGCCCGGTCTCGACCCGCCGGGGCTGGCGCCAGGACCTGACGGGCTGGGCGTTCGCCGCCCCGTTCGTCATCCTGTTCGGCGTCTTCATGGCGCTCCCGATCCTGATCTCGTTCCTCCTGAGCTTCACGAGCTTCGGGCTGCGTGACCTCCAGAACCCGATCGGAACCACGTTCGTCGGCGCGGACAACTACACCCGTCTGCTCAGTGACGGAAAATTCTGGAAGGCCCTCGGCAACACCTTCTACTTCGTCGCTGTCGGGGTCCCGCTGACGCTCGCGATCGGGCTCCTGATCGCGAGCGCGCTCAGCCGTGGCATCAGCCGCTTCCGGACCGTGTTCCGGGTCGGCTACTACCTGCCGGTGATCACGAGCATCGTGGCGATCGCGGTCGTCTGGCGGTTCCTGCTGAACCCGGACGTGGGCCTGATCAACTCCGTGCTTCGCGGGATCGGCATCTCGGGCCCGGACTGGCTCGCCAGCCCGGCTCTCGCCATGCCCTCGATCATCGCGATGGCCGTCTGGCGCAACCTCGGATTCGCGATGGTCGTGTTCATCGCCGGACTCCAGGCGATCCCGGCGGTGCTCTACGAGGCCGCCTCGATCGATGGCGCCGGGCGCTGGCAGTCCTTCCGGTACGTGACGCTGCCGATGCTTCGACCGACGATCCTGTTCATGCTCGTCATCACGACCATCGGCTACCTCCAGCTGTTCGAGGAGCCGTTCGTGATGACCGACGGAGGGCCGCTCGACGCCACTCTGTCGGTCACGATGTACATGTACCAACAGGGTTTCGAGTTCTTCAAGCAGGGCTACGCGTCGGCGGTCGCCTACGTCCTGTTCGTGATCGTTGCCGTGATCGCGTTCCTCCAGTTCCGGTTCCTCCGGGAAGACGCGTGATGGAGACCCACCGATGACCGCCATCCAGGCCCCGTCCGGCGGCCGCTCGGCGCTCGACGACATGCCCGCCAAGGGCAGCCCGAGCCGCATCTGGATCTACGCTGGGCTGACCCTCGGCATCCTGCTGATGGTGGGGCCGTTCCTGTGGATGCTCCTCGGCTCACTCAAGCCCCAGGCTGAGTTCCTCGTCAACCCACCGACCTTCCTGCCGAAGAACCCCACGATCGACAACTTCACGCGGCTGTTCGACCAGCTCGACTTCCCGCGCTTCTTCTTCAACTCGTCGTTGGTGGCCGTCGCCGTCACCCTCGGCAACGTCCTGTTCTGCCCGATGCTCGGCTACGCCCTGGCGAAGCTCAAGTGGCGGGGCAAGGGACTGGTCATGGGCCTTGTCCTTGCGACGCTCATGGTCCCGGCCGGGATCACCCTGATCCCGAACTTCGTCCTGATGGCCAACCTCAACCTCGTCAACACGTACCCGGGCCTGATCCTGCCGTTCCTGGTCGGGCCGTTCGGGGTCTTCCTGACCCGCCAGTTCATGTACGGCATCCCGGACGAGCTGCTCGAGGCGGCCCGGATCGACGGGGCCAACGAGTGGAGGATCTTCTGGGGGATCGTCCTGCCGATCACCGCGCCGGTCCTCGCGACCCTCGGGATCCTGACCTTCCTGGGCAGCTGGAACAGCTTCCTGTACCCGCTGGTCATGGCCCAGGAGCCGGACATGTACACCCTCCCGGTCGCCCTCGCCACGTTCGCGACCGGCCAGTACCAGGCGGATCATGGGATGTTGATGGCGGGCTCCGTCGTCCTCGTCCTGCCGGTCCTGATCATCTTCATCCTCTTCCAGCGCTGGATCACGGAGGGGATCGCCACCACCGGCCTGAAGGGCTGACACATCGTCGCCGCCCGATCACCTGACCCCCAGACGACGTCCACAGCGGGCCGGAACAGCCGGCGACCGGAGGAGAACGAGATGCGAAACCGCCGCCATCGCCTGCTCAGCCTCATTGCCCTGGCCTGCCTCCTCGCTCTCGGGGGCACCGTCGCGCCCGCGGCGTCTGCGGCGGGAGGCGGCAAGCTGACGACGGCTCAACGGTCGACCCTGCTTGGCTACGCCCGCGACACCTGGGCAGGCTTCGTGGCGATGGCCGATGAGAACACCGGCCTCCCGTCCGACAGCCTCCGCTCGGACGGGCTGCGCAGCGTTCAGACCTCGACCACCAACATCGGCGCCTACCTGTGGAGCACGGTGGTGGCCGAGCGTCTCGGGATCATCGGCCACGCCGAGGCGGCCGAGCGCGTCGCGCAGACGATCTCGACGCTCGAGGCGATGGAGATCCACGAGGCGAGCGGCCAGTACTACAACTGGTACGACCACACGACCGGCGCGAAGCTGACGGTCTGGCCAGAGAGCGGCGACGCGATGGTCCCGATCCTGTCGTCGGTCGACAACGGCTGGCTGGCAGCCGCCCTCCAGGTCGTCTCGAACACCGTCCCCGAGGTTGCGGCCCGGGCCCGGGCGATCTACCAGAGCATGGACTTCGGGTTCTACTACCGTCCCGAGGTCAACCGGATCGCCTTCCACGTCGCACCCGACACGGGCGCCTCGCCGTGCTGCTACGACACGATCGTGAGCGAGAGCCGGATCGCGAGCTACATCGGGATCGCCAAGGGCGAGCTCCCGGCCAAGGAGTACTTCGGCGCATGGCGGACGTTCCCGGCATTCGCCGATAGCTGCGACTGGGACTGGCAGGAGACCCGGCCCATCGGCGTCAACCGGACCTATCTCGGGGTCAACGTCTTCGAGGGCGCCTACCCGTACGAAGACTTCCGGGTCGTGCCGGGCTGGGGTGGGAGCATGTTCGAGGCGCTCATGCCGTCGCTGTTCGTGCCCGAGGAGAAGTGGGGCCCGGAGAGCTGGAAAGTCAACCATCCGCTGACCGTCGCCGCCCAGATCCACCACGGCATGGTCGAGGCGGAGTACGGCTACTGGGGCTTCTCACCGGCCAACATCCCTGAAGGCGGCTATCGCGAGTTCGGCGTTGACGCGCTCGGCATGAACCCCGAGGGCTACACGTCCAACCTTGACCGCACGTACGTCAATCGCGGCTTCGAGGGCTGCCGCCCGGCAGTTCCGGATCCGCCCCCCTCGGCCTACACCAACGGCGTCGTCACACCCCACGCGGCGTTCCTCGCCCTGCCGTGGGCACCGGCCGTGACCATGGCGAACCTGGCCGCGATCCAGTCCGACTTTGCCAGCTACGACCGCTGGGGCTTCCGCGACTCGATCAACGTCGACAGCGGCGTCGTCTCGAACTACTACCTGTCGCTGGACCAGGGAATCGTGATGGCCGCGATCGGCAACGCCCTCGCCGACGACATGCTCCGCGATGCGTTCGCCACCAAGGAGGTCCGCATGGTCCTCCAGCCGATCATCTCGATGGAGACGTTCGGCGCCGGGCCGCGTAGCGCCGCCAACGCCTACCTCCGGCCTTGACCTCGGGCTCATCGGCCCGAATCGCCTGGTTCGCCACCACCGGCGCCCAGACCCCGCGCGACCGGCCGGTGCCGGTCGCGCTCGAGCCGCCGCCGCGGGTCGAGGCCGTCCGCGGTCGGGGCATGTCGCCTATCTCGCTCATTGAGCTCGTGCCCGCTTGAGCTCGACCGCTCGCGGTTCGACTCTGGAACAGGCGCCGCCCCCGATCGCGGCCGAGCTTCGAAACGCGAGCGGCCTGGCGATCGCGGTCCTCGAGAACGGATCGATCTTCGCGATCCGCCACGGCGACATCCTCATCAACCAGGTCTTCGGCAGCCCGCTCGAGGGTGGCCTGGGCAACGTCTACCTCAGGCGGCGCAGGCGAGCCGGCATCGCTCACTGGCCGGTGGTGGGTCCGGCAGGTGCGAGTGGGTTCCGGGCGTCGAGCGAGGGCGCGTCATGGGACGGCTCCTTCGACGGCATCGACTACGTCTGCACCCTCCGGCTGGCGGCGACCGACCCGACCTGGTTCTGGACCATTGAGCTGACCAACACGACCCACAAACGCGTCAGCGTCGACGTCGTTCTCGCCCAGGACCTCGGGATTGCCCAGGAGGCGGCCGTCCGGACCAGCGAGCTGTACACGAGCCAGTACATCGATCACACCGCGCTCGAGGATCCCGACTTCGGACTCCTGCTCTGCTCCCGCCAGAACCTGCCCCAGGGAGGCGCGTTTCCGTGGGTCATGCACGGCTGCCTCGCAGGCTCCGCCGGCTACCTGACCGACGGGTTCCAATTCCACGGCCTTGCCTCCAAGGCTTCGGGCGCGCCAGCGGCGCTCAGCCGGCCCAGGCTGCCGAACGCCACCTACCAGTACGAGCAGGCGTTGGCGACCCTCCAGTCCAGGGCGGTCGGGCTGGCGGCCGGCGCTTCCGGAGCGATCACGTTCTTCGGCGCGTTCGCGGCGGATCATCCGGCGGCCTCTGGTGCCCCGGACGTGCGTCGGGCGCGCGCAGCGGCGAAAGCCTTCAGGGCACTGTCGGGCCTGACGATCGGGCAGCCGCCGCAGTCGCTACCGCGCTCGGACAGCCTGTTCGACCGACCGGCGCTGTTCCAGAGCGACGATCTCGTGCCCGCCGAGCTCGAGGCTGCGTTCGGCACGGACTGGCGTCATGTCGAGGAGCATAACGGGACGCTCCGGTCCTTCTTCCACGGCGAGCAGGAGCATGTCGTGCTCAAGGCCAAGGAGATCGTCCAGGAACGCCCAACCGGTCACGTCCTGCGCTCGGGACGGGACCTGCTGCCGAGCGACGAGACGATGTCCGTCACGGGCTGGATGTTCGGCGCGTTCGCGGCGCAGCTGACAATCGGCAACACCTCGCTCCACAAGCTCCTCAGCGTCTGTCGCGATCCGCTCAACGTCCTCAAGTCGAGCGGACTCCGGATCTTCATCAGGACCGACCGCGGCCAGGAACTGCTCGGCCCTCCATCGGCCTTCGAGATGGGTCCGAGCGGGGCGACCTGGCACTACCGGGACCGCGACCGAGGGCTGTCCCTGGCGATCAGCCTGGCGGTGTCGATCGACGAGCCGGTTTGCCGATTGACGGTCGACATCGAGGACGGCGGCCCGCTCGAGCTGCTCGTCTGCCACAACGTCGTGCTCGGCGAGCACGAGTTCGACGACGTCGGGCCGATCGTGATCCATGCGGCCGACGGCCGGATCGAGCTCCGCCCGGCGCCCACCACCCTGATGGCCCGGCGTTACCCCGAGGCGAGGTTTGCTATCGCCGCCGATCCCGATCGGATCGCGGCGATCGGTGGCGATGGCCTGCTCCACGCCGACGGCGTCGAGCGAGGCGGGCCGTACGTCGTGATCCGGACCAAGCCGCTGGAGCACTTCGCGCTGGCCCTCAGCGGCGATCTCCTGGGCGAGCGAGCGACGACGCGCCCGGCGACCCGCCTCGGGGCCGCCTCCGGCGACGGGGACCGGCCGAGCGAGAGCGAGCAGATCACGGCGTTCTGGTCGGAGCTCGGGCGGGCCGCGCGCCTCAGCGGCGGAACGGGCAGCATGGTGGACGGCCTTTCCCGTCTCGACGACGTGCTGCGCTGGTATCTCCACGACGCGCTGATCCACGCGACGACGCCCCACGGACTCGAGCAATCCGGTGGCGCTGCCTGGGGGCTGCGCGACGTCTGTCAGGGACCCACCGAGCTCTTCGTGGCCACCGGGCAGGCGGGGGCGCTGCGCGAGGTTCTCCGGATCGTCTACGCCAACCAGGACCGCAAGACCGGCGACTGGCCGCAGTGGTTCATGCTCGACCGCCATCGCGAGATCCGGGCCCCGGATAGCCACGGCGACATCATCCATTGGCCGATCAAGGCGCTGTGCGACTACATCGAGGCGACCAACGACGTCTCGATCCTCGATGAGCAGGTCGCATGGACGGATGCTCGGACCGGCACGCTGAGCGCGGACACGGACACGATTTTCGCCCACACCGAGCGCCAGATCGCCACGATCGAACGGGATTGCATTCCGGGCACGGCCCTCGTCGTGTTCGCGGGCGGTGACTGGGAGGACACCCTCCAGCCGGTCGACCCGTCATTGGCTCGCCGCCTGGTGAGCTCGTGGACCGTCGAGCTGGCGTATCAGACCCTGGGCCGCTACCGGACGGTCTGCGAGCGGGCAGGGCGGGCGGCCATGGCGGCCCGCCTGGCGGACCTGTGCGATCGGATGCGCGCTGACTTCCAGCGCCACCTCGTCCCGGACGGGATCGTTGCAGGGCTCGCCGAATTCGGCCCGGACGGCATCGCGTATTTCCTCCATCCGCGCGACCGGCAGACGGGCGTGGACTACCGGCTGCTGCCCATGACGCGGGGGATGAGCAGCGAGATGTTCACGGTCGAGCAGGCGGAGCGCCACGCGGCATTGATCGAGCGTCATCTTCGGTTTCCCGATGGCGTGCGCCTCATGGACCGCCCGATGGAGTACCGCGGCGGCCCGTCGCGGATCTTCAAGCGGGCGGAGTCCGCCGCGAACTTCGGGCGAGAGGTCGGGCTCCAGTACGTCCACGCCCACATCCGCTATGTCGAGGCAATGGCGAAGATGGGCAGGCCCGACGACGCGTTCCGGGGGCTCCTCGCGATCTGCCCGATCGGGCTCGAACGCGCGGTTCCATCGGCCCTGCCGCGCCAGAGCAACGCGTTTTTCAGCAGCTCGGACGGCGCGTTCCGCGACCGCTACGAAGCACGTCGCGAGTTCCACCGGCTGCGCTCAGGTCGTGTCGGGGTCAAAGGTGGCTGGCGGGTCTACTCGAGCGGCCCCGGCATCTATATCAACCAGCTCGTCTCGAACGTCCTCGGCCTGCGGACGTGGTTCAACGACGTCGTGATCGACCCGGTCCTGCCGCGCGATGCCAACGGCCTCACGTTCGACATCGAACGCGACGGTCGGGCCGTTCGCTACCTGTACCACGTGGCCGGCGAGGGGTTCGGGCCGCGCGAGATCCGCGTCAACGGCCGGCCGCTGGTCGACGGACGGACCACCGCCAATCCCTATCGTCGCGGCGGGTTCCTCGTCGAGCGCGGAGCCTTCGACGCGGCGCTCGACCGGAACCGGAACGTCGTCGAGATCTTCGTCTGATCCCGATCCGGTCCGGCGAGCGGGCGGGCCGGAGGCGCGGGCGGGCCGCCACCGAGTTCGACCGGGCCGCCCGTTCGCTACCATTGCGGCCGTGTCCTACCCCGTCACGGAACACGACCCCCGGATCCAGCCGCTGCCCGCCGCCGAGATCCGTCGCCGCTTCCTCGAGTTCTTCGCCGAGCGCCGCCACACCGTGGTGCCCAGTGCCAGCCTCGTCCCGGCCGGCGACGCGACGCTCCTTTTCACGAACTCGGGGATGGTCCAGTTCAAGGAGGTCCTGACCGGCTCGGAGACGCGGAGCTACAACCGGGCGGTCGACTACCAGCGCGTCCTGCGCGTCGCTGGCAAGCACAACGACTTCGAGGAAGTCGGCCGGACGTCGCGCCACAACACGTTCTTCGAGATGCTCGGCAACTGGAGCTTCGGGGACTACTTCAAGCGCGACGCGATCCACTTCGCCTGGGACTTCCTCACCAACGACATGGGGATCCCGCCCGAGCGCCTGGCGGCGACGACCTACAAGGACGACGAGGTCGCCCGACAGGTCTGGCGCGACGAGATCGGGCTGCCGCCCGAGCGGATGGCGGTCTGGGGCGACGTCGACAACGGGGATGACAGCAACTTCTGGCGAATGGCCGACACCGGGCCGTGCGGGCCGTGCAGCGAGATCCACTTCGACCGCGGGGCGCACCTGTCCGAGGGTCCTGAGTGCGTCCCCGACCACAGCGAGAACTGCCCACGCTGGCTCGAGATCTGGAACCTCGTGTTCATGGAGTTCGACCAGCGTCCGTCGGGCCGCGTCCCGCTGCCGTTCACGAGCGTCGACACCGGGATGAGCCTGGAGCGCCTCGCCAGCGTGCTCCAGCAGGTCCCGAGCAACTTCGACACGGACCTGTTCGTGCCGATCCACGACCGGATGCGGCAGTTGATGCGCCACGACCCGGCCGCGTTCGAGGCCGAGCGGTTCAGCTACCAGGTCATCGCTGACCACGCCCGCGCCGTCGTGTTCCTGATCGCTGACGGCGTCCTGCCAAGCAACGAGGGCCGCGGCTACGTCCTCCGCCGGATCATGCGCCGGGCCGTTCGTCACGGCCGGCTCCTCGGCCGGCGTGAGCCGTTCATGGGCGAGCTCGGGACGGTCGTGATCGAGATCATGGCGGAGGCCTACCCGTACCTGCTCGAACGGCGCGAGGCGGTCCTCGCCGCGATCGAGCGCGAGGAGGTCCAGTTCGCCCGGACGCTCGACGCTGGGACGACCCAGCTCGAAGCGACGCTCACGACGCTCGCGCCGGATGCGGAGCGGGTGATCGGGCGCCGCCCGGAGGATCTGCCCGGCGACGCCCCGCAGGTCCCGGGCGATCTCGCGTTCCGCCTCCACGACACGTTCGGTTTCCCGATCGACCTGACCATCGAGCTCGCCGCCGAGTACGGTGCCGGCGTCGACCGGGCCGGCTTCGAGGCCGCCCTCGCTGAGCAGCGGGAGCGGAGCCGCTCGGGCAAGAAAGCCGAGCTCGCGAAGCACGCCGAGCTCACAACGCTCTATCAGGCGATCCAGGCCCGCCGTGGCGACACCCGCTTTCTCGGCTACGACACGACGTCGGCGCCGGCGACGGTCGTCGCGATCGTGCGCGACGGCATGGAGTTCGACGAGCTGACCGGCCAGGGCGCCGCGGAGATCGTCCTCGACGCCAGCCCGTTCTATGCCGAGGGCGGCGGCCAGGTCGGGGATCGCGGCGAGATCCGGGAGGCCGGCGACGGTTCGCCGCTGTTCGCGGTCGAGGACACCCAGAAGCCGGTGGGCGGGCTGATCGTCCAGCGCGGGACGCTCCACGGCCGGCTCCGGGTCGGCGAGACCGTGGACGCCGTCGTCGACCCCGATCGGCGCGCCCGCACCATGCGCAATCACACCGGGACCCACATCCTCCATCGGGCGCTCCGCAACGTCGTCGGCGAGGCTGCCCGTCAGGCCGGCTCGCTCGTGACCCCGGAGGCATTGCGCTTCGACTTTCCGTTCGACCGGCCGCTCAGCGCCGACGAGATCCGGGCGATCGAGGATCAGGTCCGCGCGGTCATCCGCGACGACCTGAAGGTCACTCCGGCGTTCATGACGATGCAGGAGGCGGTCCACGCCGGGGCCGACGCGTTCTTCGACGAGAAGTACGGCGAGACGGTCAGGACCGTCCGGGTGGAGGGCTTCAGCCATGAGCTGTGCGGCGGGACGCATTGCCGCGCATCCGGCCAGATCGGCAGCTTCGTGATCACGGCCGAGCGGAGCGTCGGGTCGGGGATGCGCCGGATCGAGGCGCTGACCGGGGCGGGAGCGGACGCGTACCTGCGCTCGCGAACGGACGCGCTCGCGGCCGCGGCCGAGGCGGTCGGTGCCCAGACGGTCGACGTCGTTGCGGACCGGATCCGGGTCCTCCAGGACGAGCTCCGCGAGACGAAACGGCGGCTCAAGGCGGGCGCGGCCACCGGTGGTGGCGGACTCCCCAAACCGGCGGACCTGGCGGGCCGGGCGGAGGAGGTTGCCCCCGGCGTGCGGCTCGTCGCGTTCGCAGGCCCGTACGAGTCGATCGACACGCTGAAGGCCGCCTCGAAGGATCTTCGCGGGATCGTCGAATCGGGGGTGATCGCGCTCGCCCTCGACGCCGACGAGCCGCAGCTGTTCGTGACGGTCAGCGACGACCTCGTCGCCCGCGGGATCGCGGCCGGCGACCTGGTTCGCGCGGCGGTGGCCGCGATCGACGGCCGCGGCGGCGGCCGGCCCGAGATGGCCCAGGGCAAGGGCACCAAGCGCGACGGCCTGCCCGCCGCATTGACCGCTGTCGCCGACGCGATCCGCTCCGGGCTCGACGTGCCGAGGCCCACGTGATTGCCGTCCCGTGTCTCGGGATCTGCCGCCGTCCGGCACACGTCGTCGCAATCCCTCGTCCGCGGATCTCCTGAACGTGACCTTTCTAAGCCGCTTGTGGCGACGCGACGACGGCCAGTCACTTGCGGCCTGCACGGCGCTCGACATCGGGACCGAGTTCGCCAAGGCGCTCGTGTTCGAGATCGGCGACGACGGCCACGGCACCGTCCGCGGCGTCGGCCGCAAGCGCCAGGGCCTGAGCCACATGTCGTCGGGCACCGTCGCCGACATCGCGGCCGTCGTCGACAACTGCTCGGTCGCGCTCCAGGAGGCCGAGGAGATGGCCGGCTTCCGGCCGAGCCAGGTCGTGATCGGGATCGCCGGCGAGCTCGTCAAGGGCTTCACGACGCACAGCAGCCAGGAGCGCAGGAAGCCCGACGTCCCGATCTCGGAGGCCGAGCTCCAGAAGCTGATCGACACCGTCCAGCGCGAGGCACTCCGCGAGGCCGAGCGGTCGATCACCTGGGAGACGGGCCTGCCGAACGTCGACGTCCGGCTCGTCCACGCGGCGATCGTCGGCGCCTCGATCGATGGCTACGCCCTGACGAACCCGGTCGGCTTCCAGGGCCGCCACGTGAAGATCGGGATCTTCAACGCGTTCGCCCCGCTCGTCCATCTGGGGGCGCTCCAGACCGTGGCCTCGCAGCTGGACCTCGAGCTCCTCGAGATCGTGGCCGAGCCGTACGCGGTGGCCCGGGTCCTCGGTTCGGACCAGATCCGCCAGTCCGGCGCCCTGTTCGTCGACGTCGGCGGCGGCACGACCGACGTTGCGCTCGTCCGCCAGGGCGGGATCGAGGGCACCCGGATGTTCGCCCTCGGCGGCCGGGCATTCACGAAAAGCATCGCCGACCGGCTTGACCTGCCGTTCCCGCGGGCCGAGGCCGCCAAGGTGGACTATGCCCGCGGCCTCGCGGTCGATCGCCGGGCGGAGATCGCGACGATCGTCGGCGAGGACGTCGAGGTCTGGGCGGCCGGCGTGGAGCTGGTCATGGAAGAGCTCGGCGGCGGCGACCTGCTGCCCGGCCGGATCTATCTCTGCGGCGGCGGCTCGCGCCTGCCCGAGATCGAGGCTGCCCTCCGCTCAGAGCGCTTCCACGGCAAGCTGTCGTTCGCCCGACCGCCCGAGGTGGTCGTCATGGGCCCGGCCCTCGTCGAAACGGTCACGGACGCCACAGACCTCCTGGTCGACCAGCAGGACGTCACCCCGCTCGGCCTCGCGTACCAGGCGATCGAGCTCCAGACGACGGAAGACCCCCTGGACGCCGCCCTCCGGCGGGTCCTCCGCGCGATGAAGGTCTAGGCTCTTTGGGCATGGCTGAAGGCATCGTCTATCTCGACGTCGACGACGAGATCACATCCGCGGCGCAGCGCATCCGGTCCGCGCCGGGGACAAAAATCGCGCTGGTCATTCCATACGGCTCGCGCATCGCGACCTCGCGGATGAATTTCCGGCTTCTGTCGCGCGAGGCGTTCGTCAGCACGAAGCGGCTGTCGATCGTGTCGGGCGACGCCGGCTCGCGGTCGCTCGCGGCGTCAGCCGGGCTGCCGGTGTTCGGCTCGGTCGGGGAGTACGAGTCGACCCTCACCCGGCCGTCCGAGCCGCCTGCCGAGCCGGCGGCAGCGTCCGCCTCACTGACGGGCAGCGAGACCGTCGTCAGCGCGCCGGATCCGCTCGCGGGTCCGTCCACCCAGGCGCGCAAGTCGCAACGACCCAAGCGGCCGGCTCCGGAACCGGACGCGACCATGACGATCTCGACTGGGATCGCCGCGGCGGGAGCGGCGGGAGCGGCTGGAGCGGCTGGAGCGGCTGGAGCGCCTGGCGCGGGGTCGCCGACCTCGGCCGGAACGCACGCATCGTCCGGCGCCCCGC
>JACCVQ010000145.1 GCA_013698095.1 Chloroflexota bacterium
CAGCCAGACCCTCGCGGTCACGGCTGTGACCCAGGGCACCAACGGCACGGTGACCTTCACCGCGACGGGCGTCACCTACACCCCGAACGCCAACTACAACGGCTCCGACAGCTTCACCTACACGGTCTGCGACAACGGCACGACCAACGGTTCACCGGCCAGCCTGTGCGACACCGCCACCGTCTCGATCACGGTCACCGCCGTCAACGACCGGCCCGTCGCGGCCGCTGACAGCAAGACCCTGGCCGAGGATGCCGCGGCGACGACGATCAACGTCCTCGCCAACGACTCGACCGGCCCGGCCAACGAGGCCAGCCAGACCCTGACGATCACGAGCGTCACCCAGCCGGCTCACGGCACGGTCGCGATCACGAACGCCGGGGCCGACCTGACCTACACCCCGGCCGCCGACTACAACGGCTCCGACAGCTTCACCTACACGGTCTGCGACAACGGCACGACCAACGGTTCACCGGCCAGCCTGTGCGACACCGCCACCGTCTCGATCACGGTCACCGCCGTCAACGACGCGCCGCGGAACCTGACGGCAACACCAGATCCGCAAACTGTCCAGTACAGCGACCCGATTGCCACCGTGACGCTCACCACAGTCGACATTGACTCACCTGCGACGGCTATCACAGCAATCACCTCCTGGAAGAAGTCGACTGACGCGACGTTCGTAACGACGCCGCCACTCGGTGGACTGACCCTTACGGCGGTCGGTGACGCCTCCGCGTATCCGCGGGCGTGGACGCTCCAAGGTCGTGCACTCGTTGGTGAGGGCACCTATATCGTCCGAGTCACCTTCTCGGACGGCGCCGCGTCCAGCTACAAGGACGTCACGATCAACGTAGTTAAGGAAGACACGACGCTCGAGTACTCGGGCGACACGCTCAAGAGCACCGGCAGCACCGCGACCAACAGCACGACGACGCTTCAGATGGCAGCCGTGATCCGCGAGGCGGCAGATGGGAACCTCGGCAGTGAGCTCGCATCGACTTCGATCAAGTTCACGCTCTACAAGTTCACGGACACGTTGATGATGACCCCCATCGCCACGTGCACCGGGAGGGTGACATCGACCGTGGCGGGCATTGGTTCCGCGACGTGCTCCGTCACCTTGGGTGCCGACAACTACATCGTCAGGATGGAGCTCGTCTCCAATCCGTATTACACGGCACCCTTCGAGAACGTCGTCGTCACCGTTGTCCTCGGTGGCACGGGATTTACGACCGGCGGTGGCTGGATCAACGAACCCAACTTGGGATCGCGCAGCAACTTCGGCTTCACCGTCAAGTATCTGAAGAACGGTGGCATCCAAGGCAATAGCCTGTACATCTATCGGAAGACCTTCGCAGTTCCCACGATGGTCGGAACGACACTGCTCCCGGCCGGAAGCTACAACTGGATTATCAAGAGCAACGCGATGGGCGGCCTCACGCAGAGCTGCACCACGACAACGCCAACAGTGTGCACGGCTACTTTCACCGGGAAGAACAACATCACTGCAGTCAACCGAACGACCGGTGTGGCGTACAGCCTCGGTGGCAACTACAACTTCCAGGTCGACGTCACCGATGCGGCCGAGCCGGGCTCGAGCCCGGGTGCCGGACCTGACAAGTACGCCATTCGTGTCTGGGACACCGCAACGGGTACGTACTACCAGCTCGGAACCCCGGCCGTTCAGGTGCCCATCAACGGTGGAAACATCCAGGTTCGCCCCTAACCAACCCGCTCTTCGAGCGCGCGCCGAGGACCGGTCCCTCAGGGGACCGGTCCTCGATGATTCCGGCCCACGCGGTCCACGAGAACACCGAACTTGCCTTTGGGCGTTGCGCGCACCGGTACTCCTTGGGGGCGCATCGCCGCACCAATCCCCCCGAACGGACCATCGACGGGCCACGCGGCGGCCCCGGACCATCTGCCCGTCAGTCCCTTTCCGAGCGCGTGGGTAGAGGTTCGACGATGCGACAACGGGTGCTCCGCCGCGCGGCGACGACCGCGATGACCGTCCTGCTCCTGGCGCCGATCAGCGCCCAGGCCGACACCGTGCCGGCCGATGGCGACGCCGTGCTCCCGGGAAACCAGGGTGTCATCGACCTGGGCCGGGCGAGCACGGGTCAGGTCATCACCTGGCCCGCCACCTTCCGCCTGACCTGTTTCGGGCTCAGCCACGCACCGCCAGGATCGACGATCACGCTCGAGGAGTCCGGCGCGATCGTTCCCGATGGCGGCAGCGTCAGCGTCACGGCGGCCACGATCGGGCCGGTCCCGGCCAGTTGGACAGCACCCGGCGAGGGCTGCCCGTCCCCGGCGCCGACCCTCACGTCGAGTACGCCAAGCCTCGTCACGATGACCATGCCGCCCACCGCGGGTCTCGCCTCCTTCACCGTGATGTGGTCACGCTCGGGCGCGACCGGCCTGACCGGCCCGAGCGCAATGACGATCGAGGTCGAGGTCGTCACCAACACGCCGCCGGTCCTGCACCTGCCCGTCAATCAGACCGCGGAGGCGACATCGGCGGCCGGCGCCGCGGTCAGCTGGACGGCGTCGGCGTCGGACGCCGAGGACGTCCCGCCGCCCACCCCCAGCTGCAGCCCCGCGGCAGGCTCGACGTTCCCGCTCGGGACGACGACCGTCACCTGCGCGGTTTCGGACACGGGCGCGCTGGAGGACACTGGGAGCTTTACCGTCACCGTTGTTGACACCACGGCCCCCGTTCTGGCGACGATGCCCGACCTCGCGCTCACGACCGGAAGCCCTGATGGGGCGACCCTCGATTACGGCCAGCCGGCCTATGTCGAGGCGGTCGATCCGACGCCCTCGGTCGTCTGCCTGCCAGCCAGCGGCGCGACGATCCCGCTCGGCGGCACGACCGTCACCTGCACCGCCATGGACGCCTCCGGTAACGACTCGACGATGTCATTCCAGGCCACCGTCACGTACGTGCCGCCGGTCGTCTGGTCGGCCCTGTGGGGCGAACCCGTCGCGGTGAGCGGCGGCACCTTCGTCGCGAACCCGGGGCGGACGATCCCGATCAAGGTCGAGATCTTCGCGAATGGCGTCGAGCAGACACGGGGCGCCGGATCGCTCGCGATCGCCACCTGCGGCGGAACGGCCATCGGGACGCTCGCTCTGGAGTGGGACGCCCGGCGCTGGAATGCCCACCTGGCCAGTGGCCGGCTCGCAGGCCCCGGCTGCTACGTCGCGACCGCCCTCCTCGACGGCCACGCCGCGGGCTCCTTCCGGATCGAGCTCCGGGGCGACGCGACGCCGGCCGGCAGCGACGGTGGCCCGAAGGCCACGCGTTAGTCGGCACCGCCGTGGGGTCGGTGTGGGGGTCGGCGTGGGCGCTGGCGTTGCCGACGCGCGCCGCCAGGGAGGACCGGGTCACCCTAGGGGATGCGGAAGGGAGGGCCCCCGCCGCAGGGCGGGCGCCGACCCGCGACGGCAACTCCGCCGCCGACGCCGCAGGCGCCAGCGAGTGGCGCGGCGGCTACGGCGCCGTCGTGACCGCCATGATTTGGACGTTGCCGAACGTGGGGTCGCAGTCGGTCGTCGGATAGGGCGCGCCGGGCAGGACCCGCTGACCGGCCGCGTACGAGTCGGCGCGCCATCCCTGGACGTCCGGGCAGACGACCGCATCGGACGCGTCGGCCCAGAGGCCCACCCCATAATCGCGCGTCGCCGCGGCATACACGTAATCGCCCACCCGCTCCTGATAGATGTCGTGGCCCGGATACGTCGCCCGGATGTCGCCCATCGGACCGGTCGCGATCGTTGACCACGCGCCCGGCACGCCGCCGGCCCCGATCGTCGCCTTGCGGAACACGCCGTGGTAGCCGCGCGGTGACGTCATGTCGCCGCCGCGCCAGGGATCGGTGAGGGCCTCATAGATGATGTAGACCGCGCCGCCGTCGGGGGCGAGCGCCGGGGCCGAGTAGATCGGCCGATCGCCGGGCAGGGAGACCGTTGCCGGAGAGCTCCAGGTCATCCCGCCATCCATCGACCACGACAGCTTCGTGACCTCGGCATTCAGGCCCGCGGAGCCGTCCCCCCAGGCGTCGACGATCTCGTTCGTCGCGTCAAGACCTGTCGGAGCGCCGTTGGCGATGTCGACCGACGGGCTGCCCATCAGGTCGATCCGCGCTCCCGCCCCGCCGTCGGCGACGCACCGGCCGGAGATGGGGTCGATGTTGTAGCAGGAGTCATTGGCCGGGAACACGTCGCGCGGCTTGGTCCACGACGCGCCGCCATCGAATGACTTCTGCATCGTGTGCCCGCCGACGCCGGGCGATCCGGCCTCGAAGTGGGTGTAGAAGAGGTAGACGATGCCGTTGCTGTCGGTCCGGACGGAGCAGCCGCCGTGGAAGCCGCGGGCGACGTTGCTCGCTGCCGAGCGGACCTGCTTCATCGACCAGGTGTCGCCCGCGTCGCTCGATCGGACGACCTGGATCACCTGGGAAAAGGCGGCGCCGCCACCGTTGCTCCGGTACTCATCGACGCAGACATAGACGTTGCCGAAGTACGGGCTCGTCGCTGCGTTGTCGGCCCAGATCTGCTCCTTGTCCTCGAATGTCGTCGCGCTCGTCCGCCGGGTGATGACAACAGGCGCCAGCCAGCTGTTCTTGTCGTTGACGTTCGCCGCCGACGGATCGTCCATTCGCGACACGGCGATGCCGAGGAAGCCCCGGAACGGCTCGGTCTGGGGGAAGGCGCTGTCGAGCGCGCCGGCCAGCGTGGCGTAGTACAGGCGCGAGCCGTTATCCCACGAGAACCGGCCGTTGACACGTCGCGGTCCGAAGGCGAGGGCCGGATCGCCGGCGGCGATCATCCCGTTCTCGGCGTACCAGGGCAGGGTCCCGATCGGACCGGTGTGCGGCGTGCAGTCGGCCACCGCGGTGCCGGGACAGTCTCGCGAGGTGATCCCGGTGTACGTGGGCTGGGTCCAGGTCTTGCCACTGTCGAAGGAGAAGTACGGGGCGGACAGACCGATGCCGGCGTTCGAGCCGCGACAGGTGCCGCGCGTCGTCGCGGCGTCCTGCGGGCAGGGCTGCCAGTCGAGGAAGTCGTTGGTGCCGGCCGCCAGGACGTTGGGCCGGTGGGCATCGACGGCGATAGCCGGCTCGTTCTGGTGGTTCTGAGGGGTGTTGCCTGTCGGGCTGCCGGTCGTCACGAGGCTGATCGTCGGGCCGACGGCCATGGTCGGAGGCACCGCGAGGGCTGCAACGAGGACGAGGGCCAGCGGGGCTGCGAGGGTGCTGCGCATCAGCGAGAACCTCCTCAGCGCGCCGGCCTCGGGTGGCAGAGTGGGTCGGTGCCTGTGTCGGTCGGTCGGTCGCGTGCCCAGGATGCTACGCCGTCGGTCGCCGTCCCGCGTCTCGTGTCAGCGAAACAGCTCGCCCGTCAGCCCGGCGCGCCCGGACGGACCAGCCTGCGCGGGACCCGGCATTCGTGGTCTTGTCATAGCATCGGGGGGTGACTCCCGACCTCCAGGCGACCCTCAAGAAGCTGCCCGACCGACCCGGCGTGTACCTGATGCGGGACGCCCGCGGCGACGTCGTCTACGTCGGCAAGGCGCAGAGCCTGCGGAGCCGCGTCCGGAGCTACTGGCAGAAGGCGACCCCGGTCGGCGAGGTCCATCGGATCCGATCGGTCATCGACCGGGTGGTGGACGTCGAGTACACCCTGACTGACTCGGTCAGCGAGGCTCTCCTCCTCGAGGCCAGCCTGATCAAGCGCTTTCGGCCGCGGTTCAACGTCCGCCTCAAGGACGACAAGAGCTACCCGTACATCAAGATCACAAAATCCGACGACTTCCCGCGTATCGAGCGGACGCGCAAGCTCGTGGAGGACGGCAGCCGCTACTTCGGGCCGTACGCCAGCGCGAGCTCCGTCGACGAGTCGATGAACCTGGTCCGGCGGCTGTTCCCGTTCCGGACCTGCACGATCGAGATCGAGGAGGGCAAACGGGCGCTCGCCCGGCCATGCCTCCTGTACCACATCAAGCGCTGCCAGGGCCCCTGCATCGAGGCGGTGTCGAAGGACGAGTACGGCGCCCAGATCTCGCAGATCGAGCTCTTCCTCGAGGGCCGGCAGGAGTCGGTGGTCCAGGCCCTGACGGCCGAGATGAAGGTTGCCGCCGAGAAGACCGAGTACGAGAAGGCGGGCACCCTCCGCGACAAGATCCGGTCGATCGAGCGGACGATGGAGAGCCAGAAAATGGCCGCCTTCAAGCGGACCGAGCTCGACCTCGTCGGGCTTGCCCGCCAGGACAATCAGGCGGCGATCCAGCTGTTCGCGATCCGGAGCGGGACGCTGATCGGCCGCGATGTCTTCCTGCTCGACGCGGCCCGCGAGGCGCCCGACGAGGAGGTGCTGTCGAGCTTCCTCTTGCAGTACTACGCGCGCGCGACCTCGATTCCGCACCAGATCCTCGTCCCGTGCCCGCTGCCCGACGCCGGCGACCTGGAGACGTTCCTCACGGCACGGCGCGGCGGGCCGTCGCGGCTGGCCGTCCCGCAGCGCGGTGAGAAGCGCGAGCTGATGGCCCTCGCCACGCGCAACGCCGGCGAGACGCTGGCCCGCGAGCAGGCCCGCTGGATGGCCGACGAGGGCAAGACGCTGATCGCCCTCGAGCAGCTTGCGGAGGCGCTCGGCCTGCCCGGCCCGCCGCTCCGGATCGAGTGCTACGACATCTCCAACGTCCAGGGCTCCGACTCGGTCGGGAGCATGGTGGTCTTCGAGGACGGCAAGCCCCGGACAGGAGAGTACCGCCGCTTCAAGATCCGAACCGTCGAAGGCCCGAACGACTTCGCCTCGCACCAGGAGGTCCTGCGGCGGCGATTCCGGCGGGCCAAGGACGGCGACGAGGGCGCGGCCGAGGCGCTCCGCTGGGCGATGCCGGACCTCGTCATCGTGGACGGCGGCAAGGGCCAGGTGAGCGCGGCCAAGGAGGTCCTCGACGAGCTCGGTCTGCACGACATGCCGCTCGCCGGGCTGGCAAAGGAGCGCGAGGAGCTGTTCCGGCCGGGGATCGCGGAGCCCGTCGTCCTGCCCGCGACGTCGTCGGCGCTGTACCTGGTCCAGCGGCTTCGCGACGAGGCCCACCGGTTCGCGATCACCTATCACCGCGACCTGCGCTCGAAGCGCCAGACGCGCTCCGCGTTCGACGACCTGGCGGGGGTCGGGCCGAAGCGTCGGCGGGCGCTGCTCCGGGTGTTCGGCTCGGCCAAGCGGGTGCGCGAGGCGCCGGTCCAGCAGATCGCGGCCGTGCCCGGCATCGGCGCGGCGCTGGCGGCCCGGATCAAGGCGGGCCTCGAGGTCTGAGCCGCGCGCCCTGCGCGCCAACCACCGGATGTCGCCTTGCCGACAGTCCACTCGGATCCCGCAACGCGACCCGGACCCGAACTTCCTGTGTGCGAACGCGGTGCCAACCCGCGGCGGTGAGGGTGCTGAGACATGAAGGACGACGAGCAGGTCGACGCTCGTTCCGGGCGCTCGAGGCGCGGATCGCGAGCCTGGAGGCAGCCGCCGACGTCACGAGACAGCATGCCGTGGCGCCACAGCCGGCGCTGCGTTCAGACCCTCCGCCGGCGTGGCGCGTGTCAATATCGCCGCTGTTCGCGACGCACGCCGCGTCGGGGCCGCCTTCGCCCGCTTCGCCTGCTGCGCCCGCGGTCCCGAGGCCCGCGGCCCTCGGTCGCCGAAACTCGCTCCACGAGCCTATCGAGCACGCCGCGACACTCCGGACGGCTCTCGGACCCAAGAACTGCCGGAAATCCTCGCCCGGCGACCCGGAGGCGCAGGTTCGGGCGCGTTTCCGCCGAGACTCGTCGGATACGGTCGCCCGATGAGCATTGCGGGGCGTTCGACGAGAACCCCGCCGGTAGCGTCAGACCAGGAGGATCGCGCTGCCGGCAGGTTTGTCACCCCTGCGGAGGGCCGCGAGGGCGTCGCGACCGCGGACCGGAAACGCTTCGCCGAGGTCGGCAGCGGCGAGGCGGAGGACCTGCCGATTGTGGCGCGTGTCGGCGACGACGAGCAACATGGTGTCCACCCCCGCGTCGCGGCACTTCAGGGCAAGCCTCCGGCGGAGCGCCTGCACATCTCGAATCCGGGTCTCGGCCTCCGTCGGGAGCGACCAGCCCTGTCCCTCAATGACCTGGTCCCACGCCCGAAGGTCGCCCGCGATCCCGAGGGGGACCTCAGTTGGGTGGCGCAACCCTGTCGGGAGGAGGACTCGAAGACGCACCAGCAACGCGAGCTGCGCGGCATCTCGCACCGGATCGCCGTTTGGATAGGCGCGCAGCGGGATGTCCAGCCCGAGAGCGGACGCCAGCAAGACCAGCGTTTCATACGCCACGTGCGGCGCCTGTCCGCGCTCGATCCGACCGACCGCCGCCGGCGAGATGCCGACGACGGCGCCGAGTTCACGCTGTGTGAGAGCCGCCTGGATCCGGGCCTCACGCAACTCGTCACCCATCATCAGCAGTGCTCGATGGGCCAGCCGCCGTCCTCGATCGAGCCGCCGTTCCCGTGTTGCCATCGGCACACCATGCCCGAGAGCTCTTCACTGGCGATCAACGCCCGATTTCGCTCGCCCGGCGAGCGTATGGAGCAAGGTCGCGCCTTGAACGTCGTCGGATGGCCGACTTCTGGCGGTTCTGGCTCGTGGGGCGGTGCAACAGTGCAGTTCTGGGCGGTCCCGGCGTGAAACGCGTCCGATACGCTCATGGCACGAGGATTGCCCGGCACTGGCGACGACATCCGGCGTGGAGATCGGCGTTGGGACCGAGGCGGAGCCGTCCGGCGCGCTCAGGCCTTTCCTGTATGATCCGCCGCGCATGCGCAAAGCCGGCCCCTTCCTGATTCTCATCATCGGCCTCCTCGCCCTCATCGTCGATTTCGTCCCCGGCATCACGGTGCCGGACGCCACCACCGGCGAGAACCGGGTGATCGAGACGAAGCTCGGCCTCGACCTCCGGGGCGGCCTCCGGGTCGAATACCAGGCCAAGCAGGCAGGTGACCGGATCCCGCGTCAGGAGGACCTCGAGGTCATCCGCGGGATCATCGAGAACCGGGTCAACGCAACCGGCGTGTCGGAGCCCGTCGTCACGACCCAGGGCAGCGACCGGATCGTCGTGGAGTTGCCCGGCGTGTCCGATCCGAACGCCGTCCGACGGCTGGTCGGCCAGACCGGGCGTCTCGATTTCGTCCCCCTCGGATCCATCCAGAAAAACGCCGGCGACACCATCGATCCCGCCCAGTTTCCAACGCTCTTCTCGGGCGAGGAGCTGTCGAGCGCCGCGATCGCAACGGACCAGACCGGAAAGCGGGTCGTCACCTTCAACCTGAAGGACACCGGCGCCAGGCTGTTCGAGGACTACACGCGCCAGAACATCGAAAAATTCTTCGCGATCGTCCTCGACGGGCGCGTGATCTCGGCGCCGGTCATCAAGAACGCCATCCCCGGCGGCAACGTCCAGATCAGCCAGGACGGAATCGGCGGGTACCCGCTCAAGGAGGCGACCGAGCTCGTCACGGTTCTCCAGTTCGGCTCGCTGCCCTTCCCGGTCGAGGAGCTGTCGAACGTCACGATCAGCGCGACGCTCGGTGAGCAGTTCCTGAACAACAGCCTGCTGGCCGGCGCCATCGGGATCATGCTCGTCATGGCCTTCATGCTGATCTACTACCGCCTGCCGGGAATCGTCGCCTGCTTCGCGCTGATCTACTACAGCCTCGTCCTGCTGGCGATCTTCCGGCTCATGCCCGTCACCTTGACCCTGGCCGGGATCGCCGGCTTCGTCCTCTCGATCGGCATGGCGGTTGACGCCAACATCCTGATCTTCGAGCGGATGAAGGAGGAGATGCGGATCGGCAAGTCGCTGCCGGCCGCCGTCGAGGCCGGCTTCGGGCGGGCCTGGAACTCCATCCTGGACTCGAACGTGTCGAGCCTGATCACCGCCACGATCCTGTACCTCTTCGGCTCATCGACCATCCGCGGGTTCGCGCTCGTCCTGATCCTCGGCGTCCTCGTGTCGATGTTCAGCGCAATCGTGGTGACCCGCACGATCCTGCGCTGGATCGTCGCCCAGGACTGGTCGCGCAAGGCGCGGCTGTATGGCGTCAGCGAGAAGGAGTTCGTGTCCGGGATCGGGGCGACCGGCCGGACGCGGCTCCGGGGCGGGGCGCGTTCGCGTGTTTGACATCATCGGCAAGCGCCGCTGGTTCTTTCTGATCTCGGCCCTGTTCACGATCCCTGGCCTCCTCTTCATCCTCCTGACGCCCCTGACCGGCGGCAAGGAGGGTCTCCAGTTCACCATCGACTACACCGGCGGAACGACCTGGCAGATCAAGTTCGAGGACCCGAAGGTCACGGCCGACCAGGTCGCCACGGTCTTCCACGACAACGGCCTCCAGGCCATCGTGGTCCGTCAGGGCAACGGGTTCATGGATATCAAGACCGAGGCAATCGGGCTCCTGGCTCCGCAGCCGACGGCGACTCCGGTCCCGACCATCGCTGCGTCCGCCAGCGCCGGCGCTTCAGCGAGCGCCCCGGCAGCGTCGGCGAGTGCAGCCGCCTCCGCGAGTGCAGCCGCCTCCGCGAGCGCCCCGACCTCGTCAGCGAGTCCCGCGCCGTCGACCTCGACCGCGCCGTCGCCGAGTGCGGCCCCGTCGCCGGCGCCGTCAGCGAGCCCGGCCCCGCCCGCCTCCGCCAGCCCCGGCCCCAGCGGCTCGGCCGGCCCGTCCCCATCTCCGTCCGCCCCGACCGGCAACACCCAGCTCCCCACCGACGGCAAGGGCGGCGAGATGGTCATCGCCCTCGAGGCGAAGCTCGGCAAGATCGCCGAGCAGGCGTCGCTGACGACGATCGGCCCGGTCGTCTCGTCCGACCTCGTCAACCAGGCCCTGATCCTGATCGTGGTCGGCTCGCTCGGCATCCTGCTCTGGATCACATACCGCTTCCAGGACGTGAAGTTCGGGGTCACCGCCCTCGTCGCCCTCGTCCACGACGTGATCGTCGTCGTCGGGATCTTCGCGATCCTCGGCTCCCTGTTCCGGATCGAGATCGACGCCCTGTTCGTCACGGCGATGCTGACCGTCATCGGGTTCAGCGTCCACGACACGATCGTGGTCTTCGACCGGATCCGCGAGAACCGGGCCCGCCACGCCGGCGAGCCCTTCGCCGAGATCGTCAATCACTCGATCCTCCAGACATTTGCCCGCTCGATCATGACGAGCTTCACGGTGGTGCTGACGTTGCTCTCGCTGTACCTGTTCGGCGGGTCGGCGATCCAGACGTTCGTGCTCGCGCTCCTGATCGGGATCATCTCGGGCACGTATTCCTCGATCTTCAACGCCGCCCCGCTCCTGACCGTCTGGCACGAGTGGGAGGACCGCCGGTTGGGCCGGACCGGCTCGAGCCGCGCGCCGCGGACCCGTCGCGCCGCTTCCTGACGTCGACGACCACGGTGCGGGCGTCGGACGAGGGGACCGGTCGATCGCCTCTCGGGTCCCGTGAGCGCCGGTGCAGGTGAAGTGCATCCGCCGGTGAGCGAGCCATGGCATCCTGAACGGGTGATCGAACCGCGCTTCGCCTGGCGAATCGCCGATCCCGTCACCGCCTCCGCCGCCCTCGTGGACGCCGGCGCGGCGCTGGGACTCGGGGCACGGGCCATCGGTCTCCTCGCTGGTCGAGGCCTGACGACCGCAGCCGAGTTGACGGCGTTCTTCGCAGAGCCGCTGACCGTCCTGCACGACCCGCGACTGCTGCCGGATGCCGATGTCTTCGGTGCCCGGATCGGGCGGGCGCGCGCGAACGGCGAACTGGTCATGGTGTTCGGCGACTTCGATGCCGACGGGTTGACCGGTCTGGCGATCCTCGTCCGGACTCTGCGTCGCCTCGGGATCGCCACGCTGTCCTATGTCCCGAGCCGGCTCGACGAAGGCCACGGCCTGTCGCTCCAGGCCGTTGAGGCGGCACGCGAGGCCGGGGCGGCGGTCATCGTGACCGTCGACTGCGGTTCGACGAGCGTGGCCGAGATCGGCGCGGCCCAGGACGCCGGTATCGACGTCCTCGTGACCGACCATCACCGCCTCCCGACGGAGCTGCCGGCCGCGGTCGCGATCGTCAACCCGCAGCGGGCCGACAGCCGCTATCCCGAACGGCGCCTGGCCGGCAGCGGTGTCGCGTTCAAGCTCGCCCAGCTGCTCCTCGCCGACGAGCCGGGCGGCCCGGAGGCAGCGCTCGACCTCGCGGACCTCGCGACAATCGGGAGCATCGCCGACCTCGTCCCCGTCCTCGGCGAGACGCGCGCCATCGTCCGCCTGGGCCTCGCCCGGATCGCCGCGACTCCCCGGCCCGGGATCGCGGCTCTTCTCGCCTCGGCCAACGTTCGCCCGAACGCCAGCGATGTCGAGACCCTGTCGTTCGCGGTGGCCCCGCGGATCAACGCGGCGGGCCGGGTGGGGGAGTCGCGGGCGGCCGCGGCCCTGCTCCTGACAGACGATCGCGACGAGGCGGACCGCCTGGCGGCCGAGCTCGAGGCGGCGAACAAGACTCGCCGCGACCTGACGAGCCAGGCGATGGGCGAGGCCCGAGCTGCCGTCGCCGGAAGTGCGAGTGCCGAAACGTCGGCGCCGCCGGGGTCCGCAGGCAACGGCCGCGAAACGGGCGAGGACGCCGCGACGCCGCGCGCGATCCACGCCACGATCGTCCACGGTCCGTGGCCGGTCGGGATCGTCGGGCTGGTGGCGTCGAAGCTCGTCGAGGATCACGGCAAGCCGGCCATCGTCGGGGCGGATCTCGGCGACGTGATCCGGGCGTCCTGCCGGAGCAACGGCCTGCTCGACCTCGGCGCGACCCTTGATGCCTGCGGCGATCTGTTTCTGCGCCATGGCGGTCATGCCGGCGCGGCCGGCTTCGAGATCGAAGCTGCTCGCTGGCCCGAGTTCGTCGCCACCTTCGACGTCCTCGCCGCGAGCAGCGTCCCGGCCGATCCGCGCCTGCCGCTGGCGATCGACCTGAGCCTGCCGTCGCTCGATGTCGACTACGCCCTCCACCGCGACCTCCGGCGGCTCGATCCGTGCGGCATCGGCAACCCTGAGCCGCTGCTCGTCGTCGAGGGCCTGACCGTGACCCGCGTCCGAGCCGCCAGCGGCGGCCACACTCAGCTCACTCTGAAGCGCCGCCTCGACGTCCTCGACGGCATTGCCTTCGGTCGCTCGGATCTCGCGGAGACGGTCCATGAGGGCGATCGGGTCGACGTGGTCGCCAGGCTCACGAGCCGGACGTTCGGAGGCTACGAATCGCTCCAGCTCGACATCCGCGACGTGGCAACGGCCGGGATGCATGCGCGCCCCGTCGGTGACGTCGGCATCGGTTCGGACGTTGCCGGTACTGCCACGGAGCCGCCGATCCTCGTCGTCGGGGCCGCGCCGTGAGCAACCGCCGGCCGGCCTCGACCCGTGCCTCGCGCGACCCGTATGGCATCGGCCCCGTGGCGGGCTACGCCGCTCCGCTGATCGCGGTCGTCGCCCTCGTGATCATCGCGATCGTGACGCTCAACCTGCTGAACGGTCAGCTGCCGTTCCGGACGTTGTCGGGGACCGGCAACGACCCAGGCCCGGCAATCACCCCGGCCCCGTCGCATGTCGTCATCGTGCCGCCCGAGCTGAAGTTGCCGGGCTCCATCGTCTATGCCAAGACCGGCAACATCTGGATCCAGACCGCCCCCGGCGCCAGGCAGCTGACCGACAGCGGCACCGACTCGATGCCGAGCTTCGCGCCCGACGGCCAGTGGGTCTATTTCATCCGGATCGCGGAGAGCCGTGGCAAGTTCCCGATCGGCGGCAGCCAGAGCCGGGCCTGGTACGACCTGTCGACGCCGAGCCTGATGCGGGTCAAACCCGACGGGACCGGCGCGCAACGGCTCCTGGCCGGGCGCTTCACGTCCGGAAACTCGACGTGGTTCTACTGGCTTCGCCAGCCGGCGGCGAGCCCCGACGGGAAGACGATTGCGCTCATCTCGGATGGGCCGAACCCGCTCCGGAGTGATGTCGTCCTCCAGACGTTCGACCTGGCGACGAAGAAGATGACGAATCTGAAGCTCGGCGCATCGGGCAACCTCGGCCATCAGGATCCCGCCTGGGGGTTCGACGGGCGGTTCCTCCTCTACGTCCGGAACGGCCGCGAGCTGACGCGCGGCGCTCCCCAGATCTACCGTTACGACGTGACCACGAAGCAGTCTCGGCAGCTGACCGGTCCCGGCTACCTCGCGCCTGCGTACTCGCCCAACGGATCGTTCATCGCGGCCACGAAGTCGGACGCGTTCGGGACGGACGTCGCGATCCTGGATGCAGCCGGCAAAGAGCTTCTCCGGGTGACGAACGACGGTCATTCGTTCTCGCCGGTCTGGTCGCCGGCCGGTGACGCGGTCGCGTTCCTCCACCTCGCCGGGACGATCGTCGACCTCCGGATGGCACGGCTCGACAATGCGACGGGCCGCTGGACGGTGACCGAGACGCTCGACTTGACGACGGTGTCGGGGCTGGACGGCGCGTCGCGTCCGAGCTGGTTCGTTCCGGCCTCGGAGCTGCCGGCGCGGCCGAGCGCGGCACCGGCGGTCGGCCCGTCCTCGGCGGTCCCGTCTTCGTCCGGTTCGACGGCACCGTGACCTTGGCCCGCCTCGTCGAGGCCACCCACGACGAGTCCTCGCCCGATTCATACCTGGCCCGACTCGCCGCTCGCTCCGCCGCGACGCGGACGGTCCTCTGTCTTGGGCTCGATCCGGACCCGGAGGCGCTGCCGGACGGCTTCAGCCACGATCTCGCCGGTGTGGAGTCGTTCGCCCGGCTCGTGCTGGAGGCGGCGGGCCCGTTCGCCGCGGCGGTCAAGCCCAACCTCGCGTTCTTCGAGGCATTCGGGTCGGAGGGCGTGGCGGCTCTCGAACGGATCCGTGCGGCGGTGCCGGCCGGGCTGCCCGTCGTGATGGACGCCAAGCGCGGTGACATCGGCTCGACTGCCGCCCGCCAGGCTGTCGCGCTGTACGACGGCCTCGGCGCCGATGCGATCACCGTCAGTCCCTATCTCGGCGAGGAGGCGATCGCCCCGCTGCTCGCCCGCGTGGACCGGTTTGCGTACGTCCTGTGCCGGACCTCGAATCCCGGCGCCGGCGAGCTCCAGAACCTGGTCGTGGCGGCCGACGAGAGGGCCGGCCACCCGGCCGAACCGCTCTACGCCCGTGTGGCCCGACGAGCCCGAGACTGGGGACCGGGCGGGACGGTGGGCCTGGTGGTTGGTGCCACGGCGGCCGCCGAGCTGGCCACGATCCGCGAGCTGGCGCCCGATCTCGCGTTCCTGGTGCCGGGCGTCGGGGCCCAAGGCGGCGACGAGGGCGCGGTCCTCGCCCACGGTCGAGCGACGGCGCCGCCGGCCGGCGATCGAGCGGGCGGGGGACTCCTGGTGAACGTCTCGCGCGGGATCGCGGGTGCCATTCGGCGCGGCACGACCGGCGATCCGTCCGGGGCCATTGCAGCGGCTGCCCGCGAGTGGGCGGCCCGACTGCCCGTGCTACCCTAGCCAGCGTTCCGCGGCCCGCCGGCCCGCATCCGCTGGAGAGGTCGAGAGCAGTCACCCATGCCGAACATCGGGCCCATCGAGCTCATCGTCATTCTCGTGATCGCCTTGATCGTGATCGGTCCCGGACGCCTGCCTGACGTCGGCGCAGCGCTCGGCAAGAGCATCCGCGAGTTCCGCAAGGCATCGACCGACGTCGCGGACGCGACCCGCGTCGACAGCGGTCCGCTCCCGCCCTCGGAAACCGCCGCGCCGGCTCCGACGCCCGAGCCGCCCGTGGCAGCGCCGACCGCCTCGACCGTCCCGGCTCCGATCGCGACCCCGGCGCCGCCGTCGGACGACGATCCGAAGAACCTCCCGGTCTGATCCGGGCCACACAACAACCCGATGGCTGACGCCGACACCGTTCGCGGGGCCGGCCTTCCGGATCGCCTCCCGGCCGGACCCGAAGCGAGCGGAACCGCGCCGGCCGATCCCGACCAGGCGATGACCCTCGTCGACCACCTGTCGGAGCTGCGAACTCGCCTCGTCCGGGCGATCCTGGCGGTCGCCGTCGGCTCGGCGATCGGCTTCATGTTCGCCGAGCAGCTCCAGCTGTTCCTGACCAGCCCGCTTCCGGCGTCCGCGCTGCCGCTCCAGACCCTTGCGATCGGCGATGCCTTCGCGATCCGGCTCCGGATCGGGGTGACCGTCGGGATCATCCTCGCGATGCCGGTGCTCCTGTACCAGGTCGCGGCCTTCGTGGGGCCTGGACTGACGGCCGGCGAGCGAAGAGCGCTCCGACCCTGGATCCCGCTCGCCCTGTTCTTCTTCGTTCTGGGCGTGACCGTCGCGTGGATCATCCTGCCGTTCACGATCACGTTCCTGCTCGGCTTCACCAACGCGGTCGTCGTCGACAATCTCACCGCCACCAACTACTTCGACTTCGTGACCACGATGTTCCTTGCGTTCGGGCTGCTGATGGAGTTCCCGATCGTGCTCTTCGGTCTTGCCCGCGTCGGCATCCTGAGCTCCGCCCGCCTGGCCGCATCGCGCCGGTTCGCGCTGATCGGGATCGCGATCTTCGCGGCTGTCGTGACACCGGGCGGCGATCCGGTCAGCTTCGCCGTCCTGGGCGCCACGATGTACCTCCTGTTCGAGCTCACCGTGTTTGCGATCCGGCGGAGCGGGAAGTGATGACCGGCGACGAGACCGAGCCCGAGCGTTCGGGACCCGAGTCGACCGCCGAGCCCGGCGCATCCGCCGAGCCCGGCGTGGCGGTCGACCACCAGCACGTGGTCCTCCTCAGCGGCCTGTCGGGCGGCGGCAAGACCGCGGCGGCGAAGCTGTTCGAGGACCTGGGCTACACCGTGGTCGACAACCTGCCCGGCGAGCTCCTGCCGAGGCTCGCCGACCTCGTCGTCGACAATCCGGAACGCTTCGGCAAGGTGGCGATCGTCCTCGATGTCCGCTCCGGCGACGCGCCGATGGCCTTCGGGGCGATGCGCGGTGCGCTCGAGGGTCGCGGGACCCGACCCCAGGTGTTCTTCCTCGAGGCGCGCGACGAGGTCCTGATCCGGCGCTTCTCCGAGACGCGCCACCGCCATCCGCTCGCCGACCAGCGCGGGATCGCGAGCTCGATCGCCGCCGAGCGCCGGCTCCTCGATCCGGTCCGGAGCGAGTCCGACGTCGTCATCGACACGAGCGACCTGTCGCTGCGCGAGCTCCGTGAGCGGATCTTCACCCGGCTCGGCGAAGCCGCCGATCCAAACCGCCTCGCGATCCAGCTGATCAGCTTCGGCTTCAAGTTCGGCGTCCCGCTCGAGGCCGACCTCGTGTTCGACGTCCGGTTCATGCAGAACCCGTACTACATCGACGAGCTCCGCCAGCTGTCCGGGCTGACCGCGCCGGTCAGCGAATTCGTCCTCGGTCAGCCGGTCGCCCAGGCGTTCCTGCGCCACGTCCGTGAGTTCCTGTCGTTCGCCCTGCCGGCGTATGTGAGCGAGGGCAAGACGCGGCTCACGATCGCGCTCGGCTGCACGGGCGGCTACCACCGTTCGATCGCGCTGAGCGAGGAGCTCGCCGCGTGGCTCCGGGAGCAGGATTTCGGTCCGGTTGCCCTGTTCCATCGCGAGCTCGACCGGGCATGACCGACGCCGGCCACGCGCCGCGCGGAGCCGACCCCGAGCGGGCCGCCGTGACGAACCTCCGGCGCTGGCTGACCCCCGGGATCGGGGTCAAGCGCTGGCTCCTCCTGACCTTCGTCGGGCTCCTCGTCCTCGTCCTCGGCGTCGCTCACGTCATCCGCCAGGCGACCCGCGACCTCGAGCCCGGCGGCATCGCCGGCTGGATCCTCGACGTCGTCTCGCTCCAGTTCCTGCCGTATCCGGTCCGCGGTCTCGTGGTCGGCGTCGTCGGCCTCGGCCTCGTCGGGTTCGGCGCGTACCGGACGATCCGAGCGCTGACCGCGCCGTTCCTCCCGGCCCAGGGCGGCGGCCGGCTCGTCGAGTTGATCTATCAGCGCAAGTCGCTCGCCCGCGGTCCGCGAATCGTCGTGATCGGCGGCGGGACCGGCCAGTCGACGATCCTGCGCGGTCTGAAGGAGCACACGAGCAACCTGACCGCGATCGTCGCGGTCGCCGACGACGGCGGCTCCTCCGGCGTCCTTCGCGAGGAGCTCGGCATCCCGCCGGTGGGGGACATCCGACGCTGTCTGGCGGCTCTGGCCGACGCCGAGAATCTCGTCGGCGAGGTGCTCGAGCATCGCTTCGCCGGCTCGCCCCTCGACGCCGCGCCCGAAGCGGGCGGTGCGCTCGGCGGTCACGCCGTCGGCAACATCCTCCTCGCCGCGATGACCCAGCTCGAGGGCGGCGACTTCGAGGAGGGCGTCCGCCGGGCCAATCGGGTCCTCGCGATCCGGGGCCAGGTCGTGCCGGCCGCTCCGACGCCTCTGACCCTCCACGCTCGGACCCGCGACGGGTCCGTGGTCGACGGCCAGTCGCTGATCACCCGGACGGTGGGGATCGTCGAGGCGTGGGTCAGCCCGGCCGAGGTGGCAGCGTGCGAGGACGCCCTCGTTGCGATCGGCGAGGCCGACCTCATCGTCCTGGGCCCGGGCAGCCTGTACACGAGCCTCCTGCCGAGCCTCCTCCTGCCCGAGATCCGCGACGCGATCCTCGGCTCCGGCGCCCTCCGGGTCTACGTCTGCAACGTCGCCACCCAGGCCGGCGAGACCCAGGGCCTGGATCTTGCCGGGCACGTGGAGGCACTCATCGCCCACACCGGGGCCGACATCGTCGACGTGGTCCTTGCCAACAACCGGGCCGCCGACGGTGGGTCGCTCCGATCACCCGCCGAGCCGGTCCGGCTGACCTGGCCACCGGCACTCGTCCGTGCTCCGCGGCTGGTCCTGGATGACGTCGTCGACGCCCATGCCGCGCAACGCCACGATCCGGCCCGCCTCGCGGCGGCGCTGATCCGGATCCACGATCGCGAGGGGAGCGTCCGCCGCCGCCAGTCGGCTTCGCGGACGGCGTGAGCCGGGGTCGGCGGCCGGTCCGATGAGCGGAACCGAGCGGGACCTCGTCCTTGCGCTCCGGGCCGAGCTCGCGGCGATCGATCCGGGCCGGCCATGTGACCGACGAGCCGAGGCCGTCGGACTGGCTGGAGTGGCGGCGGTCCGCGAGGGCTCGGTCGCCCGGCTCCTGCTCCGTCTGGCTCGGGAGCGCTCTGCCCACGCGACGGCGGCGGCTGCCGACGGACCGCCGCGGCCCCGTCTCGCCGACTTCGACTGGGACGCGGCCGCCGAGCATTGCCGCCTCGCCTGGCTGCGCGGCCTGTTCCTCGCCCGCGGGTCGCTCAGCTTGTCGGGCGGCCGAACCCACCTCGAGTTCGTTGTCGACGCCGACGAGGCCGCGCTCCTCGTCGAACGCCTCGCCGCAGCGGACCTGCCGGCCTCCCGGCGGATTCGGCGTGGGCGCGGCGTCGTGACCTGGAAGAACGGCGAGGTCGTCGGAACATTCCTGCGCCGGCTCGGGGCCTCGGCCACACTCCTCGAGGTCGAGGCGCGCCAGGTCTCGCGGGCCCTCCGCGGCGACTTGAACCGCGTGATCAACGCGGAGTCGGCAAACCTCCAGCGGGCGGTCGGCGCCGCGGGCCGCCAGATGGCCGCGATCGACGAGCTGTCCGCAAGCGGCGAGCTGGCGACCCAGCCGTATGTGGTCCGGTCCGTCGCCGAAGCCCGTCATGAGACGCCCGAGGCGACGCTCAACGAGCTGGCCGTGCGGCTCGGCATTCATCGCTCTGCGGTCCAGCGGGCGCTCGAGCGGATCGAACGCCTCGCCCTCCAGCCGGCCGACGGCGTCGCGAGCCGGCACCGAGCCCGGGGTGGTGCACCTCCGACGGCGAGCGGCCCGGGGATCCTCCGGCCTCTGGCATGATGCCGACCATGCGCCCCGTCGTGATCGCCGCCAACTGGAAGATGAACACAACCCCCTCCGACGCGGCCGAGCTGGCCCGGACGATCGCCGGCCGGACCCGCGTTGCAGGTGTCACGCGGGTGATCTGCCCGCCCTTCGTGTGTCTCGCGAGCGTGCGCGACGCCCTCGTCGCCGACGACCCTCAGGTCGCCGTCGGCGCCCAGGATGTCCACCACGAGCTTGCCGGCGCGTATACCGGCGACACCAGCGCGCCGATGCTCGACGGCCTCGCGACCTGGGTGATCATCGGCCACTCGGAGCGGCGACGCGACCATGGCGAGACCGACGAGCGGATCGGGCGGAAGCTCGGGCGGGCCGTCGACGGGGGCCTTCGGCCGATCCTGTGCGTCGGCGAGCAGCTCGCGGACCGGGACGCCGGTCGCGCGTTCGAGGTGGTCGAGCGGCAGCTCGGCGGAGCCCTGGACGGACACGATGCGGCGCGGGTCGCGGCGGCACGTCTGGTCATCGCATACGAGCCGGTCTGGGCGATTGGAACTGGTCGGAACGCTCTCGGCTCCGACGCGGCGGCGATGGCCGAGGCCATCCGGGCGACGCTCGGTCGACTCGGCTGGGAGCGCGCCGGGGAGGTCCCGATCCTGTACGGCGGCAGCGTGACCGCCGCCAACATCGGCGAGTTCCTGGCCGAACCGTCGATCGATGGGGCGCTGGTCGGTGGGGCGTCGCTCAAGCCCGACGAGATGGCCGGGATCGTCGGGCGGGCCGGGATCACTGCGGCGGCACGCCTGTCCGCGATCTCGTGACCGCGGAGAGCAGCGTCGCCCAACCTGGGACCAACACGCGACCCCGCCCCATCGTCCTCATCGTGATCGACGGCTTCGGGATCGGCCCGATCCCCGCCGACGACGCGATCGCCGCGGCCGAGACCCCCACCTGGGACGCGCTCCGCGCGCGCTGGCCGCACAGCGTGCTCCGGGCCTCGGAGGATGCGGTCGGGCTACCGGCGGGGCAGATGGGCAACTCGGAGGTCGGCCACCTGAACCTCGGCGCCGGCCGGCCCGTCCTCCAGGACCTGCCCCGGATCGATGCCGCGATCGCCGACGGCTCGTTCCACCACCGTCCGGCATTCCTCGCGGCGTGTGCCCGGGCAGCCCACGCCGACGGCCGGCTCCACGTCGTCAGCCTGATCGGTCCGGGCGGTGTCCACGCCAACGACCGCCACCTCGTTGCCCTTGTCGAACTTGCGGCACGCGCGGGCGTCCCGGCTGTCCGCGTCCATGCCCTGCTCGACGGCCGCGATACGCCGCCGCGCTCCGCGCCCGAGTTCGTCGCCGACCTGGAGCAGCGCCTCGTGGCCGTTCACCCCGACGCCCGGATCGCGACGATCAGTGGCCGCTATTACGGGATGGATCGCGACCAGCGCGGCGAGCGCACGGCCAGAGCCTACGGGGCGATCGTCCACGGGGTAGGGGAGCGCGCGCCGTCGGCCCTGGCGGCGATCGCGGCAGCCCACGAACGGGGCGAGAACGACGAGTTCGTCCTGCCGACCGTGATCGACGGGGTCGATGGCCTGGTCCGGGACGGGGACGCCATCGTCCACGCCAATTTTCGGGCGGATCGCGCTCGCCAGCTGACCCACTCCCTGGCCGACGGCGACGAGTTTCGGACATTCGATCGCGACGTCCCGGGGCCGCGGCCACGTGACCTCCTCGTCGTGACGATGACCGAGTACGAGGCCGGGCTCGCCGTCGAGGTGGCCTTCGGACCCGACGAGGTCCGTTCGCTGGCCCACGCCGCAAGCGATGCCGGCTGGCGCCAGCTCCATGTCGCCGAGACCGAGAAATACGCCCACGTGACGTACTTCTTCAACGGCGGCCGCGAGGCGCCCCTGCCGGGCGAGGAGCGGATCCTCGTCCCGAGCCCGCGGGTCGCGACGTACGACCTGGCCCCGGAGATGAGCGCCCTGGGCGTGACCGACGCCATCGTCGCCGCGCTCGAGGGCGATTCCTTCGACCTGGTCGTCGCCAACTTCGCGAATCCGGACATGGTCGGCCACACCGGGGTCTGGGAGGCCACCGTGCGAGCCGTCGCGACGGTCGATCGATGCCTCGCCAGGATCGTTGCCGCGCTGGCGGCGCGCGATGGGACCGGCGCCGCCCAAGCGGCCGACGCGGCCGACACGACCGACACGACCGAGACGGCCGACACGACCGATCCCACGGGTCCGGGCTGGCTCCTTGCCGTTACCGCCGACCATGGCAACGCCGATGCGATGCGCGACGAGGCCGGCAATCCGGTCACCGCCCACTCCCTGAATCCCGTTCCGTTCCTGCTCGCCGGCCGAGCCGTCACGGACCGGATCCTGCGCAACGGCGTTCTCGCCGACGTGGCCCCGACCCTCATCGAGCTGGCCGACCTCACGCCGTGGGAGGGCATCACCGGCCGGACCCTGCTCGCTCGCGCGGGGTCGCCGGAGCGGGAGCCCGTGATATCATCCGGCGCCGTTCCCACCGGAGGTCGACCCCAGTGAATAATCCCGCCCTGGCGATCGGCCAGGTCATCGTCAGCATCGCCCTGATTGCTGCGATCCTGCTCCAGGCCCGCGGCACCGGCCTGTCCGGCACGTTCGGCGGCGACTCTGCCGTCTACCGCAGCCGCCGCGGCATCGAGCGCCGGCTCTGGCAGTTCACGATCGCGCTCCTCGTCCTTTTCGTCGCCTTCTCTCTGGCGTCATTCTTCTTCGAGCGGGTCTGACCCTGGTCTGAGGTCCGTCGCGGCGAGGGGGGCGCCCATCGCTGGCGACCGATTCCTGCTCATGAACCGCCTCGACCGTGCCGTCATCGCCGGCCTCGTCCTCGTCGTCGTTCTCGCTGCCGTCGCCATCGGCGGCCCCGCCTTCGCCCCGAACGGCCCCGGCCCGTCGGTCCCGGCGACCGTGGCGGTGCCCCCGGTTGCGCCGTACCGCGAAGGCGTCCTCGGCCGGCCGACGAACATCAATCCACTCGCGGCCCGCAGCCAGGCCGACCGGGATCTCGTGGCGCTCGTCTTCTCGGGTCTCGTCAGTCGCGATGTGGCGGGCCGCCCGATCCCCGCTCTCGCCCAGTCCTGGGCGTCGTCGACCGATGGCGCGACGTGGACGTTCGCGCTCGATCCGCTGGCCCTCTGGCAGGACGGCGAGCCGCTGACCGCTGCCGACGTGGTCTTCACGATCCAGGTCCTTCAGGATCCGGAGTACCGCGGTCCGGGCGCCGGATCCTGGACCGGCATCACGGCCAGCGCAGTCGATGACACGACCGTCCGGTTCGAGCTCGAGACCCCGATCGGCGGGTTCCTCGACCTCGCGACCCAGCCGATCGTGCCCGCCCACCTCCTCGATGCGACGCCGCCTGGCGCGATGGCCGACGACGCGTTCGGCAAGGCTCCGGTCGGGTCTGGGCCGTACCAGATCATCGAGCTCGATCCCGACCACGCCGCCCTCGAGCCGAGCACCGTCCTCGCCGCGCCGGCGCCTGACCCGGCGTCGCCGACGCCGGGTCCATCGCGGGACCCTCTCGCCACGGATCGGCCTTTGGGCCCGTCCTCCAGCCCGGCACCCGCGATCCGACGCCTCGAACTGCGCTTCTTCGACGATCCGGACCTCCTCAAGGCCGCGTTCCACGCGGGCGAGCTGGATGCCGTCAGCGGGCTCGACCAGGCCGCCGCAGCGACGCTGGTGACCACGCCCGGGGCACGCGCGGTGCGCGATCCGTCCACGACTCTCACCGCCGTCCTGGTCAATCTCCGCGCCAATCGTCCGGCCTTCGCCGATCCACGGACGCGGGCCGCCCTGCTCGGCGCGATCGATCGCGAGCGGATCCTGACCGTGGCGTACGGCGGGTTCGCGACCCGCGCCGACGGGCTGATTCCACCATCGTCGTGGGCATTCGCCGGATCGGCGTCGCCGCCGGTTGCGCGCGACCTGAAGGCGTCGACCAAGGCGCTGACCGAGGCCGGCTGGACGAAAGCCAAGGACGGCTGGCGCCGGGCGACCGACAAGGAGCCCCAGACGCTCGACCTCCTCGTTGCCGATCGGACCGTCAACCCGGTCAGCTTCGCGATCGCGAGCCAGATCGCGGCCGACTGGAAGGCGCTCGGTTTCGCGGTCGACATCAGCGAGCGCGACCCGGCAGTCCTCGCGACCGACCACCTCCGGACTGGCGACTTCGATCTGGCCCTCGTCGAGATCGCGATCGGCCACGATCCCGACCTGTACCCGCTCCTTGCCTCGAGCCAGACCCGGACCGGCGGCGCGAACGTGATCGGGCTCCAGGATCCCGCCCTCGACGAGCTTCTCGAGGCGGCCCGCGCCCCGGCTGATCAGGCGGTCCGGGTTGCGGCATTCACGGCCCTCCAGACCCGGCTGAGCGGTGGCACGTACATGCTCCCGATTGCCTGGCCGGACGAGGTGATCGTGCTCAAGGAACGGGTCCTCGGACCCCCGTCCAGACCCGTCTCGGATGGGTCGGAGCGATTCGGTGATGTGCTAACATGGCGCCTCGCTGACGACCGGTGAGCCCTCGGGCGGGCCGGTCGGCGGGTCGACGCCGAGGTGGCGAAATTGGCAGACGCGCTAGCTTCAGGAGCTAGTGCCCGCAAGGGCGTATGGGTTCAAGTCCCTTCCTCGGTACCACCACCTCCTCCCTCCCGACCCGTGCCCCTGCAAGGCGCACCTGCCCAGGTGGCGGAATTGGTATACGCGTACGTTTGAGGGGCGTATGAGGCAACTCATCCGGGTTCAAGTCCCGGCCTGGGCACCAACCTCGCAGTGATCCACGACCGCCGGAGCCGCGCCCGGCGGTCGCTTCGCGTGTCGTACCCTCGTCCTCGGGCGGTTAGCTCAGTTGGTCAGAGCGCCTCGTTTACACCGAGAAGGTCACTGGTTCGAGTCCAGTACCGCCCACCGCCCTGGCCGGCCGCGGTCGTTGCCACGCACGAGTCGCCCCGACTGATAGGAATCCGATAGGCCGTGGACGCTGCGGCTAGCATTGGCGAAGAGATTCAGTCAGAGGCTACAGAGAGCCGCCGGGTCGTCGGCGACGTTGCCGGATCATCGCAACCGCGCCCGCCGCGAGTGGCGCCCACTGCCCGGAGGTCGGCCCCATGCTTCGCCGATCCGCGCGTCTTGCGCTTCTCGTGTCCGTTGTCATCGGCGGCTCGGTTCTGGTGCCCGCGACGGGCGCATCGACGCCGTCATCGGGCACGGTCAGCACCTCGAGTCCCAGCGTGTCCTGGGAGGGCCCGGCAAGAACCGCCAGCACGGCCGGCCCGTCCGATGCCCAGTGCACGGCGCCCCCCAGCGGGCCGGTGCCGGGTGGCTTCTGCGACGACTTCACGCTGACCGTTGACATCCCGGCGATCTACTGGGAAACCCACACCGGCGGCGTCCAGATCGACCTCACCGGAGTTCCGCCGGCCGCTGACTACGATCTCTATGTCTACGATCGAACCGGCAAGGAGGTCGCCACCTCCGCATTGCCCGGCGGCGTCGAGTCGGCACTCGTGCCGTGCGCGGATCAGGCCGGCAGTCCGTACACGGTCCGGACCGTCTACTTCACGACCGCCGACAGCGGCACTGGCCTGCCCGGCTACCAGGCACAGGCAGAGCTGGCGTCAACTGCGGGAAGCTGCGCCGGGGAAGGCACCGGCGGACCGGCCACGTTCGTCCGCGACGCCCTCGGATTCGCTCCGGCGACAGTCACCAGCGCCTCATTCCTCGGGGCTGAGCCGCAGGTCACGATCGAGCGCCGCACGCCGTACACGACGACGTCCGCCGGAATCGATCCGAACCGGATCTTCGTCGACTGGCCCGTCTCCAGCCGGAGCGGCATCGGCCAGCTCCAGCGCTCGCTCGACGGCGGCGACTCGTTCCGGATGCTGTTCGATCGGACATGTGCGAACCGGAGTCGCCCGAACTGCCTGACGGGAGGTGGCGGCGACACCGAGAACGAGGTCAACCTCGCCAACGGTCAGGTCTTCTTCGCCGACCAGGAGGTTCTCGCCAACGAGGCCCTCGCCAGCTCGACCGACCACGGCGACAGTTTCATCGTCCAGACAGCGGTGACCAATCTGACGACCGCGACCGACCGCCAATGGGTCGGCGCGACCGACAACACGACGATCCTCGCGGGCGGTCGTCCGATCGTCGGGTTCCTCTCGTACCACGTTCCGCCGCAGGGCTACGTCCAGGCCATCGACTCAACGGGCCTGCCGATCGTTCAGCCAGCGCCGCAGCTCCAGAATGTCGGCCAGAGCGGTCAGATCCGGGTGGACAACAACGCCGCCAGTCCCGGCCACGGCTGGATCTACTGGCCCCACAACGGGTTCTCCCCGAGCGGTACGTTCGTGGCCACGGCCCCGAGCAGCGGCTTTGCCCTGCCGACGAGCTGGGGCGACACTCGGGTCTCGACTGCCAGCGCGACCAGCTTCCCTTGGATCGCGATCGATGCGGGGGGCAATGCCTACGCCACCTGGGACAACGGCGGCGTCGTCTACTACAGCTTCTCCAACATTCGGGACAAGGCCAACGACCCGACCCAGGGCGGACGCCCGGGCACGAACTGGTCGCCCAAGGTCCGGGTCAGCCTGCCCGAGGTCGGCAGCGCGGTGTTCCCGGAGGTCACCGCCGGGGATGCCGGACGGATCGGCATCACCTACGTCGGCACGACCGCCTACACGGGGGAGCCCGACGATGCGCCTGACGACGTCGCCTGGAACACCTATGCCGCGGTCATCCCCGACGCGCTGGCCGGGCAGCCAACGGTCAATACCGGTGTCGTGACCCATCGGGTCATGCATTACGGGAACATCTGCACGAGCGGCACGACCTGCGCCACGACCTTCAAGGATCGCTCGCTGCTCGACATGATCGATGTCAGCTTCGACGAGGCCGGTCGGCTCGGGATCATCACCATGGACAACAACTCGGACAGCTTCCACGCCGCGCCTCCAGGCGGCGAGGACGAAGGCCCGTTCGTCCACTTCGCCAAGCAGACGTCCGGCGTCTCGGTCCTGGCCAACCGGACGATCAGCGTTGTCATTCCAACCCAGGGACGGAGTGATCCGGCCGGGGATGCCACCTGGCCCAACACCGCGGCCGGGCAGAACCTGCCGTCACTCGACGAGCTCGACGCGTCAATCGCCCTGGAGGGCGGCGACGTCGTCGCCCGGATCACGCTGTCCGACGCCAAGGCGGCGACGATGCGGCGCGACTTCGACAGCTACAACGCCACCATCTGCGCGCCGGCCACGTCCTGCCTGGCCGATCGCTTCCTGTACACCCTGCGCTTCATGGGTCCGCGCGAGATCTACCACCTGTCGGCTGAGTTCACGCCGGGCAGCCCGCTCCGCTACATCGGCGGCAAGCTCGACGCCAATGACAAGCTGGTTGCGGCGATCTCGCCGACAGCCGTCTTCGGCGCCGGCTACCACCGAGACTTCGACACGACGGGCAGCGTGTCCGGCAACATCCTGACCATCCGAGCGCCACTGGCGGCGTTTGGGCTCGCGGCTGGAGCCCCGCTGTACAGCGTCACGGGCTTCGCAATGGCCGGTCCAAGCGAGGCGACCGAGCTGACGATCGATCGCCTGATGCGGACGGTCGATGCCACGCCGCCATTCGATGCCATCCTCAGTGACACGGCCGACCTGTCGGTGACGAAGACCGACGCGCCGGATCCCGTGAAGGTCAACTCCATCCTCACCTATACGATCGTCGTCCGGAACAACGGGCCGCTCGCGGCCAGCGGCGTCAGCCTGACCGATCAGCTGCCGAAGGCGGCCGGCTTCAGCTCCGTAGCGACGACCCAGGGGACGTGCACGGCCAAGCCCTCGAAGAGCCTCATCACGTGCAGTCTCGGGACCATCGTCAGCGGCGGCCAGGCAACCGTGACGATCAAGGTCAAGCCGACCGGACCCGGGACGATGACGAACTCGGCCACGGTCAAGGCGACCTCGCCGCGGGATCCGAACACCGCAAACAACAGCGCGACCGCGACGACGACCGTCACGAACTGACGGCCGCTCCCGCAGACGCTCACGATCGGCCTCGCCCC
>JACCVQ010000164.1 GCA_013698095.1 Chloroflexota bacterium
GCGGTGGCGGGCGGCGGCGGGCGGTGGGCGGCGGGCGGGCAGCGGCGCGCGACGGTGGGGTGAGCGCGTCGCGCCGGTTGATCGAGCGATGACCCACGGATAAGCCAGCCTTGTCATGCTCCGGCGATGCCGGACCGACACCGTCGCCGAGCTGGATCTGCGCGCATCGATGGCCGGCGTCGCGCCTCGTCAGTCGTCCGGCGGATCGGGGTCAGTCTCGCTGAGTCGCGTGTCGCGTCGCGCTTGACGCAGGCCGAAGCAGCGGCGCGTGCCGGGATCTCGCAGTCGTTCTGGAGCCGGCTGGAACGTGGAGCCGTCGTCACCGTGTCCATCGAGACGCTTGCGGCGTGCGCCGCGGCTGTCGGCGTCCAGCTCGCCGCATTCATCGAGGCGCGGCCCGGCGCAGACCTTCCTCGCGACATTGAGCACCTGCGGCGCCAGGAGTTGGTCATCGCTTCTGCCAGTCCGGGAGGCTGGCTGGGGCAACCGGAATTCACGATCGATCCGACGGCCGATCGGTCCCGATCAATCGATGTGCTCCTGAGCCGGGATCAGGGGCGTGAGCTTGCGGTTGTCGAGGTCGTGGACCTGCTCGCGGACGGAGGTGCCGCCCTCCGCGGTCTGGCCGACAAGGTCGCTGCGATTCGGCGGTCCAGCGGACCGGACGTTCGTGTCTCGGGCCTGCTCGTCCTCCGTGCGACCGCCCGAAATCGCGCGACGATGGATGAGCTTGCCACGGTGTTCGCAACGCGATTCCCCGCGTCGTCCAGGGACTGGCTGCGCGCCCTGCGAGATCGGGGCATGCCCATGCCCGCGGCGGATGGCGTCCTCTGGTCGAGCGTGGACGGGAGCAGGCTCATGGCCGTGCGACGCAGGGCCGTGATCTGAACGGCTGCCGCGGCTCTCGACCACCTGGCGTATGCCAGGAAGGTCTATCTGCGAGCCTATCCGGCCGGAACGCACGGATTCATGCCTACCGGGAATGGAACGGCATCAGATCGCGTGACCTGATGTCATTTGATGCCTTCACAACATCAACGACCCACCGGCAGCCCTTCCAGTGTCAGATAGTCCTTCTCGGAATATCCGCGCGCAGGCGCGCGGCGCGCAGGCGGGCGGGCAGGCGGGCAGGCGGCGCGCGCAAGGCGCGGGGCCTCAGTACACGAAAAGCAGCTCGCGGTACTTGGGCATCGGCCAGAGGTCGTCAGCGACCACAGTTTCCAGCTCGTCGGCGACCTCACGCAGCTCGCCCTGCGCCGGGATCACCTTCGACGCGAATGCCTTCGCCTCGGCGTGGACCGAGCCCGCCTCGTGGGCGGCATGCTGGGCATCCGCAAGCGCAGTGATCTTCTCAACGAGGTCGTCGACCAGGCCCGACACCTGATCGCAGATCGTGAGCACGCCACGTGAGCCGCCGGCGGCAGCCAGCTGGCCGAGGTACTGCACGGCGGCCGGCAGGATCATCGTCCGGGCCATGTCGAGGGCACAACTCGCCTCGATGTTCGAGACCTTGACGTAGTGCTCCCAGCTGATCTCGGCCCGCGATGCGAGCTCGCGCTCGGACAGGACGCCGAACGACGAGAAGAGGTCCTTCGCCTTGTCGGTCGAGAGGGCCGGCAGCGCGTCGACCGTGGTCCGGTTGTTCGGCAGGCCGCGCTTTTCGGCCTCGGCGTGCCACTCCTCTGAGTAGCCGTTGCCCTCGAACAGGACCTGCTTGTGGTCGCGGACCATCTGCGACAGGATCGTCGTGAGGCCCTCGAAGTCGCCGGGCTCGAGGTCGTCGAGGGCGTCCGCCAGCTGCTTAAGCGAGTCGGCGACCGCAACATTGAGGACGGTCTGCGGCCAGTAGATCGGGGCCGACGACCCGACCGCCCGGAACTCGAACTTGTTTCCCGTGAAGGCGAACGGCGACGTCCGGTTGCGGTCGGTCGCGTCCTTGGACAGGGCCGGCAGCGAGGTCACCCCGAGCTCGAGCGAGCCGCTCTTCTTGGACCCCGTCGCGCCGCCCTTCGCCAACTGCTCGATCACGTCCTCGAGCTGCGAGCCGAGGAAGATCGAGACGATCGCCGGCGGCGCCTCGTTGGCGCCGAGGCGGTGGTCGTTGCCGGCGTCGGCGATGCTCGCCCGGAGAAGATCAGCGTGGGTATTCACGCCGCGGATGACGGCCACGAGGAACGCCAGGAACTGAGCGTTCTCATGAGGATCGTTGCCCGGATCGAGGAGGTTCTCGCCATCGTCGGTCGCCATCGACCAGTTGTTGTGCTTGCCCGAGCCGTTGATCCCGGCGAACGGCTTCTCGTGGACGAGGAACGCCAGGCCGTGCTGCGGGGCGAGCCGGCGCATCGTGGCGAGGACGAGCATGTTGTGGTCCGACCCGACCGACGTCGGCTCGTAGACCGGGGCCATCTCGAACTGGCCCGGGGCGACCTCGTTGTGGCGTGTCCGGGCGGGGATGCCGAGCCGCCACAGCTCGCGATCGAGATCCATCATGAAGGCGAGGATCCGTGGCCGGATCGCGCCAAAGTATTGGTCCTCGAGCTCCTGGCCCTTCGGCGACGCGGCGCCGAACAGGGTCCGGCCGGTGAGGACGAGGTCCGGTCGCTGCTCCGCGAGTCGGCGATCGACGAGGAAGTACTCCTGCTCCGGGCCGATGTTCGTGAACACCCGGCCGGTGGTGCTGTTGCCGAACCAGCGGAGGACCCGGAGGGCCTCGGCGCCGACTGCCTCCTGGGAGCGCAGGAGCGGGATCTTGTGGTCGAGGGCCTCGCCGGTGAACGACACGAACGCGGTCGGGATCGTCATCGTGACCCCGTTCGGCTCGACCTGGAGGAAGATCGGGCTTGTCACGTCCCAGGCGGTGTAGCCGCGGGCCTCGAAGGTTGCCCGGATCCCGCCCGACGGGAACGAGCTCGCGTCCGGCTCGCCCTGGAGCAGGTTGTTGCCCGAGAACTCGGCGATCGTCTTGCCGTCGCCGACCGGGCTCAGGAACGAGTCGTGCTTCTCGGCTGTGGAGCCCGTCATCGGCACGAACCAGTGGGTGAAGTGGGTGGCCCCGTGCGAGAGGGCCCATTCCTTCACGCCGTGGGCGACGGCGTCGGCGATGATCGGGTCGAACGGCTCCAGGCCGTCGATCGTCCGGCGCAGCCGGCGGAAGATCGGCTTGGCGAGGTACTGCCGCTGGGCGACCTCGTGGAAGACGTACTGGCCGTAGATCTCCTCGCCGGCGTGCTCGGTGTAGTCCTGGTTGGAGGCGATCCGGTGGTCGGCGATCGCGGCAATGGCCGTGTGACGAGCGGTCATGGGTCTCCTGAGTCTTGTGCGACTCGCACGAGTCGGGTATGGGCGAGCAGCGTAGCGCTCAGGATACGGGACGCCGTGACCTCGTCGGAGGTTGCGAGACGCAGAAATTCTTAGGCATCTTGCACAAGTCTGATCGCCAGCGCGATCGGGAGCCGGAGATCCGGATCAGCCAGCCGCCAGCCAGTGACGGCCTCGATCCGGCGAACACGGTAGGCGACCGTGTTGCGGTGGACGCCGAGGGAGGCGGCCGCCTCGGCCAGGCCCGGCTGATCGAGCACCGCCCGGAGGGTGGCCAGGCGTTCGCGACGAACGTCCGGGCGGCCGCGCAGGAGCGGGGCGAGGAGCGCCCGTGCCTGACGCGTGCCGTCGGGCAGGTTGTGCAGGCTGCCTAGGAGCCGGTACGCGGGCAGACGGTCGGCCCGGGCGACCGCCGGAGCCTCGGTCAGGGCCTCCACGGCTTCGAGCGTGGCCCGGGCATCCGCCTCCGCCGCCGACCGGCCCGTGTTCGCATCGAACGGCCGTGAGACCGCAACGATCCGGCCGAGCAGCGCCGCGATCCGGCCTCCGATGACCGTGCCGTCCGCGTCGCCGGCGTCGATCGCGGCAACGATCCGGAGCTCGACGCTCTGGACGTCGCCGCGGAGGGAGAGGCGCCGGGCGGGTGCGAGCGACCGGACCTCGCGCCGGAGCGCCTCACGCCGGAGGGTCTCGCGGCGATGGCTCTCACGCCACTCCGCGTCGCCGCGATCGGACGCCGACTGGCCACGATCCGCGCCGTCCCCACCCGCTG
>JACCVQ010000186.1 GCA_013698095.1 Chloroflexota bacterium
TGACATCGACCATGGCCGGCTACATCTTCGCCAAGTTCCAGTTCCCGGGGAACAACATCCTGTTCATCCTCGTGCTCGCGACGGCGATCATCCCGTTCGAGATCTACATGGTCCCGCTGTTCATCCAGGTCAACGCTCTCAAACTCGTGAACACGCAGCTCGGACTCCTCCTGCCATTCCTCGTCCTGAGCTACGGGATCTTCTTCATGCGCCAGAACACCGTGACCAGCGTGCCTGACGAGCTCGTCGATGCGGCTCGGATCGACGGGATGTCGGAGACCGGGATCATGCTCAGGCTCGTGCCGCGCCTCCTCGCGCCGGCCATCTCGGCGCTGGCGATCCTCGCCTTCATCCAGGCCTGGACCGCCTTCATCTGGCCGCTCCTCATCCTCAGCAAGCCGACGCTCTTCCCGATGGAGCTCGGGCTGTCGCAGCTCGCCAACACCCGGGTTGACTTCGGGCTGACGAGCGCCGCCGCAGTCATCGCGATGCTGCCCACGCTGATCGCGTTCCTGATCCTGCGCCGGCGGATCGTCGAGGGCATCACGCTGACCGGGCTGAAGGGTTGACCCTGGAGGGGTCGAGCCCGACCGACGGGTCAGGCGACCTTGTCGTCGAGGGGCGCTCGGTCGAGGACGGCCGGCCCGTCCGGCTGTCGATCGCCGCTGGGCAGATCGCACGGATCGAGCGGGCCGCTGTCTCGGCCGGGCCCGCTGCAAGCGCCTCGACATCCGCCGCGGACGGGTCGACCAGCTGGATCTCACCGGGCTGGCTCGACATCCAGGTCAACGGCTTCGAGGGTCACGACCCCAACGCCGCCGATGCCGAAGCGGGCACGACGTCGTCGATGGTCCGGGCGTTGTGGCGACACGGCGTGACCGGAAGCTGCATCACGATCTGCACCGAGTCCGAGGCGCACATCGTTCACTCCCTCGCAGCGGTTGCGGCCGCCTGCGAGGCCGATCCACTGACCGCGGCGTCGGTCGTCGGCATCCACGTCGAAGGCCCCCACATCGCCCGCGAGGACGGGCCCCGTGGCGCCCATCCGCTGCGCCACGTCCGGCCGCCCGACGTCGCGGAGTACCGTCGTTGGCAGACCGCCGCGGGCGGACGGATCCGGATCGTCACGATCTCGCCCGAGTACGACGAGTCGATCCGCTACATCGAGGCCCTCGTCGCGGATGGGGTGATCGCGTCGATCGGGCACACGGCCGCGACGTCGGATCAGATCCGGGCCGCGGTCGACGCCGGGGCCACCTGGTCGACCCACCTCGGGAACGGCGCCCACGCGATGATCCGGCGCCACCCGAACTACATCTGGGACCAGCTCGCCGAGGACCGCCTGATGGCCGGGTTCATCTTCGATGGGCAGCATCTCCCGCCGGCGGTCATGAAGAGCGTGGTCCGGGCGAAGGGCGTCGAGCGGAGCATCCTCGTGAGCGACGCCCTCTTCGTGGCGGGCCTCCGACCCGGCGTCTATCGGCTGCCGGACGGCCAGCCGGCCGAGCTCCGGCCCTCCGGCCGCCTTGAGCTCCAGGGGACGCCCCTCCTTGCCGGCGCCGCGGCGGCTCTGCCGGTCGGGGTCGTCAATGCCGTGCGTCACGCCGGCGTGACCCTCGCCGATGCCTGTCGCATGGTCAGCGCGAATCCCGCTCAGCTGCTCGGCCTGCCGTCGCGGGCGGGCCACGAGAGCCTGCGCGTCGGATCGGCCGCGACCATCACTGTGTTCCGGACCGCCCCGAACGGCCTGGACGTCGACATCCGGAAGACAATCGTCGCGGGGCGGGTCGTTCACGACGCCGACGCCGCCTGACGTGGGTGGATCGGGCCTGGGCAGTGAGGGCGGCGCCGGTGGGGGCGACGGAGAAGGCGACGGCGGTCTGATCGGAGCCTGGAACCTGGCGGGCGACGGTCTTGACGGATCCGGCCGCAGGCGGGACGCGAGGCCGGTCGGCGGTGCGAACTTCGGTCCCTCCACCGATCCTGCGGTGTCCAGGCCGGTCGCCCGTCTCGCCGGAGATGGCGCCCGGTTCGACGTGGAAGGCGTGGCGATCCCAGGCCCGGACTTCAGCATGAGCTCCTGGATCAACGTCCCGAACGCGGAACGTTCGACCATCGGCGACATCGCCGCCCGTTTCGACCCCGTCGAGCGGCGTGGCTTTTCGCTCGGGGTTCACCACGGTTCCCCGTGCGGCAACCACGGCAATGATCGCAACCTCTTCTTCGGGGTCGATTCGGGCACGGCGCCGGCCTGGACCGACCACGGCCGGCCGAGCGCCTCGACGATCATGGTCTGCGCGCTGGCCGTCCACGATGGCTCGTTGTACGCGGCGACCTGGGAGGCCGGCCAGTCGGACACCGGCCACGTGTATCGGCTCGATGACGAGTCCTGGGTCGACTGCGGCACCCCCGGCCAGGCCAACGCCGTCACCCGGCTCGCCGTCCACGCAGGCAGGCTGTATGCCGGTACGTCGCGGCTGCGCGCCGGTGGATCGGATATGTCGGAGTCCACGAACCCGGTCGCGGGCGGCCAGGTGCTCCGTTACGAGGGCGGGCGCGAGTGGTCGGATGTGATCCGGCTCGCTGGCGCCGACTCGATCGCCGGCCTCGTCCCCTTCGCCGGCGACCTTTACGCGATCCCGATGTACTCGGAAGGGATGTTCCGAGGCGCGGCCCGCGGCACATGGTCGTCGAGCGGCTCGCCGGGCCGCCGGCTTCTCGCCCTCGGCGTCCACGCCGGCGCCCTGTACGGCGCGGGCAACGACCACTTCGACGTCGCTTCGGCGATCGCCCAGACCGCGGCCGGGATCGTCGTCCCGGCGCGCTCGCCCGAGGGCGGCGGCGGCGTCTTCCGCTACGATCCCGAATCTGGCTGGACCTCCATTGGGATGCAGCCCGACACGACCCAGGTCTACTCGATCGAGACCTACGGGGACCGCCTCCATATCGGGACGTGGCCGCACGGAATCGTCTTCCGCCATGAGCGCGGGCAGTGGGCAGCGTGCGGCCAGGTCGGCGATGAGACGGAGGTGATGAACCTGCTGGCCTTCAACGGCAAGCTCTATGCCGGGACGCTGCCGGGGGCCGAGGTCCGTCGCCTCGACGACATCGGCTGGACGCCCGTCGGGACGCTGGATCGGACGCTGGACGTCCGTTACCGCAGGGCGGCGTCGATGGCCGTCTTCCGGGGCGAGCTGTTCGTGGGTACGCTCCCGTCGGGCAGGGTGCATTCGATGACGGCCGGGCTGGTCGCGTCGGACGATCGGGCGCTCGGTTTGGGTTGGCGCCACGTGGCGGCGATCCGCCGCGGTTCGGCCATCGAACTGTTCGTCGACGGGAACCTCGTGGGCCGGCGCGCGGGCGACGGCGCAGGATCCCTGGGCCTCGACCGGCCCGCTACGCTGGCTCTCGGCGGCGGCCCGCGCGGCGGCTTCGAGGGCGAACTCGCCGACGTCCGGCTCCACGACCGGGCCCTGACCGAGCGACATATTCGGGCCGCCGCCGCCCGCCCGCCGAGCTGACCTTGGCCATCCAGGCGGCACCAGCCGCAGCTCCCGGCTGGATCTCGGACTTGTTTGGCCCAATCGCGATCGTGTTGGCAGGGCAGCTGCCCTGGGGGTTCCGGAACGAGGTCTGGAGGGTTGAGCTCGCCGACGGCCGGCGGCTCGCCGTGACGCGCTTCGCTGACGCTCGCGTGGCGCCCCGGATCGTGTCCCTGACCCGCGACCTGCGGCCGCCTCTCGAGGCTGCCGGAGTCCCGGTCCCGGCGGTGCATGCGACCGACGCGGCCTCGGCGGCGCTCCTCGTCACGGACTTCGTCGACGGCGCGGTCGGCGCGGCGGTGCTCGAGGAGCCCGGCGGCCCGGGCCTAGTCGGATCCCTGCTCGGGGCGACGTGGCGCCGCCTCGCGACCGTCGATCCGAGCCGCCTTGACATCGACGCCACTTGGACCCGCCCAGCTGAGCTCGCGGTCGTGTCGGAGGCGCGCCTCGATCGGTCGTTTGCGACGCTGACCCGAATTGAGAAGCGCTGGCTGGCGGAGGCGATCGCGACCCTGCCCGGAGTTCTCGCCGACCGTCCGGCGGGCTTCGTGCACGGCGATCTGGCGCCCGTCAACATCCTGGTCCGCGACGGGAGGCTGGCGGCACTCGTCGATTTGGAGTTCGCCCGGATCGGGGAGCCGCTGCTGGACGCTGGCTGGTTCGACCTCATCATGGCCGTGCATCATCCGGCAGATGAGCCTGTGGCCTGGCAGGCCTTCGCGTCGGCCTCCGGCGCGGAGCTCGACGACCCGGTTAGCCGGTACCTCCTTCGGCTCCTGCCCCTGGTCCGGATCCTCGAAATCCTCGACGACCCGGTCCTCACCGCAGGGGGTCGTGCACATTGGCTCGCGTTCCTCCGGGCGGGGCTTGCTGCCGCGTGAGACCGGCAAGCCCGGGTTGCGTCCGGTGACCGAGCCACGGCGGCCCATCACGATCGTTCTGATGGGGGTCTCGGGCGCTGGCAAGTCGACGATCATGGAACTCCTCGCACCACGCCTCGGCGCGGTCTCCGCGGAGGGCGACGCCTTCCATTCGCCGACTAACGTTCGCAAGATGGCCGCCGGTCAGCCGCTCGACGACGACGACCGGTGGCCGTGGCTCGACGCGATCGCCCGGTGGATCGGGGAACGCGAGCGCGAGGGAGTCGACGCGATCGTGACGTGCTCCGCCCTGCGGCGTCGGTACCGCGACCGCCTGCGCTCCGGCCACGAGTCCGTTCGGTTCGTTCACCTCATGGTGCCGCCTCTGCTCCTTGCGCGCAGGCTCGCCGAGCGGGCAGGCCACTACATGCCGGCCTCACTACTCCCGACCCAGCTCGGTGCCCTCGAGGCGCTCGGTGTCGACGAGCCAAGCGTCGAGATCGCGGCGGACCGCCCCGCTCAGGAGGTGGTCGCGGGGATCATCGAACGGTTCGGCTTTCCCGAGGTGCGGTGACACGCTCGAACGTGCGCCAACCTGATCCGGGTGCGCTCACCCGCGCAATCGTCCAAGGCGTCCGTTGTCCTCATTCGAGATCCACCCGTCCGGACATCCCGCTCTGGGCAGCCGCAAGCAGGTCTCTGCAGGTGGCTCGCCGTCCTACCACGAGGTCACGACGCGCTCATGTGACTAACTGCGTGACTGACAATGCGGCTTGAAAGGGCTCAGTTTGTGCTCAAGAGGCACTCCGAGACCGGCGGCTGTTAACCGCTTGGTCGTAAGTTCGAATCTTACCGCCGGAGCCAGCTCCTGCCGACGCAGACGTCGCCGGTCGTGGCCGACGTGACATCGCCTGAACTGATGACGTGCTCGCGTGGCGCTAGGATCGCGTGGCTAGGAATCGCGTGGCGCTAGGAATCGAACGGGGCGTTGGCGATCTCCTCGAGCAGGCCGGTCCGGACCATCTCGGCGGCGATGCAGCTGGGCTTGCGGGCGGCCTGGTCGCTGAAGGCGGCCGCGAAGTCGCGCTTGAAGTCGAGACGCGGGTAGGCGGCAAGGACCGCCCCCATCGCATCCGGTCGGACGTGGTCGTAGCGGTAGCCGGTGACGTCGGTGCCGGTCGAATGGTTGAGCAGGACGACCTCGTTCGTCGACCCGGGCGGCGTCTCATCGAGCTGGTGCAGGTCGATGACGTCGAAGATCGCCCGGCCCTTCCCTGGCGGCTGCAGGTGCTCAAGCGAGAACCGCTCTGCCTCGATCGCGCCGTCGCGCTCGAAGCAGCCACCGAGGTCGTAGGCCGGCACGAGCCCGATGTCGTGAAAGATCGCGCTCACGTACAGGATCTCCGGGTCGAAGCGGAGGCCGTCGTGCCGCGCCAGCTCAACCGCCCACGCGTAGGCACGTACCGAGTGGTTGACGAGGTACGGCGGCGCGACCGTTGCGATCAGCTCGTGAGCCGCGCGAGACAACGACGAATCGGGCACCGAGATGCCGATCGCGGTGAGCGCTCCGTCGAGGATCACGACGCGACACCGACCATCGTCCTCACGGTCCGACGGTGGCGGTCGCGATCGCCGCGGCGCGGATCGCCTTGAGCCGTTTCATCGTGCTGCTCTCGCCGCGCCCGAAGTCGTCATGCAGCCGGCGGTACTCCGCGAACAGCGCGTCATAGGCCGCCCGGTTCGCCACATTCGGGCGGAAGACGACATCGCTCAGGCGGGCCATTCGCTCCGTTGCCTCGTCGATCGTGTCGTAGCCGCCCTCTGCTGCGCCCGCCGCGACGGCTCCGAACATCGCCGATCCGAGGGCTGCTGTCTGGGTCGATGCCGCGATCCGGAAGACGCGGCCGGTGACATCGGCATACACCTGCATGAGGAGCCGGTTGCGCTCGGGCAGGCCACCGCAGGCCACGACCTCATCGATCGCCACACCGGCCGCCTCGAAGGCCTCGATGATGACGCGCGTCCCGAATGCGGTTGCCTCGATCAACGACCGATAGATATCCGATGTCCGCGTCGCGAGCGTCGCCCCGACGATCAACCCGGTCAGGTCGGCATCGACGAGGATCGAGCGGTTGCCGTTCCACCAATCGAGCGCGACGAGGCCGTTCTCGCCCGGCTGCAGGCGGGCGGCCTCCCGCTCCAGGACCGCGTGGACGTCGATCCCCTGCGCAGCCGCGGCGGCGTGGTAGGCCGGCGGAACGGACGTCTCGACGAACCAGGCGAACAGGTCTCCGACCGCCGACTGCCCGGCCTCGAAGCCGAAGAGTCCCGGCACGATCCCGTCCTCCACGACCCCGCACATGCCCTCCACGGCGGCCGGTCGGGAACCGAGGACGAGATGGCAGATGCTCGTCCCCATGACGGCGACCATGGTGCCCGGGCCGGTGACGGTCGAGGCCGGCACCGACACGTGGGCGTCGACGTTGGCAACCGCGACCGGCGTCCCTGGCACGAGCGTGGTCCAGGCCGCCGCTTCCGCGGTCAGACCTCCGGCGCGCTCGCCGATCGACGCGATGTCAGAGCTCATCTTGTCGGCGACGATCGTCGCCAGGGCGGAGTCGAGGCCCGCGAAGAACGCAGTGCTGGGGAACCCCGCGTCCTTCGACCACATCGCCTTGTAGCCCGCGGTGCAGCTGTTCCGGCACTCGTTGCCTGTCAGCCGCCAGACCACCCAGTCGGCTGCTTCGATGAGGCGATCCGCTGCGCGATAGATGTGGGGGGCCTCGTCGAGGATCTGGAGGCTCTTGGCGAAGAACCACTCCGACGAGATCCGTCCGCCGTAGCTCGCGAGCCACGCCTCGCCCCGTTGGCGGGCGAGCTCGTTGATCCGGTCCGCCTGCGGTTGCGCCGCGTGGTGCTTCCAGAGCTTGACCCAGGCGTGGGGGTCGCGCCGGAACTCGGGGAGGGCACAGAGCGGGGTCCCGTCCGCCGTCGTCGGCAGCATCGTGCAGGCGGTGAAGTCGATCCCGACGCCGACGACATCGGCGGCGTTCACCGCGGCTTCGGCGAGGACCGCGGGAACGGTCTCCTGGAAGGTCCGGATGTAATCGAGTGGGTCCTGGAGTGCCCAGTCCGGCGCCAGGCGGACGTCGTCGTCGGGGGCCGGCAGGTGCTCGTCGAGGACGCCGTTCCGATAGCGGTAGATGGCGGTCGCCACCTCGCGCCCTGTCGCGATGTCGACAAGGACGGCCCGCCCCGACTCGCTGCCGAAGTCGACGCCGATCGTGTATTTCGCGCCCTGCGTGGCGGCCGTCATCACGCGTTGGCCGTGTCCCGGGCCACGACCGGGCCGGTCGACGCCCGGACGACGAGTGACGGCGCGAGGATCGGGCGGGGCCAGGCGCTCGGATCGGCCGGGTCGAGGCCGTCGTCGATCAGCATCGTGACGGCGGCGGCGACCATCTCGCGGGTCGGCATCCGGACAGTCGTCAGCGCCGGGATGCTGAATTCGGCCAAGGGGATGTCGTCGAAGCCCGTCACGGACAGCTGCTCGGGGACGTGGATCCCGCGGCCATGGGCCGCGAACAGAAGGCCCATCGCCAGGACGTCGGTCGAGGCGACCACCGCGGTCGGCGGGTCGCCGAGCTCGAGCATCGCGGTGAGGCCCGAGACACCGCCCGGGGGGTCGTTCGAGGCGTACTGGAGATAGCCGTCCGGAACGCCCCCGCCGTCCGTCATGAACTCGACATACGCGTCCTCGCGCTCCCGGATGTCGCCGAGTCGGCGACCGGCCAGGAAGCCGATCCGGCGATGCCCGAGCCCGACGAGGTGGGCGAGCACGGCCCGGATGCCGGCCCGGTTGTCGACGCTGACCGACGCGATGCCGGCCGGCTTCGAGCCCTCCCACAGGGCGACCACCGGCACCGGGCTGCCGCGGAGGTCCTCGGCGAGGCGCGGCTGGTCGCTCATGTCGCCGAGCATCAGGATTGCATCGCAGTGGCGGGCCTCGAGGACGCCCCACAGGGCGATCGCCTCGTCGGCCCGCCCGTGGGCGTGCCCGAGAACGACGTTGTAACCGCGGGCAGCGGCCTCAAGCGAGACGGCCTCGATCGCCCCGGCGAAGAACGGGTCGGTGATGTCGCGGACGATCACGCCGAGGAGCATCGTCTTCATCCCGCGCAGCCCGCGAGCCAGGGGATTCGGGCGGTAGCCCAGCGAGCGGGCGGCGGCGATAACGCGTTCACGCGTGTCGTCGGCGATCGGGACTGCGGTGGCGGCCCCGCTCAGGACTCGCGACACGGTGCTCTGGGAGACGCCGGTCAGCCGGGCAACGTCGCGCATCGTGACCGCCGACCGGAAGTCCGGAGCCTCGCGGGCACGGACGTTCCCACCATCGGGACTACGGACTGGGCGATCCACGGAGCGGTTCGAACCTCGTGATCAGGCGCGGAATGCCAGCATACCAAAACCGGCATACGGTTGCGCCATGAAGGTCTCGCACGATTTCGGGCTTGACAGGAGAGGTCGTGCAATCGAATGTATGCACTCGATTGCTGTCGCATGACATGGTATTCTGCGCAGGCCCTGGACCCGCGGGCAGCAGTCGCCAAGCGACACTCCCGGGCCGGCCGAGATGGAGGAGACCAGGATGAGGAGTTGGGTCAAGTCGCCCGTCTTCGCGATCATGACGGTCGTGCTGCTGACCGCCTGCAGCCCGGCCGCGACGACGTCCCCGTCGTCGGCCGGTCAGTCCGTTGCGCCGCCCGCGTCCGGGACGCCGGCGTCGGCGGGGACGTCGACGGCTCCCAGCCAGACAGCGGTCGGCTGCGTCACGAAGGGCGATCTCACGATGTGGGAGCGCTCCGGCGGCAACAAGGGGATGGTCGATCAGCTCGTGGCAGACTGGAACGCGAAGTTCCCCGACTGCAAGATCAATCTGACCTACATTCCGCACGCAGAGATGGTCGCCAAGATCGCCCAGGGCATCGCTTCGGGCGAGGTCCCGGATCTGATGGGCATGGACCTGATCTACGCGCCGCAGTTCGAGAAGGCCAAGCAGCTGGTCGACGTCACGGACCAGCTCGCGAACCTGCCCGAGCTCAAGACGGCGAGCCCCGGCCACATGACCGTCGCGACGTGGGAGAGCCGGCTGTACGGCGTCCCGCTCTATGCCGACGTGTCGGCCCTCTTCTACAACAAGAACCTCTTCACCAAGGCCGGCCTCGACCCGAACAAGCCTCCGACCAGTCTCGCTCAGCTGCGCGAGTACGCCGACAAGAATCACCGCACTCGGCGACGACATCAAGGGCTACTACCTGCCGGGCAACTGCGCCGGCTGCAACATCTTCACCGTCGGGCCGCTGATGTGGGCGTCCGGGGCAAAGATCGAGGCCGCCGGGCCCGGCGACGAGCCGCTCACCGGCGACGGCGTCAAGCAGGTCCTCCAGTTCGCGCGCGACATGGTCAAGGCCGGCAACGTGCCCGAAGGCGCCCAGGCCGAGAACGGCGAGACGTTCCACCTCCAGTTCGGCACCGGCAACCTCGGGATGATGGGGACCGGCAACTTCAACATCACGCTCGCCCGCGACCAGATGAAGGGCCACGAGTTCGAGTTCGGGATCAGCCTCCTGCCGGGCGTGGAGGACGGCAAGTCGGCATCCTTCATCGGCGGTGACCTCGTCGTCATCCCGAAGGGCAGCAAGCGCGTCGAGGACGCAGTCCAGTTCATGAAGTTCCTCCTGTCGGACGAGGTCCAGGTCGAGAGCTACGCCAAGCTCCTCAACCTGACCACCCGCTCCGACATGACCGACAACAAGTACTTCCAGGCCGAGCCGCTCGTCCAGGACGTCGCCAAGGCCCTCGAAGTCGGGAAGACCCCGTACACGACCACCTTCTTCGAGCAGATCAACTCACCGCAGGGCCCCTGGCTGCAGATGCTCCAGCGGGCCTACTACAAGGACGATGACCTCGAGACGATCATCGCCGACGCCAAGAAGGCGATGAAGGACATCGCCGCGAAGGGGTAGCACCAGCTCCTCCGTGCGACCCCTGGCGAGGCCGCGGTGCTTTCACGAGTGCCGCGGCCTCTTCGAACCGGCCGAATCGCACGCGATCCGTGCCGCAGGGGCATCGGCTCCGCCCCACAATCGTCCCCCGGACCGACGTCCGGTCCACCGACCAGCGGAGATCGGGCATGTACGCGAACAGACGCTCCAGGCTGATCGGGTTCCTCTACCTGGCCCCGGCGCTCCTGTTCGTCGGGGTGTTCACCGCCTGGCCGTTCCTCAACATGTTCTGGATCTCCCTGAACGAGTGGGGCCTGATCACGGAGCCCACGTTCATCGGGCTCGAGAACTACCAGGACGCGTTCGCCGACAAACAGTTCTGGGTGTCGCTCCTGTTCACCTTGAAATACACCCTGCTCATCACCCCGCCGTTGATCATCGGCGGCTATTTGATCGCCCTGCTGACCGCCGAGAACACCCCGATTCGGCGGTTCACGCGGACGGTCGTGTTCATCCCGGTCGTGATCGGACTCGGCGTGTCGAGCCTGCTCTGGTACTGGCTCTTCAGCGGTGACTTCGGCTTCGTGAACAAGATCCTGCACGATCTCGGGCTGATCGGGAAGTCGATCCTCTGGCTCGGGGTTGACGCGGACCGCTCCACCTACTCGATCATCGTCTCGATCGTCTGGAAGGTGATCGGGTTCGGCATGATTCTCTTCGTCGGGGCCATCCAGGCGATCCCGACCGAGGTCACCGAAGCGGCGATGGTCGATGGAGCCAGCTACTGGCAGCGCGTCCGGCGGGTGATCCTGCCGTTGACCATGCGAACGGTGCTGCTCGTGACGCTGGTCAGCATCATCGGTTCGCTGCTCGCGTTCGACCAGTTCTACATCATGACCGCCGGCCAGCCCAACAACCTCACCGCGACGTCCGTGTTCTATGTCTACCTGAACTCGTTCCAGTACCTGCACCTGGGCTACGGCGCGGCCCTATCGCTGATTCTCGCGGTGATCATCCTGGCCTTCACCGTCGTCCAGTTGGCCCTCACGCGTCGGAGCCAAGCGTGATCGCGGCAATTGGGGGACGGCGATGAGCGCCGGCGCGATCGACGGCACCGCACGGGCAAGCAGGAACGGGTTCTCCCTTGCGCGGCTCTGGGCGGGCCGGAACAAGTACCTCCTCGGGGCGATCTGTGTCGCCCTGTCGACGATCATTCTGCTGCCGCTGGTCCTGTCGATCCTCGCCTCGCTGAAATCGACATCAGAGGCCGCCGCTGTCCCCCCGATCTATTTCCCGACCCACATCAGCACCGTTAGCTACGAGCGGCTCTGGACCTACCAGATCGGCCTGCCGACGTACCTGCGGATTTCGGCTGAAACCGATCAGCCGTTTCGGTCCAATCCGATCAGTCGTTTCGGAGTTTTCGATCACCCGCTGAGGGAGGCTGCAGAGCGGTGACGTGAGGGCCGGCCGGACCCGGCATGGTGCCTCGGACGATCCACCCGTTCGAGGAGCCACCTGCCGGTGCCACGCCCCCGTTCCGCCATGCGCAAGATCCGCGAGGTCCTCCGCCTCAGCCTGGCCGACGGCCTGAGCCGCCGCCAG
>JACCVQ010000211.1 GCA_013698095.1 Chloroflexota bacterium
GGCGACACCCTCTCGCGGCTGCGCGAGGCGAAGCGCCGGGCCCGCGAGCGCTGAGTCGCGTCGCCGGCCGATCACGCACAGACCGGGTCAACCGACGACTGGGCCATGGCTCGGACAACGTTTGACGCGCTGGAGGCGTCGGATGCCGGCCGGAGGCGTCGGATCGGGTCCGGGACGGGCCGGCGCCGGCCGTTCGGACGTCGGTTCATGCAGTCGCTGCACCAATCGTGCCTTGCCCGGTCGTGGCGCGCGGTCCGGTTGGTGTCATTGCCCCTGGGTCGTGCCTTGGCCGTCCGGGCATGTCCGCGATCGCCGGTGTAGGCTCGATCGCGTGATCCCCGTCGCCCGATCCCGGCTCCGACGCGCCCGTCCGGTGGCCTTGATGCTCGTCGTGCTGGCCGTCGTGACTGGTTGCAGCACGATCTCGAAGAACTCGCCCGCTCCGACCGCGGCCGACTTCCCGGGCATCGCGGGCGTCCTGACCCAGCACGCGATCGGGGTCGATCACATCGTCTCGGGCGACGCCGGCTGCGACGACGTGGAGATCGCCCGGACCGCGATCGGCTTCGACGCGAGCGGTCTCGACCAGGTGACGCCGGTCCGGGTCCGCATCTACATCTTCCGGAACCGGGCCACGTACGAGCGCCTGCGATCCACGATCGACACCTGCGCGGCGGCGTTCGTCACCGATCCCGAGACATACGAGTCCGTCGACACCTCGCCGTACGTGGTCGCCGGCCAGGGACCGTGGGCACCGCGCTTCCGCGACGCGATTCGGGCGGCGATCAGCGAGGCGGCCGGGACCGGCGGGTAACGGTCGACCCATCCGCTCTCCACCCCCCTCCGGTCCGGACCCGACCAAAGCGTAGGACCAGCAGGCACCATCGTCCCAGGCCGATCGGGACCACCGGGCCACGAGGATCTCCGGCGCCGCTGCCGATGCTCGGGTCATGCCCTCCCGACGATCCAGACCGCGCCGCCTTCTGCTCCCGATGCTCCTTGCCGCAGTGCTCGTCGGCGAGATCACCGGACTTGCCCTCGCCCGCACCTTGACCCCCAACCCTGCCGGGTCGGCTGCGCCGGCGGCGCCGGCGGTCGTGGCGGCGCCGGCATCGGTCCCGGACTCCGCCGTCGGCGGAATTCAAGCCAGGCCCGCCGCAGCCCTCGTCGATGCCTCGCGCGATGCGGTCGCGGTCAGCGCGAACGCCGCCCGGGTCCGGAAGTCCGTTGCGACCGGCCGCCCGGCGACCCAGCCGGCCAGCCCGGCACGCTCCACGACGACCGCCGCAAAGACGTCCACGACGGCGCAGGCGAAGACCTCGAGTCCGTCATACCGAGGCCGCAACCGCGTGTGGATCCCGGCGCTCGGGATGAATCGCGCGGTCAGCCCGTTTCCGTGCTCGCGAACCCGCCCGCCGGACAACCTGACGTACCGCTGGGGCTGTGCCGGTCGCAACAACGTGTACCTGATGGGCCACTCGTACAGCGTGTTCAAGCCGCTCCATGATGCCTACGTCGGTGGGCGTCTGAAGAAGGGCATGAAGGTCATCTACGCCGACGGCGCGGGCCGCGTCCACGCCTACTCCGTGATCTGGTGGCGGGTCGTCAAACCGACGACGGCGGCGTCGTGGGCGTGGGCCGCCCAGAGCCGGCCGAGCATGACCCTCCAGACGTGCGCCGGGGCGCGCAGCGAGTCGCGCTTGATGGTCCGCCTCGTCCAGGTCGGCTGACCCGGTTTGGCGTTCCCGAGCAGACCCTGACAAACGACCAGTTCGGCGCCGGGCCGATCAAGCTGGCTGATCTCATAAGGCACGGGCGTGCACGGCGCGGCCACAAGACCGGCGTTGCGTGCTCGCATCACTGGGTCGGCCACGCTTAAAAGGATCCGAAACGATCAGCCACGCTGATCAGCGTCGTGCGTTGGCCCCGTACTGGCGGCCTGTGCTGCGGTGGCCCGGGTCACGTCGACGTCGTGTGCGTCGTCGACATCAATGGCAAGACTCTGGCGGTTGTTGCCAGACACCTGCCGGGCAGCACCCGGCAGGACCTGGCCGAGCTCCAGGCCCTCGTCGACTCGATCAGGATCGAACCCTGAAGGTCGGGTGAGGCACTGGCGACTGGAACCGGCCTACTCGACGCGCAGGTCCAGCAGCTTGCGGGCGATCACGAGCCGCTGGACCTGGCTCGTCCCCTCCCCGATCTCGGTCAGCTTGGCGTCGCGCAGGAAGCGCTCGACCTTGTACTCCTCGACGTAGCCGTAGCCGCCGTGAACCTGGATCGCGGCGTTCGTGACCCGGCTGCTGACCTCCGATGCGAAGAGCTTTGCCTGGGCGCCGGCGACCGTGTAGTCGCGATGCTGGTCCTTGAGCCACGCCGCCCGGTAGACGAGTGCCCGGGCGGCCTCGATCTCCGTTGCCATGTCGGCGATCAGGAACGCGACGCCCTGGAAGGTCCCGATCGCGCGTCCGAACTGCTGGCGCTCCTTCGAATAGGCGGCCGCGGCCTCGTACGCGCCTTGGGCCAGCCCGAGGGCCATCGCGGCGATCGAGATCCGTCCGCCGTCGAGGACCTTCAGGAACGTCCGGAAGCCGTCGCCCTGGGTCCCGAGGAGGTTGGCGGCCGGAATCCGGCAGCCCTCGAAGATCAGCTCGCCGGTGGCCGATGCGTGGAGGCCCATCTTGTCCTCGAGCCGCCCGACCGAGAAGCCCGGCGTGTCGGCCGGCAGGATGAAGGCGCTGATCTCGGCATCGCCAGACGGTTTGTCACCGGTCCGGGCCGTGATGATGTAGGTCCCGGCATGGCCCGCATTCGTGATGAAGCGCTTGCCGCCGTCGATCACCCAGGTGCCGCCGTCGGGGCCGTCCTCGCGGCGGGCGGTGGTGCGAGTGCCGCCGGCATCTGAGCCGGCACCGGGCTCTGTCAGGCCGTACGCACCGATCACCGCCCCCGACGCGAGCGGCCGGAGGAATTGCTCCTTCTGGTCGGCCGTGCCCGCGATCATCAACGGGCCGCATCCCAGCGAGGTATGGGCCGCGACGATGATCCCGAGCGAGCCCCACACCCGGCTGATCTCCTCGACCGCGATGGCGTAGGCCAGGGTGTCCATCCCGGCCCCGCCGTCCTCCTCGGCGACGGGGATCCCGAGCCAGCCCATCTCGCCGAGGTGGCGGACGATGTCCGACGGGAACCGATGGGCCTTCTCGTGCTCGTCGACGACCGGGGCGACCTCGGTCTCCATGTAGTCGCGGATCGTGGTGCGGAGCAGCTGGTGTTCCGGCGACAGGTCGAGGTCCATGTCCGCGAGCGTAGCACCGGCTCTTCCGAGCCGCCCCGCCGCGGACCCGACGCGTTCCCCAGCGGCCGGTGCTAGCCTTCGGCCCATGGACCCGGCTTCCGAGCGCGCCGCTTCCGTTGCCCCACCGCCGGGATCCCTCGCGAGACCGACAGCCTCTCCCCGCGTGCTCCGCAACGAGATCCTCGTCCGTCTCCGGCAGTCAGGGCCCGCCTCGCCGGATCAGCTCGCGACCGCCATCGGTGCCAGCCGGACCGGGGTCCTCCAGCAGCTCCGGGCGCTCGAGGCAACCAACTTCGTCAGCCGCCAGACCGTCCGCCACGGCGTGGGCCGGCCGCGCCACCTGTACGACGTCACCGCCGACGCCCAGGAGCTCTTCCCGTCGAACTACGACGGCCTCGCGGCAGGATTGCTTGCCGCCATCGGGGCGGTCGGGGGCGACCAGCTCGTCGAGCAGGTCTTCCAGGCCCGTCGGCGCCAGATCGGCGACCGCGTCCGGCGCGAGATCGACGATCGAGTCGGGGTCGGCGCGCCGCTGGTCGAACGGGTTCGGGCCCTGGCGGTCATCCAGGACGAGCAGGGCTACCTCGCCGACGCGACGGTCGAGGCCGATGGCTCGATCCGCCTGCGCGAGCACAACTGCGCCATCTTCGACGTCGCCCAGGGCGAGCGCGCTGCCTGCAACGCCGAGCTCGACCTGTTCCGCGAGGTCCTCGGGGCGGATGTGGTGCGCGAGACGCACATCGCCAGCGGCGACCGCTGCTGCTCGTACCGCGTGGTCGAACGAGCCTCGGGCGAATGGCGTCGCGGAGCTCCGCCTTCGAGCGAAGCCCGAGTGCGCGAGGGTGAACCCTCCAGCTGAGATTGCGCGGGCCTACGCCTCTTCGCGCTCGACGGCGACGCGCGTCGCGGGCGCCATCCGGGCAGCCGGGACGTCGGACACGTTCGGGACGAACGACGCCGCCAGCGACGTTGCGGCGGCCTGCTCCTGGTCCTCGACGCTCAGGATTCCGTAGCGGCCGAGCGACGCCATCTCATCGCGAATGTAGGTCTTGAGCATCTCCGGTCCGTCGGTGTTGATCGTGAACCGGACCTCGTTGCGCCGGAACGTGTCGAAGATCCAGCGGAACTCATCCCAGCCGGAGACGACCCGGGTGTTGAGGTTGGAGCTCGGGCAGATCTCGAGGACGATCCCGCGCTCCCGGATCATGGCCATCGCCCGCGGGTCGTAGGCCGCCTTCACGCCGTGGCCGATCCGGTCCGGCTCCAGCAGCTCGACGACCCGCGCGACCTCGTCGATCGGGCCGGCCTCGCCGGTGTGGACGGTCAGCCCGAGCCCGAACTGGCGGGCCCGCCGGAACAGGCGGCGGTAGTCGGCCACGCGGAAGGTGGCCGACTCGGGACCGGCGATGTCGATCCCGACGACGCCGCGATCGCGCCAGGCGATCGCCTTCTCGACGATGATCTCGTTCAGCTCGAACGGAAAGGCCCGGTCGAGGCAGAAGATCAGGCCCGGCTTGACGGGGTACTCAAGGCTCGCCCGATCCATCCCGCGCGTGGCCGCAGCGATGATGTGGTCGAGGTCCTGTTCGCCGCCGCGGTTCCGCTTCATCGGGTTGAACCGGAGCTCTGTCGTCGTCACGTTGTTCTTGCGGTACGCCCCGCCGACGACCTCGTAGACCGCCCGCTCGACCGCGATCGGCGAGCTCTGGATCAGCTCGGTCCAATGGAAGAGCTGGAGGTAGCCGTCGAAGCTCCGGTTGCGCTTCTCCGACACGGTGATCGTATCGCGGAACTCCCAGTAGTCGCGGGTCGGGAGCTTGATCCCCTGGGCGTGGGCGATGCTCCACATGATCGCCGGCGTCACCGCGCCGCCGAGGTGGCAATGAAGCTCGGCGAGCGGGATCTTGCGCGAGAGAGTGCGGACCATCGCGCTCAGGATATCCGGTCGACGTGGGTGCGACCTCGTTCCGGCCGAGGGCTGTCGCTGTCCCGCCGCAGTCAGTCGGCCGGTGGCTGATCAGCCGAGTTGATCAATTTCGAGGTGAGCGAGCGTCGCCGCTGCGTCAAATCTGCGCTGGGGCGTCGGACTGGCGCAGCGGCCACGCTCACGCCGTACCGATTTGATCAGTCCTCCTGATCAGGACCTCACGGGATCGGGATCACTGGCGAGTCGTGGAGCGGTTCTCGATCGCGAAACTCGAAATTCCGGGTCAGACACCGACGTCGATCGGGACCGCCGGCGGGCCTGACGGGTGTCAGCTGGCGGCGGGAACGACGCGGCCATCGGCATCGAGCGTGGCCTGCCGGCGGCGGAGCGCCTTCAGCTCGGCGCCCGGGACCTGATCGCGGGCGTGATAGCTCGAGCGGACGAGCGGGGCGGACTCGACGTGCTTGAAGCCGAACGTCAGCGCTTCGCGTTTCATGTCGGCGAACTCGTCGGGATGGTAGTAGCGCACGAGCGGCAGGTGATTCTCGGATGGCCGGAGGTACTGGCCCACGGTCAGGATGTCGACATCTGCTTCGCGCAGCGCCGCGAAGGCTTCGGTGAGCTCGTGGCGCGTCTCTCCCAGGCCGACCATGAGCGAGCTCTTCGTGTGGACCGCGTAGTCGATCTCGACCGCCAGCTCCTTTGCCCGGCGCAGGACGTACAGGCTGCGATCCCATCGGGCGCGCTTGCGGACCGGCTTCTGGAGCCGCTTCACGGTCTCGAGGTTGTGGTTGAGGATGTCCGGCCGGGCGTCCATGACCGTCCGCAGCCGATCGTCGGAGCCATCGAAGTCGGGGATCAGGACCTCGATGCCCATCCCCGGGGTGGTCGCCCGCAGCGCGCCGATCGTCTCCGCGAAGATCCGCGAGCCGCCGTCGGGCAGATCGTCGCGGGCGACGCTCGTGACGACGACGTGCTCGAGGTTGAGCTGGCCGATCGCCTCTGCGACTCGGCGCGGCTCGTCGTCGTCGAACCAGGTCGGCCGCCCGGTCTTCACGGCGCAGAACCCGCAGGCCCGGGTGCAGGTATCGCCGAGGATCATGATCGTCGCGGTCCGTTGGTCCCAGCACTCCCCGATGTTAGGGCAGTGGGCCTCTTCGCAGACGGTATTGAGATTCAGGCCGCGGAGCATCGCCTTGAGGTCGTGGTAGTTCTCGCCGGACGGCAGCCGGGACTTGATCCACTCGGGATGCCGGCGGAGCGGCGTGACGGAGCCCCCCATCGCGATCGTGTCGGGCGCGGTCGAGTCGTGGTGGGCGCTCTGGCCGTCGGCGCCGGGCGGGGTGAACATCGGGAGCTCGCGTGCCATCGCCGTGAGTCTAGTCAGGCTGCGTCGAACGTGTCGCGGAGGCCAATCTCGATCGGGCGCGCGGTGAAGCCGAGCTCCTGCTCCGCCTTCCGTGGCGACGCGAGGTAGGTCACGCCGGCTGAGGCCGACAGGATCTCGGCGAGGTTCGGCTGGCCGACGAGCCGACCGAAGGGAGCCAGGGCACGCAGGACGCCATGGGGGATCCGGAGCCGCGGCGAAGCGTGGCCGCCGACCCGGGCGGCGATCGCGATCGCCTCGGCGAAGGTCGTGTTCGGGCCGCTCAGGATGTAGGCCTGGCCGGCGACCCCGCGATCGAGGGCGCCCATGATCCCGCCAGCGAGGTCGTCGGCGTGGACGAGCCCGATCCTGACGTCGTCGACGGCCCGGTAGCGGAGCGTCCCGGCGTGGGCCCGCCGGAGCTGATCGCCGAACCCGGAGTGATCGCCCGGGCCGTAGACCTGACTCGGCATCACGATCACGATCGGCGCCCCACTCGCGATCCGCTGCTCGGCAAGCTCGTGTGCGCCGTACTTCGTCTCGTCGTACCAGCTCAGGAAACCCTCGGCCAGGTCGCGCCGGTACGTCTCCTCAACGACCTTGCCGCGCGTGTCGCCGAAGACGTTGACCGTCGAGACGTACACGATCTGGGGCGTGCCGGCCGCCTCGGCGGCGTCGAACACGCGGGTCGCGGTCCCGACGTTTGCGTCCCACATCGCGCCTCGCTCCGACTGCGGGATCCCGACGCGGTATCTGCCGGCCGCATGGATCGCCGCGTCTGCTCCTCGGAGGTTCTCGGTCAGGGCGGCGACGTCGAACAGATCGCTCGCGACGAGCTCAACCCCGAGATCCGCGAGGAAGGACGCCCGGCGCGGATCGCGAACCAACGCGACCACCGTGTCGCCTCGATCGCGGAGAACGCGGATGACCGCACCTCCGACGAGCCCTGCGCCGCCGGTGACGACCACCCGCATCAGCTCGGGCCTGGGTCGCTCGGGATCGGAGAGTCGATCACTGTCAGCACTGTCGATGCGGCGAACGGCGCCCGCTCGCCGGCGAGCGCAAGGAACCACGGTGGCGCGGACCGCCCGAACTCGCCCGCGAGCGCCGGCGAGAGGGTCGCCGCGGCAAACGTCGCGGTCAACCGGTCCCCGCTGGACTCGACGTCGAGAGGCACGCAGCCGGCATCCGGCGCCGGCCGGGGATTCTGGGCGCTAAACTCCCCTCCCGGCTTGCGCAGGCAGAGGAAGGCGACTGAGCCGTCGAGGGGCCACGGCGCGACCGTGAACGTCATGTCTCGGCCTTGGAATGCCGCTTGGGCCGAGGTCGCGATCGGCGGCATGGTCGGCACCTCTGGTGGCAGGACTGAACTACAGCCGACGACGAGCGCACCAACAGCCACAACGCGCCCGATGCGGGGCATCAGGCTCAGTAGAGCGCCGTGTCGGGTCCGACGTTCTCGATCCAGGCCTTGATGTCGCGCAGGAGGGCCGCGCCACCGGCGCCGTCGTTGGCCCGATGGTCGACCGCGAGGACCATGTTCATGATCGGCCGGATCGCAATGACGTCACCGTCCGGCGTGGACACGACGACCGGACGCTTCGTGATCGCCTCCATCGTGACGATCCCGACCTCCGGCACGTTGAGGATCGGCATCACGAGGTTCGTCCCGAGATAGCCGGTGTTATCGACGGTGAACGTCCCGCCGCCGAAGTCGTCGAGGCGGAGCTTGTTCGCCTTGGCGCGGGCAGCGACGTCGGCGATCGCCACGTTCAGGCCGTGAACCGAGAGCTGATCGGCATCACGGACCACGGGCACGATCAGGCCATCGTCGACCGCGACCGCCACCCCGATATTCACCCGGCGCTTGGCCATCAGGCCGTGCTCGGTCCAGTGGGCGTTGAAGGTCGGGGTCCGTTTCAGCGCCGCCGCGGACGCCTTGACGACGAACGGGACGAAGCTGAGCCCGATCCCCTCCTTCGCCTGGTATGCCTTCTTGTGCTGCTCCCGGAGAGCGACCAGACGGGTGACGTCGACTTCCATCTGGACGTAGGCGTGAGGCGCCTGGAGGGCCCGCGTCATCTGGGCCGCGATCCCCTTGCGCATCTGGGTCATCGGGACGAGGACCTCGTCGGCGCCGGCCGGGAAGTCGATGCCGGGGGCGGCCGATGCGGCTGCGGCGGGGGCGGACGACGGGGAGACGGGGGCGGACGAGGTCGTCGAGGCGGGGACCGGTGGGCCGGCCGGGACGGACGGCGAGGAGGGAGCGGGCGTCGGCGCTGCGGCGCCCGAGCC
>JACCVQ010000214.1 GCA_013698095.1 Chloroflexota bacterium
CCCCGCGGCCGGCACCAATCCCTCGATGTCGACGAGCCTCAACGGCCCCGCGATTGACGCGCGGAGCTGCGTGGCTGAACCGTGCCGAGGTCGCGCGGCGAGCCACCGCATCCGGCCGTCAGGCCCAGGAGCGCGAGCACGGCCGGAGCGATCCGGAGCATGGTCAGCGGCTCAGTCCGGGTCCGGGGCCCACGCCGGACGACGCTTCTCCACAAACGACCGGAAGCCTTCCTGCGCCTCCTCCGACACCCGCTGGCGGGCGATGATCCGCGCCGTGTGCCATTTCGACGACCCGTGTCCCAGGCCGCGCACCTCGCGAACGATCGCCTTTGCCGCGCGCACCGCGGTCGGCCCGGAGGCCAGGACGTCGGCGACCGCCTGGTCGACGGCCGCGTCGAGCGCGTCCACGCCCTCGACCACCTCGTGCACCAGCCCGATCCGTTGGGCCCGGACCGCGTCGAAGCGCCGGCCGCCCGGGAACAGCGCCCGCGCGTTGGTTTCACCGATCTTCGCGATCACGAACGGCGAGATCACCGCCGGCAGGATCCCGAGACGAGTCTCAGTGAACCCGAACCTCGCACCGGCTTCGGCGATCACGAGGTCCGAGACGGCGCACAGACCGGCTCCGCCGCCGAGGGCCGGCCCGTGGACCCGCGCGATCACCGGCACCGGGCAGGTGTCGATCGCCTCGAGGGCGTCGGCCATGGCCATCGCGTCCTGCTCATTGGCCTCCACCTCGAGCTGGAGAGCCGCCCGCATCCAGTCGATGTCGGCGCCGGCACAGAACGACGGCCCGTCGCCCGCCAGGACCACGACTCGCAGCTCCGTCGGCGATTCGCGCGCGAGCCCGGCGAACGTCTGGCGAAGCTCGGCGATCAGGCTCGCGTTGAAGGCGTTGTGGACGTCGGGCCGGGCGAGGGTCACCCGGGCGATCGCGTCGTTGGGGCCGCTGCGCTCGAGGCGAAGGAGGTCGGTCACCGCCGCATCGTAACGGCCGGACGAAGGGGCACGGCAAAAAGACCGGCTTCGGGCGAGCAAGGGGATGACGAGCCATGCGGTCTATCGAGGAGCCGGCCGCGATCGACGACGAGGTGATCGGCTGGCTCGGGGCGACCTGCGAACGATCATGAGCGGCCACTCGGCCGCGCCACGTCAGGCGGGCTCGACGCGGTAGTGGGCGCGGGTCCAGATCCGCTCGATCCCCAGCGCCTCGAGGTTGGCAGCCGAGATCGTGTCGATCTCGGCGGTCGACAGCACCCTGGTCGAGCCCGCCGCTTGGGCGCGCCGAACCCGGTCCATGATCAGCGCCCGCTGGATTCCCCGACCGCGCGCGTCCGGCAGGACCGTGCCCGCCCCGAGCCATGCGACGCGGCGCCGATTGAAGAGCGCGGACGCGGCGATGTCGCGGCCGTCGAGCGCGGCGATGAACTGTTGATAGCCACGTGCCCGGACAAGGTTCGGGTTGAACCGCCGCCAGGCGTCCGCAAGCGGGCCATCGATCTCGAACCCTGTGATGAAGATGTCTGCCCAGCGCGCGGCGTCCGCCGCGTCGTCCGGACCGACCCGGCGGATCACGAGGCCCTCGATCGGCGCTGCCGCAGCGACACGCCCGCGCTCCAGGACGTCCTCGACGGTCGCCCGGTGGACGCCGACCGGCCACTCGGATTCGCGACCGGAAAACAGCGGATCGTCAATCCCGGCGACGAGCCAGCCGATCGTGCCGGCGTCGCGGAAGAGTGCCTCCATCCGAGGCCGGTGGATCGGCACCTGGCGCATGCCGAAGGCCCGGTTGAACACCGATCCGGAAAGGTCGGGCGAGGCGGCGGCAGCCAGGTCACCCTTCTCGAGGACGCGGACGTCGAGGCCCGACTCGGCCGCCGCCCGCCACATCGCGAGCCAGGCGTCGCGCTCGACGTGGTCGAGGCGGTCCAGCTCGTGATGGACTGCGGCGTCGCTGCCAGGAAAGGCGGGCAGGACTCGGATCGCATCGCCCGGCCGGACCACGCCGTCGGCGAGGACCCGGGCGTACATCCGCGAATCGGCCGGGTGGAGCAGGATCGAGATCCGGCCGGACTTGCCGCCGCTGAACGTGCCCTTGATGACGTCGCACGGATTGGCCGGGCCCGAGATCTCGAGGATGACGCGGTCGCCGATGGCCAGCCGTGCCCCGACCGGCAAGAGCGCCAGCTCGATGCCCTCGGTCGTCAGATTCTCGCCGGCCGACCCCGGCCCGAGGCTGGTGTGGTCGTCGGCCCGGACGCGTTCGATCGCCTCGAGTGCAAACAGGCAGACCGCGCGGTGTGGTCCCCCGTGGCCGTCGTCGTGGTTATGGGCATCGCCTGCGAGCCCGAGCCGGCCGACGCGGGCCTCGTCGACCGGCAGCTTCGGGACGCCGCCGGGCGAGACGTTGACGTGGACGACACGCCCGGTCCGCCCAACGGCGTCGTCGATCACGAGTCCAGAGCTCACCGTGGCCGGAGCCCCGCCGACTCGAGCTCCGCGCGAGCCAGGGCCGCGTATCGGCCGGCCGCGAAGTCGCCGAGCGGGTCACGACTGTGGCTGAGCATCTCCTCCCACGTCAGGCGATGGAGGGCCCGGCTCGCGAGCAGCTTCTCGATCGACTCGGGCGTCGTCCCGTCCGGACGCTTCCGGATCGCCATCGTGGCCGATTTGAGCTGGGCCAGGCGCGCTGCCCGCCACGGCAGGTAGCGGCTCAGCCACGGCACGATCGCCACGGCCAGGATCAGGAGCGCCAGGACCCGTGCGATCAGCGTGATCAGATCGACGAATTCGGCGCCGACGTAGACGAACGGCTCACCGGCGCCGGTGAAGGCATTCCGTGCAATGTCCCCGATCCCCTCGCCGATGAGCGGCACCCCCGCGAGAGACGACCCAACCTGGCCGCCGGCCGCCTGGATCGCCTCGCCGCCGCGCTCGAGCGCGCGGCCCGCCTCGGCAAACCCGGCGATCGCCTCGTGGATCCTGAATGAGACGACCGACCACAGCGCGACCCACGCCCAGGTCGCCACGTCGGCCGCAACCTCGCGTCCTCGCCGGCCGGGCGTTTCACTCCAGAACGTGAACATCGCGACGCCTCCAATGGGGATGCGCCAGTCTACGCAGCCCGGATCCCTGGGCGGATCACACCCTCGCCGAAGCCGCCGATCTGCCGGTCAGCGAACGGCCACGTCACGGATCGGCAGGACAGCGCCGGGCTCGTGCTGGATGACATGGAAGTGGAGTACGACGCGGGCCTCCTCGACGCCCGGAGTCCAGCCATGCTCGTAGATGTTCAGGAAGGCCTTGCCGGCGGGGTCGATCGGCTCGAGCGCCATCCGGATGCCGTCGAGGAGGATCACGTCGGGGAGCGTCTCGCCCGACAGCTTGGCGCGGGCGTCCTTGAGCACCCCGTTTACGATCCCGACTCGGCCGATCTCAACCGAGTAGGCCCCGTCGTCGTCGATCGGGATGTCAAGAGCGGGGACTGTCAGCGGCCTGGCGGCCGACTGCGCGCTCGCCTCGATGGCGGGCACCGGGGTGGCGCAACCCGTCGGGTTGCCGATCGCGTCCTCGCCGGCGCAGGGGATGTCGTGGTAGGCGTCCATCGGCGTTGCGATCCGGATGATCGGGTTCTCGTGACAGGCAATCGATCCCTGGCTGCCGACTCCGCAGTGGAACTGGTATTCCCTGGCTGGACCGCTGGCAGGGTCGAACCGGACGATCACGGCGGTGTGGCCGCCCGACCGCGTGCAGACGATCACGGTGCCATCCTCCTGCGGGCCACACCCGACGGGCGGCGGCTCGGACAGGAGCTCGATCGTGGCCGCTGGGTCGTCAAGCCGGAGCTCATGTCGGGCGATCGCGACAACTGCAGCGCAGCGCCGATCGTCGAGGTCGAAGTCCACGCAGCCGGCCGGGTACGGCCGGACGAGCTGGGTCGGCGCGGGGCCGCCACCGCCACCAGGCCCGATGCTGCAGCCGGCCAGGATGATCGCGCCGACCACGCCAAGACCCGTGAGGAGCGCACCCCGTGACATCATGAGACGACCATGGTGCCGGCGGCACCGTTCGTCGAGCGATGAAACCCCCGAACGCGACCTACATTCGGAAGATGCCGAAGCGGGTGTCGGGGATCGGGGCGTGGAGCGCCGCTTCGATCCCGAGCGACAGGACGCGCCGTGTGTCGAGCGGATCGATCACGCCGTCGTCCCACAAGCGCGCGGTGGCGAAGTAGGGCGACCCCTCACGCTCGTACGTCTCGAGGATCGGCGCCTCGAAGGCATCGCGTGCCGCGTCGTCGACGAACGGCCCGCCAACGGTCGACAGGACCCGCGCCGCCTGCGTCCCGCCCATGACCGAGATTCGCGCGTTTGGCCACGTCCACAGGAAGCGCGGTTGGTAGGCGCGGCCGGCCATCGCGTAGTTGCCCGCCCCGAACGACCCGCCGATCAGGATCGTGAACTTCGGGACCTCGGCGCACGCGACCGCGGTCACCATCTTCGCCCCGTCCTTGGCGATCCCGCCGTGCTCGTACTCGCGGCCGACCATGAACCCGGTGATGTTCTGGAGGAACACGAGCGGGATCTTGCGCTGGGCGCAGAGCTCGACGAAATGGGCCCCCTTGAGGGCCGAGGCGCTGAACAGGATGCCGTCGTTGGCGACGATCCCGACCGGCCAGCCGTCGACGTGGGCGAAGCCGGTGACGAGGGTTTCGCCGTAACGCGGCTTGAAGTCATGGAAGCGCGACCCGTCGACGAGCCGGGCGATGATCTCGCGGACCTCGATGGGCCGGCGCGGGTCGGCCGACACAGCGGCGTAGATTCCCGCCTCGTCGACTGCCGGCGGCTCTGGCGTCAGCCTCTCCCAGGGCGCTGGCGGGGCCTTGCGGTTGAGGTTCGCGACGATCGAGCGGCCGAGGGCGATGGCATGCTCGTCGTCGAGGGCGAGATGGTCGGCGACCCCGGAGATCGCGGTGTGAACATCGCCGCCACCGAGGTCCTCCGCGCTGACCTCCTCGCCGGTCGCCGCCTTCACGAGTGGCGGGCCGCCGAGGAAGATCGTGCCGGTGCCCTTGACGATCACCGTCTCATCGCTCATCGCCGGGACGTACGCGCCGCCGGCGGTGGACGACCCCATCACGAGCGCAACCTGGGGAATCCCGGCGCCCGACATCCGGGCCTGGTTGTAGAAGATCCGCCCGAAATGGTCGCGATCGGGAAAGACGTCCGCCTGGAGCGGCAGAAACGCTCCGCCGCTGTCGACGAGGTAGACGCACGGCAGCCGGTTCTCGAGCGCGATCTCCTGTGCCCGGAGGTGCTTCTTCACCGTCATCGGGTAGTAGGTCCCGCCCTTGACCGTCGCGTCGTTGGCGACGATCACGCAGGTCGTGCCCTCGATCCGGCCGATCCCGGTGACGATCCCGGCGCTCGGGGCGTCGCCGTCATACAGGCCGGTCGCGGCCAGCGGACTGAGCTCGAGGAACGGCGAGCCCGGGTCGAGGATCCGGTCGATCCGCTCCCGGACCGGCAGCTTCCCGCGCTCGCGGTGGCGGGCGATGGAGCGGTCGTCGCCGCCGGCGCCCCGTCTCGCCACCCCAGCCTGGCGCTCCCGGAGGTCGGCGACGAGCGCGGCCATTGCCTCGTGGTTGGCGCGCGTCTCCGCGCTGGCCGGATCGAGGCGGGTCCGGAGGACGGGCATGGTGTCAAGGATGCTCCGTGGCGATCTTGACCGCAGGGGTTTCCGGGTTGATGATGTTGCCGTCATCAGGAGTCGTTCACATGTCGATGGCCAGCCGCATGGTCAAACACGCGCGGGCGCGGGCAGGACTGACCCAGCGCGAGCTCGCCGCGAAGGTCGGCATCGCACAGGAGACGATCGCCCGGATCGAGTCGGGCCGGGTCGATCCGCGCGTCGGCACGCTGGATCGGCTTCTCGAGGGTTGCGGCTTCGGGCTGGAGCACGAGCCGCGTCTCGGAATCGGAATCGATCGGACCGTGATCCGCCGCCTGATCGAGCTCACCCCGAGCGAGCGCCTCGAGCTCGGGATCGCCAACGACCGCAACATGGTCGAGTTCTGGCGCTCATTCAAGAGGGTGGCCGAATGAGCGAGCAGGTCCGGTTCGACCCGGCTGAGATTCTCAACCGGCTTGCACGGTCGGGCGTGAGGTTCGTTGTCGTTGGCGGCCTCGCCGCCCAATCGCATGGCTCGCCATCGAGCACGGACGACCTGGACATCTGCTATGCCCGGGATCAGGACAACCTGCGAGCGCTCGCGACCGTGCTCGACGAGGTCGCGGCGATCCGGCGTGGATTGCCTGCCGACGCCCCGGCGATGCCACCGCTCGATGCTCGGACATTGCGCGCGGGCGGTCTCTTTACCCTGTCCACCCGGTTCGGCGACTTCGACCTCCTCGCGGACCCGAATCCGGGACTCGACTACGAGATGCTCGCTGTCCACGCCGTGCGGGCAACCGTCCACGGCGTACCTCTGCTCGTGGCAAGTCTCGACGACCTGATGGCGATGAAGCGCGCAGCCGGGCGACCCAAGGATCGGATCGAGCTCGAGATCCTGGGCGCTTTGCGTGAGGAGCTCGACCGCAGAGGGCCACCTGCTGACCCAGGTCGGCGTCCGTAGCCCTCGCTGTCGGTGGCGGCAACTAGGATCGACGACCCCGGACCAGCACGCCGACCGAGAGCAGGACGCCGGCCGCCAGCATCGCCCCGCCGATGGTCAGCCACGGCCCGAGATCGGGACCGACGCACTCCTGGCCGGGCAAGGAGTTGAACGACTCGCAGCGGGCGTTCGCTGCTCCAATCAGGACGAGCCACGTGGCGCCGAGACCGGTCAGGAGGCCGCCGAGGGCCGCGTACCGGGTGTCGCTCACAACCGCGGGAAGGGCACCGGCGGCCACGAGCAGCAAGCCGAGCGGCGGGAGCACGAGCGTGAGGACGCCGCCGCTCGCGCCGGCGAGGAGGCATGCGATCCAGACTCGCGCCGCGGGCCGGATCATCTCACCGACCGGCTGGCACGGACTCGCTGGTCGCCGGGCCGGAGAACGTCCGCCATGGCCGCACGCAGGTCGGTCCAGCGGAACCGGTAGCCCAGCGCGAGGGCGCCGGCCGGCACGATCCGACGGCTCCCGAGGGCGAGGATCGATGACTCCCGCATGATCAGCCGGATCAACGCGGCGGGCATCGGCAGCCAGGACGGTCGATGGAGGGCCGCGCCGATCGCTGCTGCGACGTCTGCTGCCCGCGCCGGCTCAGGTGAGACCGCGTTGATCGGGCCGCGGTGGCGCGGATCGTCGATCGCCAGCATCAGCAGGCCCAGGACATCCTCGATGTGGACCCAGCTGAACCACTGCCGCCCGGATCCCAGCGGGCCACCAAGACCGAGACGGAAGGGCAGCGCGAACAGGCGCATCGTCGTCGCGTCGGGCGAGAGGACGTAGCCGATGCGGGTGATCGCAACTCTGACGCCGAGGTCCTCGGCATTGCCCGCGGCGGCCTCCCAGTCCCTGCCCAGGTCCGCGAGGAATCCATGGCCCGTCGGTGTCGCCTCGGTCGCCGCCAGCTGATCCTGACCCTCGTAGCCGTCAGTGCCGGACACACTCACCAGGACGCGTGGACGGCGCGCCGGTGGAAGCAACCGGATCGCGTCAACGATCGCGCGTGTCGGAACGAGTCGGCTCGCCCGGATCATTGTTCGTCGCCGGCGGGTCCAGGGGAGCGGCCCGACCGGGACGCCAGTCACGCCGACGACCGCATCCGCGCCGTCGAGGATCCGGGCCAGCCCGGAGGGATCGTCAGTCGACCAGCGCTCGAGACGTCCGGGGATGGGACCGGATCGGGTCGCGCGCTCAGGGTGGCGGCTGAGCACGATCACGTCATCGCCGCGATCGAGGAGGACTGCGGCGAGTCGACGGCCGATGTGGCCGGCACCTCCGGCGACGACGATCCGGCGGCTCATGCCGTACGTGCCGCGAGGATGTTCGCGCGATCGCAGCCGATTGAACGAGATGACGTCGCCCGGCCGGACCGGTCGCGCGGCCGTCATGGCCGGCCATGCTCGATCGATGGGTTCGACCCACGCAACCGCGACCAGCCAATCATGGCCGGGATCGCGAAGCCCACCACGTTCAGCCCGCCGTGGATCGCTGCCATCGCCGGGATGTCGAGGAAGCCGATCCCGAACGTCGTCCCCGTCGCGTAGGCCGCGGCAAGCGGCATCGTCAGGAACAGGGTCGCGCCAGCGACAACGAGGGCCGTGCGGGCCACCCGATCCATGGTGGATCGCGAGATCATGATCAGGACCAGCCCGACCCCGATCCCTCCCGTCGCGACGAGCAGCGCGCCGACCCAGCTCAGGAGCGGGTAGCCGAAGAACCCCAGCGCGGTCAGCGGCATGCCCACGATCAGGCCCGCGACGAGCGCATGGATGGCGATCCCCGGCTGCTGGCGCGCCGCCAGCGCTCCGGCGAGGGTCAGGACGAATCCAGCAACGTGGAAGTGGACGGCGGTCAACAGCACGATCGTCTGGTCGAATCCGAACGGCCGGAAGGCTGCTCGGTCGACCACGAGCCACGTCGCGCCGAGGGCGAGGAACCCACCGGCCGCGGCGACAGCGAGGCGCCACGGCTCGCCAAGGAGACGACCCGACGTGACATCGCGCAGAACGAGCCGGACGGACGCCAGGCCGACCGCGGCCGCGACGAGCCACCAGGGCACGATGAGGAGTGCCGAAGCGGGCCCGCGTCCCGTGGCGAGCGCGAGGATGCCCAGGCCAGCGGAGATCGCGATGATCGGGGCGAGTCCATGGAGGGCGCCCGGACGGTCGAGGAGCAGGTCGATCGCGGCGAGCAGTCCCAACGGCACTGCGCTGGCGAGCGCAAGAGCCAACAACAGTTCGATCATCCCGACACCCGACAGCAGCGCAGGTCTTGTCGGCCGAACCCGCCGGCCGGGGGGAGCCCGGCCCGGATCGACGCCTCGTCGAACCGCGTCGCCGGCAGCAGGTCGACCGGCAACCCGTCGGCGGCCGGCAGCGGTTCGACGATCCCCTCGGCGAGGATCCGGACCTGGGCACGGGAAATCAGCGGGACTGTCATCACGAGCTCCGCGGCGGTCGCGATGAGGCGATGGACGGCGACCGGCAACCGAATGAACCACGGACCGCGGCCCGCGACGTCGGCCACCTGTCGAACCGCGTCGGCGAGGAGCAGCTGGTCGGGCCCGAGGACCGCGAATGTCCGTGTCGTCAACCGCGGGTCGCCGAGTGCGGCGGCGGCGAGGACGTGAGCAACATCGTCGACGGCGACAGGTCGAACGGGTTGACTTCGGAACCCGACGAGTCCGAACAGCGGGAGCGTGTGAAACGCGCGGCTGAGGTGATCGAGCATGTGATCGCCGCGCCCGTAGATGACGCCCGCCTTCAGCACCGTCCACTCGAGGCGGGAGCCGCGGACGATCTCCTCGGCCGCCCATTTTGACTCGTGGTAGCTCGATCCGCATCCGGGGCGGGCGCGCAGGAAGCTGAGCATGACGATCCGGGTCACGCCCGCACGCCGCGCCGCCGCAACGACCTCGCGGGTGTACTCGACATGGACGGCCTGGTATGTCTGCGTCCCGATCTCGCGGTTGATGCCGGCACAGTGAACGACCGCCTCGCAATCGATGAAGCCCGTTTCCAGCGAACCGGCCCGTCCCAGGACGAGCACGTCATGACCGCCGGCCCGGAGTCGCTGAGCGAGGCGGCGACCGACGAAGCCGGTTCCGCCTGTGATGGCGATCCGCGCCATCAGAGCGCCCCGGCGTGTCGCGCCACCTGAGCACAGCCAACGACGACGACGATCAGGACGGCATGCCGGACGCCGACACGATCGAGCGGCGGCGGGACGCGGAGCCGAGCCGGCAGTCCCACCGCCACCAGCCGGACGAGCACGGCCCACAGCAGGCCGACCGGGAGGGTCACCGGAAGGGCGAGGAAGGAGTACGGGATCCCGAGAGTGAGGATCAACAGGCCGCTCGTGCTCAGCGGATCCGGCGCGATCCCGGTGCCGGGCAGGAGCAAGCTCAGCAGGGCGATGACGATCAGGCCGAGCGGCGGTGCCGCCAGCCCGACCAACAGGCCGATGCCGAGGGCATGTCGCCAGCCGCCTGATCGCGCTTCAGGAAAGGCCTCACGGCCGAGGACGAAGCCAACGGGCGAGCCAAGGAGGCCGAGTGATGCGAGGACGCCGAGATCTCCATCGGCCTGCGCCGGCTCGATGATGAGGGAGATCGGGACAAGGGCGAGGGACGCGATGGCACCGAGGAGCCCTCCGATCCAACGTCCGGGTCGTTCAATGGCCGTGGGCGCCGCGGCTCTGTCTGCGTGGACAGACCTTGCTCCTGCATCGGTCGCGCTCGCTGTCATCATGCTCACCTGTCGTGCTACTCTGACATAGCAAGTTATGACGAACAAACAAGCTACTGTCAAGTCGCAAGTTTCTTCCGACGGTGTCGCCCCGCCCCGTTCGCTCGCGACACCGGCCGAGCAGGTCCGCCTCCAGTTCGCCGAGGCCTGGGGCGAGATGAGCGCGTCGTGGGGCGTCGCGCCCGCGATCGGGCGGGTCCACGCCTACCTCATGGTCCGGAGCGAGCCGCTGACGGAGCGCGAGATCCGGGAAGCACTTGGCCTGTCGCACCGGGCGGCGAGCCTGGCCCTGACCGACGCCGAGGCGTGGGGGATCGTGGAGCGCGTGTCCGAGCCGCGCCGGGTCGGACGGCGCGGGCCGGCCGGTACGGCTTACGTCGCCGTGGGCGATCACTGGCAGTGGTTCACCCGGGTCATCGCCGAGCGCAAGGTCCGCGAGGGCGACCCGATCGTCGAGGTCATCGCGACGACCGCGGCCGAGGCGGGCGCCCTGGCTGCCCGCCATCCGGCCGACGAGGAGCTGGCCGGCCTCCACGACTGGCTCGTCTCGTTCAACGCCTTCGTCCGGCTGTTCGATCGATCGGTCGGGCTGATCCCGAAGCTCGCCCCGCGCGAGCTCGAGCGCGGGATGCGGCTCCTCGGCGAGGTGTCCGATGAGACCGTGCTGCGCCTTGTCCACCTGCTCGGCTCGCTGCCGGACGACGACGTCCTGGAGCTGATCGAGGCGCTCAGCCGCCTCTCGCCGACCGCCGCCCGGCGGGCGACGAAGCTCATGTCAGGGGTCATCCGGACCGTCGCCCGCTAGGTCGAGCGAGGATCCCACGCGGCTCATGATCGCCGGCGCCGATCAGCGAGGTTGATCAGTCCGCGCCCGAGCACGCAGCGCGCTCCTGAGGATCGACCGCGGCCGGGCAGGTTGGGCGGGAGTGCCACGCTCGACTGGCGTCGCGATGATCAACGACATTGATCAGTCCGGCGCGGGGCCGAATCCGGCGGGCAGCCACGCCGCCGTGCAGCGACGGCCGTCCCGCTCCCGAGCGCCGGTCTCTCCGAACCCCGGCGAGCACAACGCGACGGCCCCCGAGCGCTGACGCGCCCGGGGGGGCCCGGTTGGTCATTCCGGCGGATCAGCCGCCGTTCGTGTGCTGGGTCCAGGTGACCCTGCTCATGGAGCCGAAGTCGAGGGTGGTGTCGATGGCATCGCCGACGACGACCGAGCCCGTCGCCGCACGTTCCGTGCCGCGGTAGTTTTCGTGGCCGTTGAACTCCGACGGCATCTTGTAGTGGCCGCTGCCGCGGAAGCTGGCCAGCGATCCGACTCCGATGAGGTCCACATCCAGCGGCGCGATCTGGCTGGTCGGCTCGCCGAAGATGCCTTCGCACTCGTTGACGGTTTCGGTGACGAGCTCGACCAAACCGGTCGCGCTACCGGTTTCGAGCCGACGGGACAGGCTGATCGTCAGGTCGAAGGCCCGGCCGTACGTTCGTGTGCCGACAAAGCCGCGGAATTCGTCTGCGGGACCTGTGTCCTGGGGGCTCGACTTGGTGTTGCCGGCCGCGTTCTCCACGGAGGGTTCGCAGGCGACCCACTCGCCGCTCTCCAGGTAGATCTCGCCGAACCCGCCGTGGCCAGTCTCCTCGCCGAGGAAGACGTAGCCCATCGTCCCCTCGCTGGACCACACGCCGTAGATCGTCTCGCCACCGCCGCTCGTGTTCGTCACGCTTGCTCCGGCCAGGGCCGGCGCCGCGATCGTCAGGGCGAGCATTCCTGCAATCGGCAGGGCCATGTACTTGCGCATCGTGGTTCCTTTCGCGCGTCAACTGCGCCGCTGTGATGCGGTGGTCCGGTCCCGGTTGATCGGATCCGTCCTGCCGACACGCAGGGGACGGCTCGGGGCGGATTGCGTTGCACGGAACGACCTGTCGGCCTGCCGACACGGGCCGGCGACGTGGCCCGAACGCGCCCCAGCCCGTGGGGTCCCGGGACGCGCGTGCCATAATCCGAGCGCGCGAGGCGGCCCGGCCGACTCGAACGGGCGACGACCCCGCGGCCAGCCCGGCCGGCAGACCCCGCGCAGTGACACCGGAGCCACACTGCCATGACCGTCGAGACGTCCACCTGGGCGACGAAGAAGGGGCTCGCCCAGATGTTGAAGGGCGGCGTCATCATGGACGTCGTCACCCCTGACCAGGCAAAGATCGCCGAGGATGCCGGCGCCGTCGCCGTCATGGCCCTCGAGCGCGTCCCGGCCGACATTCGCGCCGCCGGCGGCGTGGCCAGGATGAGCGACCCGTCGATGATCGAGGGGATCATGGCGGCTGTCTCGATCCCGGTGATGGCCAAGGCTCGGATCGGCCATTTCGTCGAGGCCCAGGTGCTGGAGGCGCTCGGCGTCGATTACATCGACGAGTCCGAGGTCCTGACCCCGGCCGACGAGGTCAACCACATCGACAAGCACGCCTTCAAGGTCCCGTTCGTGTGCGGTTGCCGGAACCTCGGCGAGGCCCTCCGCCGGATCAACGAAGGCTCGGCGATGATCCGGACGAAGGGCGAGGCCGGGACCGGCAACGTCGTGGAGGCCGTGCGCCAGCTGCGCGATGTGCTGAGCGCCATCCGCCGGCTCCAGACGATGCGCGAGGACGAGCTGTTCGTGGCGGCCAAGGAGCTCCAGGCGCCGTACGAGTTGGTCAAGCAGGTCGCGGCGGACGGCAAGCTGCCGGTCGTGAACTTCGTCGCCGGTGGCATCTCCACCCCGTCCGATGCGGCGCTCGTCATGCAGCTCGGATCGGAAGGCGTGTTCGTCGGCTCGGGCATCTTCAAGAGCGAGGATCCGGCCCGGATGGCCAACGCCATCGTCCAGGCAACGACCCACTTCGACAACCCGAAGATCATCGCCGACGTGTCGAAGGGTCTCGGCGCCCCGATGCGCGGCATCGCGATGGAAGCGATCCCGGAGCAGGAACGACTCGCGGTCCGCGGCTGGTAGGCAGCGGCTTGAGCCGCGGCCGGCCGACGACACCGCTATGAAGATCGGCGTCCTCGCCCTGCAAGGGGCGTTCCGCGAGCATCTCGAGACGCTCGACGCGATCGGGGTCGAGGGCGTCCCGGTGCGCCTGCCGGAGGACCTCGAGGGCGTGTCCGGGCTGATTCTGCCGGGCGGCGAGAGCACGACGATGCGCCACCTGATCGAGCGCTGGGACCTCGCCGGGCCGATCCTCGACCTGGCCGCGACGGGAGCCCCGCTGTTCGGGACGTGCGCCGGGATGATCGTCCTGTCGCGCGAGATCGTCGGCGGCGAGGCGCCGGTCCTGCCGCTCCTCGACGTGATCGTCGAGCGCAACGCGTTCGGACGCCAGCTCGACTCGTTCGAGGCGGAGCTCAGTGTCCCGGTCCTCGGCGACACGCTCGTCCACGCCGTGTTCATCCGGGCGCCGGTCATCGAGTCGGTTGGCGCTGACGTCGACATCCTTGGCCGCCTCGAGGACGGGCGGATCGTCGCCGTCCGCGAGCGGAACGTGATCGCGACCGCGTTCCATCCCGAGCTTGCCGGCGAGACCCGCTTCCACCGCCTCGTGGCTGCGATGGCGAGCGAGCACGACGACCCGGGCGAGGGCAGCGGCCGTCGGCCCCACCCGACACGCCGCGCGCGGAACGCGACGTGACGAGCGCCCGTGCGCCGCGCTCGGCGTCAACCGGCAAGGTCCGGGTCGCCCGCCTGACGGACCTCGCCGCCCTCGGCGAGCTGTCGCGCCTGTGCCAGGACGAGTCTGCCGGGACCCGCTCCCTGGGCCTGCCCGTCAGTGGCCGCCCGATCGGCGTGTTCAGCCTGTTCCGGCTGCCGCTCGGTGCCTTCCAGCCGCACGACCTGATGTACGTCTACGACGAGGGTGGCCGGCTGTCCGGACTGATCCGGGTCGAGCGCGACACCGTCCGCGACGAGTGGACAATCGTGGAGCTCGATGGGATCGGCTCGGGGCAGGCCGGCGACATCCGGTTCCGGCTCGTGAACCAGGTGGTCCGCGAGGCGAACAAGCGCGGCCCGTGGCGGCTCCACGTCGCGTGCACCGATCAGGACGGCAACGTCGAGTTGTTCATGCAGGCTGGGTTCGCCCGCTACGGCGATGAACGGATCCTGCATCGCCCAGGCGATCTTGCCCTGCCCAAGGCCTGGACCGACGAGCGTGCTCGCGCCCGCGGGATCCGCCCGGTCGGCCAGCTCGACGCGCTCCCGCTGGCCAGGCTGTATGGCGCAGCGACCCCCCAGCCAATCCAGCGACTCGAGGGGATCCGCCTTCCGGACTGGGAACGGCAGGGCACGAACTGGCGGGTGCCGCGGTCCAGCCTCGCCCCGATCCTGCGTTTCGCCGACGTCGAGGCGTTCGTCCAGGAGAGCCCCGACGGGACGAAGGCCGCCAAGGACGGCACCGGTCTCAATGCGTTCGTCCAGATCGGCGTTGCCAAGGAGGACCAACCTCACTACCTGAAGCTCCTCGCCCGGCCCGACGCCGACGTGACCGACCTGACCGAATTCGCGCTCGGCGTCATCCGTTCACGAAGCGAACGCGACGCCGGCCATCGCAGTCCCGGCGTGATCGCACCGGTCCGAACCTATGAGGCGCCGATCGATCGGCGGCTCGAAGACGCCGGCTTCGGTACGATCGCGAACGTGACGCTGCTGATGAAGGACACCCTGGTGCGTGTCGCCGAGCCGGCCCTCGTGCCGGCGGGTGTCCGATGACCCGCGAACCGACGATCCCTGAGGGAGGGCCCGGCTTGACCGCTGACCGCCACCGCGAATCGATCGACAACCTCGACGCGCTCCTGGAGGCCCTGCCCCGGGAGATCGTCGATGCCGTCCACGCGTTGCCCGAGAAGGAGGCGTTGATCGAGGTCGTGCTGGACCTGGGCCGCCGCCCCGAGGCGCGCTTCCCGGACAGCGAGGTGATGCTCCTCGACCGCGAGATCGGCGAAACCGACATCGCCCATGTCGTCGAGCACATCGGCAGCTTCGGCGACGACAACCGAGCCGGGATCGAGCGCACCCTCCACCGGATCAGCGCGATCCGCAACCGGAACGGCAAGATCGTCGGGCTGACATGCCGGATCGGGCGGGCCGTCTACGGCACGATCGAGATCATCGAGGACTTCGTCGAGAGCGGGAAATCGATCTTGATCATGGGCCGGCCGGGCATCGGCAAGACGACGATGCTGCGCGAGGCCGCCCGCGTTCTGGCCGACGACATGGGCAAGCGCGTCGTCGTGGTCGACACCTCCAACGAGATCGCCGGCGACGGCGACATCCCGCATCCGGCGATCGGCAAGGCCCGCCGGATGCAGGTCCGGACGCCGTCGCTCCAGCACGAGGTGATGATCGAAGCGGTCGAGAATCACATGCCCCAGGTCATCGTCATCGACGAGATCGGGACGGAGCTGGAGGCCCAGGCGGCCCGGACGATCGCCGAGCGCGGCGTCCAGCTGATCGGCACGGCCCACGGCAACAACCTCGACAACCTGATGCTCAACCCGACCCTGTCGGACCTGATCGGCGGGATCCAGAGCGTGACCCTCGGCGACGAGGAGGCGCGCCGCCGGCGGACCCAGAAGAGCGTTCTCGAGCGCAAGGCGCCGCCGACGTTCGACGTGATCATCGAGATCATCGATCGGGAGCGGGTCACGGTCCACGCCGACGTCGCCGAGACCGTCGACTCGATGCTCCGCGGCGAGCAGGTTGCCGCCGAGCTCCGCTGGCGCGACGAAGAAGGCGTCCACCGCTCCCAGGCCCGGCCCCGGCCGTCGCCGCGCGAGCAGATCGGCGCCGAGCGGTTCGCCGGGCTGGTCGGTTCGGGGCAGCCATGGCGAATGGAGCCGGGTTGGCGCGGTGACGGCAGCTACCGGACGGGCTCCGCCGCCGGGTTCCGCGACACCGGCGGGTCGGGT